>DATJVS010000001.1:0-15156 GCA_035501715.1 Usitatibacter sp.
GGAAGACGTGGAAGGGCTCGTCGAATCCATCGCCGACGCCTCGGCCGTCGTGGAGCGCGAGGGCGTCGAGGACGACCGGCTTCGCCTCATCTTCACCTGCTGCCACCCGGCGCTCGCGCCCGAGGCGCAGGTGGCGCTCACATTGCGCGAGGTGTGCGGCCTCACCACCGAGGAGATCGCGCGTGCGTTCGTCGTGCCCGCGCCCACGGTGGCGCAGCGCATCGTGCGCGCGAAGTCGAAGATCCGCGACGCGCGCATTCCGTACGAGGTGCCCGGGCGAAGCGAGCTCGCCGCGCGGCTGGACAGCGTCCTTCGCGTGATCTACCTCGTGTTCAACGAAGGCTACCTCGCCTCGTCGGGCGAAAGCCTCACGCGCCGGGACCTCTCCGCGGAGGCGATCCGCCTGGGCCGCCTGCTGGTGGAGCTGCTGCCCGAGCCCGACGTGCTCGGCCTGCTCGCGCTCATGCTGCTGCACGAGTCGCGCCGCGCGGCGCGCGCCACGCCCGAGGGCGAGCTGGTGCTGCTCACCGAGCAGGATCGCTCGCTCTGGGACCGCGCGCAGATCGCGGACGCCGTGAAGCTCGTGGAAGCGGCACTCGCGACCCGCGCCTTCGGTCCGTACGCGATCCAGGCGGCGATCGCCGCGGTGCACGCCGAAGCGCCCACGGCGCAAGCGACCGACTGGGCCGAGATCGTCGCGCTCTACGACGTGCTCCTGGGCTTCGGCGCGAATCCCGTCGTGGAATTGAACCGCGCGGTGGCCGTGGCGATGCGCGACGGCGCCGAGCAGGGGCTGGCCGCCGTCGATGCGATCCTCGCGCGTGGCGAGCTCGCCGAATACCACCTCGCGCACGCGGCGCGCGGCGACATGCACCGTCGCCTCGGCCACACGGCGGAAGCGGCGGCGGCCTACCGCAAGGCGCTCGAGCTCACGCGCCAGGCCTCGGAGCGCCGATTCCTCGAGCGCCGCATCGCCGGGTTGTAGAAAAATTCCGCCAGGGCCTGTCGAAAGCGCCTGTCCCCGTTCGACTACGGACAGGAGGACCGAAAATGGCCTGGAACCTGTTCAGGAGGAAGAACGATGAGATACCTCTGCCTGATCTACCTCGACGAAAAGCGGATGGGCGCGCTGCCCGAACCCGAGGTGAACGCGCTCAACGCACGCCACCTCGAGCTCAATGAGCAGCTGCTGAAGAGCGGGCAGTTCATAGAGGCCGAGGCGCTGCAGCCGGCGTCCGACACGAGCTGCGTCACGATGCGCAACGGCAAGGTCACGCTCACCGACGGGCCGTACATGGAGACCAAGGAGATTGTCGCGGGCTTCTACCTCGTCGAGGCGCGCGACCTGAACGAGGCGATCAGCGTGGCGGCCAGGCTCCCGAGCGCGCCCCTGGGCACCATCGAAGTGAGGCCCTGCCGCGACCTCATCGTCGATGGCGTGCCCCGCCGCGCCTCGAGCAAGCCACGTTGAGGGTCAGAGCCCTTTTCCGCGAAAAAGGGGACAGATCCCCTGTTCACAACCGGAGACGAACATGCGATTCATGGTGATGGTGAGGGCGACGAAGAGCTCGGAGTCGGGAAAGATGCCGGACCCGAAGCTGGTGGCCGAGATGGGACGCTTCAACGAGGAGCTCATGAAGGCGGGCGTGATGCTCGCCGGCGAAGGCCTCAAGTCGAGCGCCAACGGCGCGCGGGTGAGATTCTCGCGCGACGACATCCGCAGCGTGGTCGACGGGCCATTCGCCGAGACGAAGGAGCTCATCGCGGGATTCTGGCTGTGGAAGTGCGACTCGCTCGCCCACGCCATTACGTGGGCGAAGAAATGCCCGAGCCCGTTTCCCGGCGAGGACTGCCAGATCGAGATCCGGCAGCTCTTCGAGGCGGAAGATTTCCAGTAGGAGGTGATCTGTCCCCTTTTCGCGGGAAAAGGGCTCTGACCCCTAAGCCCCCCTAGTCCCTGGAAAGTCCCGCGAGGGCCGGGCCGTTGCTCTCCCAGTCGCGGCCATCGAAGGGCTCGATGACGAGTTCGGCCGGCGGACGATCGAGGCAGCGCACGTTCACGTCGAAGCCGTCGGGGTTCGAACGCGGGATGTAGAACGACTTGATGCCGCAGGTCCTGCAGAAGCGGTGCTTCGCGGTGCCGGTGCCGAAGGTGTAGGTCGAGAGATCGCCTTCTCCCTTCAGCAACCGGAACTTCGACGCGGGCACGATCAGGTGCAGGAACCCCGTCATCGCGCAGAGCGAGCAGTTGCAGTCGAGCGCCACCACGCGCTCGGGCGCCTCGACCTCGAAGCGCACCGCGCCGCAGTGGCATCCGCCGGCGTGGATCATTTCCTAGCGCGCGAGCGAGGCGAAGACGCTCGCCCATTCCGGCGGCTTGCTGAAGCCTTCGCCGCAGTCGTCGCCCACGCTGGTCGAGGCGACGCGATCGACCGCGTCGAGCATCGACTGCTTGAACGCCTGCACGTCGGAGAAGCCGAGCGCGGCCTTCATCGCGTGGTTGTCGGCCATGGCGACGCCCGCCTTGGTGAGCACGTACTTGTCGAAGTACTGCTTCTGCGGAAGCATCGGTATCTCCTGCGCGCCGAGGTATTTCGCGAGCGCGTCGTCCTTGAACGGGTAGGGCATGCCCGCCCAGAACGGATTGAAGAGACCGTCCCAGTGGTTCGGGATGTACGCCTTGGGATGGATCACGGGCACGATCAGCTTCGCCACCGGCTCGCCGCCGGTGCCGATCCACGCATCGACCTGCGTGAGTCCCGCGTCCTTCATGGCGGCCTGCAGGTTGGCGAGCGGGGAGCCGTAGCTCACGCCGTCCACGACGATGTCCTTGTCGAGGTCGTAGGCGCTCGCCGAGTTGTTCACGAAGAACGCGAGCTGACCGTCGGGCCCGTCCACGGTGAACAGGAATGCGCGGTTGCCGCCGCCGTTCGGATAGTCCTCGCCCACGCCGCCGCGCAGCCCGCCCGTCGCGGGATCGGGAACCGGCGGCTGGTAGAGCTCGCGCGCGAAGTGCTGGATCGGGTTCGACGCGTCGCCGCTGTGGTTGAAGCGCACCACGCGAACCGTGATGCCGTCGCCCATCGCGATCTTCTCGGCGCCGGAGACGCTCGTGCACTGCGCCGCGGGCAGTCCCTGCGCGAGCCCCTGCATGCACGAGGAGGCGCCGCCGATCATCTGCGCGCCGGTCATCTTCGACCACGTGGGCGAATCCCAGCTGTGGTCGAAGTGGCTGTGGCCCACGAGCATGTAGTCGAGCTTGTCCTTGCCGAGCACCGCGTCCTTCACCTTCGCGATGGAAGCCGTGTCCACGCCGTACGGGGCCCTGGTGTATGCGTAGAGGTCGTTCGGATAGTTCTTCGGCGGGAAGAAGAAGGGCGGGCCGGGCACGCGCGTGATGTACGCGTCCATCATGATTCGCTTGTCGCCGATCTTGAAGTACCAGTTGGCGATGGACATCCACGTCATCTCGACGCTGGTGGGCGCGGCGGATGCGGCCGTCGTCCAGGCGCTTGCGATGGCGATCGCGGCAGTCAGGGCAGTTGCGGCGAGCTTGCGATTCATGGGGCTCTCCGGATTTCGCCTCGGGGCGGGCGAGTGGGCATCATACGCCGCGCCGCGCGCCGCCTCGTCGTGGAACAATAGCGGCATGTCGATCGCTCCCGGCGCAACCAAGTACGCGTTCGCGGACCCCAGGCCCGGGCCCGCGCGCGAGATCGTCGTGCATGCTTACCGGCCGGCGTCGTTCACGCGCTCCTCGCCCATCGTCGTGGTGATCGCCGGGCGAAAGCGCAACGCCGACGAATATCGCGATTTCTGGATCCCGGACGCGGAGCGGCGCGGGCTGCTCGTGGTCGCGCCCGAGTTCGACGAGGCGCAGTACGCGCATCCGTACACCTACAACTACTGCGGCATGTGCCGCGCCGACGGCACGTTCGCGCCGCGCGAGGAGTGGATCTTCCCGGTGATCGAGGCGATCTTCCGGGACGCGAAGCGGCGCGTCGACTCCACCCGTGAGCGCTACTTCCTGTCCGGCCACTCGGCGGGCGCGCAGCTCGTGCATCGCATGGTGATGTTCGGCGGCACGCTCTCGTACGAGAGGGCCGTCGCGGGCAACGCGGGCAGCTACACGCTGCCGGTGGGGGACGAGGATTTCCCGTTCGGCCTGCGCAAGGCCGGGCTCCCCGATGCGGAGTTACGCGCGATGTTTTCCCGTCCTCTCGAGGTCCACCTGGGCGACCGCGACATCGACCCGAACGACGAGCACCTTCCGCGCGAGCCCGCCGCCATGCGCCAGGGGCCGCATCGATTCGCGCGGGGCCGGCACTTCATGGAGACGGCGCTCGCCGAAGCCAGGCGCCTGGGCGTCCCGTTCCGCTGGAGCGTGGGCATCGTGCCGGGCGTGGCGCACTCGGGGCAGATGATGGCGCCCTTCGCGGCGCGCGCGTTCTTCGACTGATGGAAGCCGCGCACAACGTCGAGCAGACGCTCGTCCACTGCCGGGCGCTCTACCTGGACGGCAAGTCGAGCGAGGCGCTGCCCATCGCACGCGGCGCGCTCGCGAAGGCGCGCGAGTCGGGCGATGCGATGCTGGTGCATCGCGCTCTCAATGCCTGCGGAATCCTGAGCGCGGATACGTTCGACGTCGTGGGCGCGATGGATTTCCATCTCGAGTCGCTGCGGATGGGCAGGCGCGAGACCGATCCGCTCTGGGCGGGGCGCGCGTGGAACAACATCGGGATCGTCTTTGCGCTGGCGGGCACGCCGGCCACGGCGTTGCGGGCCTTTGCGCGCTCGATCGAGGCGTTCGAGGCGTCTCCCACGCACTTCAGCAGCCGCTTCAGCCCCTACTCGAACAGCGCCAACGCCCACTTCGCCATGTCCCAATACGAAGAGGGCATTCGTGCCGCGCGCCGAGCGCTCGAGGTGGTGAAGCCCGAGGACATCGGACCGGAGATCGCCGGAGTGGTCCTGCTGCGCAGGAACCTGGTGAACCTCCTCGTGGCAGCGGGGCGCGCCGGCGAAGCGGCGGAGCACGTCGAAGAGTTGATCAAGCTCGAGGCGCGAGCGAGCACGCCGCGCAACGTGATCGCGGCGTCGATCGCGCGCGCCACGTACGAGCTGGCCATGGGACGTTCCGAGATCGCGCTCACGCGCCTCGAACGCGCGCTGGACATGGCCCGCGGAATGCCCGCGGCGCTGCGGGATACGCTCACGGCGATCGTGCACGCCGAAGAGATCGCCGGCTCGCCCGAGCGCGCGCTCGCGCGCCTGGACGAGCTCTCGCGCCACGTCTATCGCACGGCGATCGACAAGGCGCGGCGAAGCGTGGAGCTCTCGCAGGTGGAGGCGGGACTCTCCGAGCACGCCCAGGCACAAGCGCAGGCCCGTTTGCGCGCTCGCCTGGGCCCGCCGGAAGCGCCCGCCGGATGGGATGCCCTGCGCAACCTCGCGGTGAGCGCGGCCCTCAAGCTCGATTCCACGGGCTGGCACGGAATCCGCGTGGGAGCGTTAACAAAGGCGCTCGCGGTCGCATGCGGCGAGCCGCCGCTGAAGGCGCTGGAGATCGGGCTCGCCGCGGAGCTCCATGACGTGGGCATGCTCTCGATACCTGACGCGATCCTCGCCCGGCCGGCCGTGCCTCCAAATTGTGAAATTAACGGATACTATCTGCACACGGACGCCGGAGCGGATATCCTTCGGGACGATGGTCATCCCCGATTCCTCATGGCCCGGGAAATCGCCAAGTATCACCACGCGTGGTGGGACGGAAGCGGTTATCCCCCGCGCGTGGGCGGTCAGTCGATTCCCCTGGCGGCGAGGATGTGCGCGGTGGCGGATACGTACGACGAGCTGGTCTGCGGGTTCCGCGCGGCGAAGGGGATGAGCATGGGCAAGGCACTGCAGGCGCTGAAGAAGAAAGCGGGCAACCAGCTCGATCCGGAGCTCGTCCACCGCTTCACCACAGTCGTCATGCGCGAGGCGCACGACCGGGGGATCGATCCATCGCTCGGCCCGAGCCTCGAGGCCTTCCAGCAGCTGATCGACCAACTACAACAGGATCGAGGGTACATCTGATGAGAGGGGCTCCACTCAGCGAACGGGACCTGCGCATGCTCGAGCTGCTCGGCAAGGGCGATTCGAGCAAGGCGATCGCCAAGAAGCTCGGCTACCGTCCCGGCACCACGCGCGTCTACCTGCACGACCTGTATCGCAAGATCGGCGTGCCCAACAAGACCAGTGCCGTCATCTGGTACTTCGACCGCATCAAGGCGAAGAACGCCCCGCCGCCGGAACCGGATCCGGTGCCCGCCGCGGAGCTGGGCCTCGAGGAATCCGTGGGCGACCTCGCGATGCGCACGGACCTCTTCACCGCGATGGGCGCCATGAGCACGCTGCTGGGCGCCTACGGGCGCATGTGGCAGGTGGCCGCGCGCCTGAAGGGCGGCAAGATCGACAAGGCGACGATCGAGCGGCGCACGAAGTCGCGCCAGCTCTGGGAAGCGCTGCTGAAGGGCGATTTCGCCTACGGCAAGAAACTCTTCGACGCGGGCGGGGCCGGCGAGCTCATCTTCGATTCGCCGCCCGATGGCGCGTTGCTGGCGCTCCTGCTGCTCCTGGGCGGTTACTCGAACGCGGCCGACCGCATGGTGACGGAGCTCGGGCGCAAGCGCCGCGCGCCCAACGGCATCGCCGTGCGGGACCACGACCTGCTGATCGCGGTGCGCTCGGTGGTGAACCGCAACGAGCGCGAAGCGTTCGCGCGCGTGAACCGCTTCGCCAACGACACCGCCATGCCGCAATCGCGGCTCGTGGCGCTCGTGGCGCTGCACCACCTCTGCAAGGCCGATGGCGATCGCAAGGGCGCAACGCGCGCCGCGGATGCGCTCTGGGGCGAAGCGGAAGCGAGCCTCCAGCAGCTGCGTGCGATGGGCGAGCGCCCGTTCCAGCGCAGCGCGGCTTCCGCGGGGACGAAAGCGGGCGGCCGGCGCAAGGCGCAGGCCGCCACGGCCTAGCTCACCAGGTCGGGTTGTCGTCGCCGCCGGCGGCGATCTTCAGCTCGCGTTCCGTGAGTTCGCGGGGCTCCTGTTCGGCTTCGTCGTTCTCGACGGCATCGCGGGGCTCGAGCTCTTTCAGGTTCATGGCATGTCCTCGAATGGGGTGGTTGCGGAGCCCCATTTGAGGCCGTCAATCGTCCTGGCTGCATGCGTTAATCGACAAGAAAAATGTTCGATTTTCCGTAGAATCGGAAACATGTCGAATCGATTCCGCACGTTTGCCGCTGCGTTCCTGGCCGCAACGTTGTCGCTCGCAGGCGACGCGCTGGCCGCGCCCACCATCGGCGGCTGCCCGGTGTTCCCCTCGAACAACTACTGGAACACGCCCGTCGACGCGCTGCCGGTGCACCCCTCGTCCAATGCGTGGGTGAGCTCCATCGGCGCCAACACGAAATTGCATCCCGACTGGGGCAACGTGCTCGCCGACAACTACGGCATCCCGTACACGACGGTCGATGCGAGCCAGGCGCCGGTGGCGATCAATTTCGATCCCGACGGCTACGGCGACGAGAGCGATCCGGGGCCGATGCCGATTCCCGTGACGGCGCCGGTCGAGGGCGGATCGGGCAGCGATGGCGACCGGCACGTTCTCGTGGTGGACACGTCGCATTGCATCCTCTATGAGCTCTACTACGCTTTTCCCGTCGCGGGCCTCGCGCCCAGCTGGACGGTGTACTCGGCGGCGAAGTTCGACCTGAACTCCAACGCGCTGCGCCCCGCGGGCTGGACCTCGGCGGACGCCGCGGGCCTCGCCATCTTCCCGGGCCTCGTGCGATGGGACGAGATCGCCGCGGGCGAGATCGCGCACGCCATCCGCTTTACCGCCGACAACATCTGGGGACGCAGCAACGGCCAGCCCGAGTATCTCTGGCCCGCGCGCCACTGGTCCGGCAACAGCACCGATTCCACGCGTCCGCCGATGGGGGCGCGATTCCGGTTGAAAGCGTCGTTCGACATCTCGCACTTCAGCGCGAACACTCAGGTCATCCTGCGCGCGTTCAAGAAGTACGGCATTGTGCTCGCCGACGCGGGAAGCAACTGGTACTTCCAGGGCGTGAGCGACACGCGCTTTCCCGACAGCATGTTCGACGAGCTGAAATCGATCGCCGGCGGCAACTTCGAGGCGGTCGATACATCGGGGATGCAGGTCGATCCCAATACCGCGGAAGCGAAGCAAGCGGGCGGGCCGGCCGCGGTCAATGTGCAAGGCCTCTGGTGGAACACCGGCGGCACGGAGTCCGGCTGGGGCATGAACCTCACGCAGCAGGGCAGCATTCTCTTCGCCACGTGGTTCACCTACGATACCGACGGCACCGGAATGTGGCTCGTCATGTCCCGCGGAGACAACACGCCGGGCACCAACACCTACACGGGGACGCTCTATCGCACCACGGGTCCCGCGTTCAACGCCTCTCCCTGGCTCGCGAGCGGCGTGAACGTGACCACCGTGGGAAGCGCCACCTTCAACTTCACCGATGCGAATACGGGCACCTTCACCTCCACCGTGAACGGCTACACGCAGACCAAGTCCATCGTGCGCGAGCTCTTCTACACGACCGCGGCCCCGGTCTGCAGCGAGGGCGCGACGCCGGGGAACAACTACCAGGGCCTCTGGTGGAACCCGAACGAATCGGGCTGGGGCGTCAACCTCACGCAGCAGGCCGACACGCTCTTCGCGACGTGGTTCACCTACGACGCGAACGGCAAGGGGCTTTGGCTCGTCATGTCCAACGGCGCGAAGGTCGCGCCGGGCAGCTATACCGGCGCGCTCTACAGCACCAGAGGCTCGCCCTACGACGTAGCGTTCGATACGCGGCAGCTCGTCGTGTCGCTCGTGGGAACGGCCACCTTCACGTTCTCCGATCCGAGCAACGGAACCTTCGCCTACACCGTGAACGGCATCGCGGGATCGAAGGCGATCACCCGCCAGATCTTCGCGAACCCCGCCACCGCGTGCAACTGAAGCCGCGCTAGCGCGCCGCCGATTCGCTGATCCGACAAAGGGGGCCTTTAAAATAAGGCGGCCGCTCATACGTCTTCATCTCCATGGGCCACGCGGCAAGCGCTGGATGGATGACGGCTGAACAGCAACGGCGCATCGCCGCCGAGATCGAGGAGCGACAGCCCAGGCTGCGGAGCTTCATCCGCGGCCGGGTGCCGGACGTCGCCGATGCCGAGGACATCCTGCAGGACGTGCTCTTCGAGCTCGTCGAGTCCTATCGCGCCCCGCAGCCCGTCGAGCAGGTCGGCGCGTGGCTCTACCGCGTGGCGCGCAATCGAATCACCGACTTCTTCCGCAGGAAGCGGCCGGAGGCGCTCGCCGATGCGATGGACGCGGGGGGCGAGGACGAGCTCGGCAGCCTCGAGGACCTGTTGCCGTCGCCCGGCGCGGGGCCGGAAGCGGCGTACGCGCGAAGCGTGCTGCTGGACGAGCTCGAGTCGGCGCTCGCGGAGCTGCCGGCGGCGCAACGAGACGCCTTCATCGCCACGGAGATCGAAGGCCGCAGCTTCAAGGACCTCGCCGCTGAAACGGGCGAAGGCGTGAACACCCTGTTGTCCCGCAAGCGCTACGCGGTGCTGCACCTGCGCGAGCGCCTGCGCGACATCTACGAAGAGATCGTCGAAGGAGAATGAGATGAGAGTGGGACGTTGGATCCTGAAAGGTATCGCCGGAGCGCTGCTCGCGATCCTGCTGCTCGCGCTGCTGAGCTACTTCGTCATGTGGCTGTGGAACTGGATCGTGCCCGCGGTGATCGGCTGGAAGGCGATCGACTTCTGGCAGGCGGCGGGGCTGCTCGTGCTCACGCGGCTGCTCGTGGGGTTCCGCGGCTTCGGCGGCTGGCACCACCGCCACGGCCACTGGCGCAACCGCATGCGCGAGCGCTGGGCCAACATGACGCCCGAGGAGCGCGGGAAATTCAAGGAGGCCATGCGGGAGCGCTGCCACCGTGGGTAGTGCGGCGATGATGATCGGCACTATGATGCGCAGCGTGACAACACTTCCGCCGACGCTGGCAGCACTGGTGCGCGAGCAAACCGGCGCCACGTGGTCGCGCGCGCGGCAGCTTTGCGCCGAGGGCCGCGTGACCGTCGATGGCGAGCGCATCACCGACCCCGCCGAGCGCATCCCGCCCGGCGCGATGGTGGTCGTCGACGAGCGCGGGCCGAAGATCGAGCGCGGGCCGCTCGCGAAGGAAGCGATCGTGTTCGCCGACCGCGACCTCGTCGTCGTGGACAAGCCCGCGGGGATGCTCACCGTGGCGGACGAAGCGGGCAACAAGGACACGCTCGCCGATCACGCGCGAGTGCTGCTGCGGCGAATGGAGAAGCGCGGCGGCGATTCGGGCCTCGGCGTCGTGCATCGCATCGATCGCGACACGAGCGGGCTCGTCGTCTTCACGCGCACGGCGGAGGCCAAGCGCAAGCTCGCCGTGCAGTTCCGCGACCACACAATCGACCGCATCTATCACGCGATCGCGCACGGGTCCGTCCCCGAGACGCGGCTCGAGTCGCACCTGGTGATGGACCGCGGCGACGGATTGCGCGGTTCCCACGGCCACTACCGCCGCGCGCATTCCGCAGCCCCTTCCGATGCGCGGCATTCGGTCACATTCGTGAAGCCGATCGCGGCGCTGCGGGGCGCCACGCTCGTCGAGTGCCGCCTGGAGACGGGCCGCCAGCACCAGATCCGCATCCATCTTTCCGAGCTGGGTCATCCGCTGCTGGGCGAGCGCGTGTACATCCGCGACTACGACGGCCCGAAGATCGACGCGCCGCGCACGATGCTGCATGCCCGCGCGCTGGGTTTCGAGCATCCCCGCAGCGGCAAGCGGATCTCGTTCGAGCGAGAGGCGCCCGAGGACTTCCGCGCGATTGTGGAAGCGCTTCGCTAGCCGCGCAGCAGCCAGGTCGCGAGCACCGCGGCCCACAGGAGCGTCGTGATCGTCACCGCGAAGAGCACCGCGGCGCTGCCCGTGTCCTTGGACTTCTTCGCGAGCGGGTGGCGATCGAGCGAGATGCGGTCGATGGCCGCCTCGATGCTCGAGTTGAGGAGCTCGATCATCAGCACCATCAGCACGCCGCCCACGAGGAGCGCGCGGTGCAGGATCGGCACCGGCAGGAAGCACGCGACGGGCACGAGCACGATCGCGAACAGCGCTTCCTGCCTGAACGCGGCCTCGGTGCGCCATGCCGAGACGATGCCGTCGATCGAGTAGCCGAGCGCCTTCACGACGCGCCCCGGGCCGATGTCCAGCCGCGGCCGTTCTTCGTTTCCGTTGGTCACCGCGAATCTCCTTGCGCGGGGCGCACCACGAGCCGGCCCAGCGGCGGCAGCGGCGGCATCCCGCCATTGGGAATGGGCGTGCGATCGACGTTCACCGTGAGGGCGACCAGCATGTAGTAGCCCGTGACCGCGATGAGGTCGGCCACGCCGCGCTCGCCGAAGGCCGCGACCGCGCTCGCGAAGAGCGCGTCGCTCACGGCGTGGTGCTCGATCAACTCGTTCACGAACGCGTATACGGCCTGCTCGTCGGCCTTCATGCGCGCGGGCCTTCGTCCCTGGAGCAGGTCTTCGGCCACCGCGGGATCGAGCCCGCCCGCCATCGCGAGGCGATGATGCGCGAACCATTCGTATTGCGAGTCCCACCGTCGCGCGACGATGAGGATCGCGAACTCGTTCAAGCGGGGAGGCAACGAGCTCTTGAAGCGCACGTACTCGCCCACCTTCTGCAGGCGGTCCGCGAGCTCGGGGCTGCGGTTCCACACGTTGAACGGACTCGAGAGGCTCGTGGCGCCCGGCGCGGCCGCGGGGCTTCCCACGGCGGCACGCGGCCCCTTCATGATCGCGTCTGCGACCGCGCGCTGCTCGGGCGTCATCTCCGTGAGCGGCGTGAGCGCGAAGCGCCGCGGGCCTTCGGTGCGCGTGTCGGCCATCAGCCGCGGGGTGGGGCCCTGCGCAGTGACGCAGCCGGCGATCGCGGCGGCCAACGCGGCGAGGGCGAAGCGGGACTTCATCGGCGGCCTCCTCGAATGGGGATGCCGCGAATACTACGCTACGACATTCTCCGTGAAGGTGCGCTCCTCGGAGAGGATGAAGCGCTTCTGCTGCGCGAAGGCGAAGTTCTCGCGCGCCGCGGGGTCGGCCTTCAATCGCGCGCGATAGGCCTCGTACGCGGCGAGGCTCGGGAACGAGATCAAGCCCCAGGCGACGTCGTTGGTGCCTTCGTGCGGCAGGAAGTAGCCCACGAGGTCGCCGCCGCAGGAGGGGATGACGGCAAGCCAGCGGCGCGCGTACGCCTCGAACTCGGCGCGCTGGAACGGGTCGATGCGGTAGCGGATGAAGCAGGTGATCGTCATGGCGCCATTGTGGCCGCGGTGGATCCGGCGATGGTACGGTGCCGGTCGTACTATGCGGCGGCGCCCCGGCATATCATGGGGCCATGAAAGAGGGACCCAATGTCGTCAAGATCGCCGCGCTGCTGGGCGATCGCGCGCGATCCGAGATCCTCACGGCATTGCTCGGCGGCCAGGCGCTCACGGCGACCGAGCTCGCGGAAGTCGCGAGCATCGCCAAGCAGACCGCGAGCGGGCACCTGTCCCTGCTCGTCGATGCGAAGCTCATCGCCGTCGAGAAGCAGGGGCGCCACCGCTATTTCCGGTTGGCCGACGACGACGTGGCGCAGCTCATGGAGGCGCTGTTGGGCGTGGCGTACCGCGCGGGGGCGCTGCGCCTGCGATCGAGCCCGCGCGAGCCCGCGCTCCGCAAGGCGCGCGTCTGCTACGACCATCTCGCGGGCGACCTGGGAGTCCTCGCGTTCGACGCCTTCAGGAAACACCGCTGGATCGCGCACGACGAGAGCGGGCTCACGCTCTCGAAATCCGGCGCCGAGTTCTGCCGCGAGCTGGGCATCGACGTGGACGCCGCGCGAACGAGCCGGCGCCCGATGTGCCGCGTGTGCCTGGACTGGAGCGCGCGCCGCCACCATCTCGCGGGGCAGGTCGGCGCGCAGCTCCTCGAGCGCTGCTACGAGCTGGGGTGGGCCAAGCGGCGGCGCGGAACCCGCATCGTGGACTTCACCCCGCGGGGCGAGCGCGAGTTCCTGCGCCTCTTCCAGGCCTAGCGTGCCGCTAGCTCGCGCTTCCCTTGCCGGTCGTGATGAGGCTCTTCAGGCTCGTGTTCACGTAGAAGTCCCAGCCTTCGGAGCACGCCTCGAAGCATTCGAACTTCGGCACGAGGCCGTCGTGCGTGAAGCGAAGCTCCGTCTTGCCGCCCTTCTTCGCGATGTCGAAGACGACCTTGGTGCCGGTCCATTCGTCCTTGTCCTTCGCGAAGGAGAGGTGCGCGTCCTCCACGAGCCAGACGACTTTCCTGCCGGGCACGACCTCCACCAGCTTCTGCTTCGAGCGGTGGAGATCCTGGTAGCGGAAGGTGAAGACGTCGCCCGCCTTCGCGCTCCTGCCCTCGATCTCGCCTGTCCACCATCCGCGGACGTTGTTCACGGCATCGAAGACCTGCTCGGGCGTCTGGTCGACGACGAAAGACGTGGAGAAGCTGTTCGCGGCCTTGCGGGTTGCGGTTTTCATGTCGGTCTCCTATTTCTTCAGGAATCTCTGCTCGAGCATCCCGGTGAGGTGCGCCCAGCCGCCTTCGTGCGCGCGCCCGAGCTCGTCGTCGGGGATGTTCGCGTGCGTGAGGGAGAAGAGCGTCTCGCCGCCTTTGGGATGCAGCGTGACTGTCACGGTCGACTCCATGCCGCGCGTGTTGTAGGACATCCAGTCCAGCTGGATCCTCTTGCCGCGCTCGAGGACCGCGAAGCGCCCGAAGTGGGGCCGCTCGGGAGGCCAGCCCTTGCTCGTGAGCACGTGCAGGAAATACCAGAGGCCGCCCACGCGCGGATTCCAGTCGAGGCGCTTCGAGCCGTGCCACGGATTGCACGGAAGCTGCGGATCGAGCCACGCGTCGTATACCTCTTCGGGCGTGGCCGGGATGGTGCGATTGAGCGTGAGCTCGTAGGTGCGGAATGCAGGTTCGTTCATTTCTTCCTCTTCGCCTTGAAGTAATGCTCCAGTTTGTCGAGCTCCTGCGTCCAGAAGCGTTCGTAATGGCGCACCCACGTGGAGACTTCGCGCAGGGGCGCCCCGCGGAATTCGATGAAATGCTCGCGTCCCACTACCTCGCGCCTGATGAGCCCCGCTTCCTCGAGGACCTTCAGGTGCTTGGAGACGGCGTTCAACGACATGTCGAAGGGTTCGGCGATCTCGGTGACGCGCTGCGGCCCCCTGGCGAGGCGATCGAGGATCGCCCTGCGGGAGGGGTGGGAGATGGCGCCGAGAACGTTGCTCAGGTGGTCCATGGATATAGTCAACCAAATGGTTGAATGTTTGTCAAGGGGGTCTTGCGTGACGCATTGCCGCGAAGGGATGTCAGCCCGGCTCGAGGGCCGGTTCGCGCCAGGCGATCTTCTCGATCGCTTCGCCGCGCGTGTGCACGTTGAGGCGCAGGAAGAGCTGCTTGATGTGGTAGGCCACGGTGTTGAGCGAGACACCCATGTGCGCGGCGATCTCCTGGTTGCTGCGGCCCAGGGCGATCTGGAGGGCGATCTCGCGCTGCTGCGGGGAAAGCGCCTGGCGGCCCATCGCGTCGACGAAGCGAAGGATCATCGGCACCTGGCGCTGGATGCGAAGGCCGATGCGGGCTTCGCCGCGCTGCCCGTCGCTCAGGCGGTAGCCGCGCAGCACGAAGCGGCCCCACGGCGAATCGAGCGTGACGGCGGGCGTGACTTCCACTCCGCGCGCCGTGGCGGTGAGCTTGCCGCAGAGCAGCTTGATCGCCCGCGCCGCGCCGTCGCTGATCGGCGCGCCGAGCGCCGCCGGGCCGATGTCGCGCACCGTGGCGAGCAGCAGCAGCTGCAGGCCCTTTTCGGAAGCGAAGTGGATCGTGCCCAGGCAGTCGGTCACGATCATCGCCTCCTCGTCGCAGTCCTCGTAGGCGAAGGCGAGCTGGTCCTGGGGAAGCCGCCCCGCGTCGGCGATGCCGTGGGAGACGTAGTGCATGACGCTCGCGAGGTCGGCGCGCTCACGCTCGCCGAAAGGGCCC
>DATJVS010000002.1:0-4960 GCA_035501715.1 Usitatibacter sp.
GAGGTCGCGCCCTTCGGCGGCGTGAAGCAATCCGGCCTCGGCCGCGAGGGCTCCAAGTACGGCATCGACGACTTCCTCGAGATCAAGTACCTGGCGATTGGCGGGATTCAATAGAGCTTTGGATCCGCAGATGAACGCAGATGAACGCAGATAACCCCAAGGGCAATGATGGCGATTCGTGCCCACGCTGGAAGGGCCGCGAATCAGCACCAAGAGACTTTCATCTGCGTTCATCTGCGTTCATCTGCGGATCCAAAGCCTTTCTGCTTGCGTCACTCCTCGCCGCGGCAACCTTCGCGGTAGCGCAGGTACGCCCGTCGCAGCCGGAGACGGCGAGCGGATGGACGCCCAAGCAGCTCGCGCACGCGAAGCATTACATGGTCGCGGCGGCCAATCCGCTCGCGGTGAACGCGGGCGTGCGCATGCTCGAGCAGGGCGGCAATGCCATCGACGCGATGGTCGCCACGCAGCTCGTGCTGAATCTCGTCGAGCCCAGCTCCTCGGGCCTGGGCGGCGGCGCGTTCCTGCTCTACTTCGACGCGCGTGCGAAGAAGATCCACGCCCTCGACGGACGCGAGGTGGCGCCCGCCGCGGCGACGCCGCAGCTCTTCATGGCGCCCGACGGAAAGCCGATGGCATTCAATGCCGCGCGCATCGGCGGCCGGTCCGTCGGCGTTCCGGGCACGCCGCGCCTGCTCGAGATCGCGCACATCCGCTTCGGCAAGCTCCCGTGGAGCAAGGTCTTCGAGCCCGCCATCGAGATCGCCGAGAAGGGCTTCCCGGTCTCGCCGCGCTTCCACAAGCTGGTGGGCGACGACAAGGGCCTCGCCAACGAGCCGGCGGCACGCGCGTACTTCTTCGACGAGAAAGGCGAGCCCAAGGCGGTCGGAACGATCGTCCGCAATCCGGAATTCGCGGCGACGCTTCGCAGGCTCGCGGCCGGCGGCGCCGACGCCTACTACACGGGCGACATCGCGCGCGACATCGTGGCCGCGGTCCACGCGCATCGCAATCCGGGGACCCTGAGCCTCGAGGACCTCGCCGGCTATCGCGTGCGCGACGTCGAGGCGCTTTGCGGCAACTACCGCGCGTACAAGCTCTGCGGCATGCCTCCGTCGTCGTCGGGCGGCATCGCCGTGCTGCAGATCCTGGGCGAGCTCTCGCGCTTCGACATGGCCTCGATGCGCCCGGCTTCCGCGCAGGCCGTGCATGTCATCTCGGAGGCCGAGCGCCTCGCCTTCGCCGATCGCGACAAGTACGTGGCCGACGACCGCTTCGTGGACGTGCCGGTCGCGGGCCTGCTCGATCCCGCATACCTGCGCGCGCGCTCGGAGCTGATCCGTCCCGAAGTGTCGATGCGCAAGGCCCAGGCCGGGAATCCGCCCGGCGTGAAGGTCGCGTACGACGACGATCCCGTGGACGAGATTCCCGGCACCACGCAGATCTCGATCATCGACCGCGAGGGCAATGCGGTGTCGATGACCACGACAATCGAAGCGTTCTTCGGCAGCCATCTCATGGTCCACGGCTTCCTGCTCAACAACGAGCTCACGGACTTCAACTTCCTTCCCGTGGAAGACGGCGTGGGCGTGGCCAACAGCGTGGCGCCGGGCAAGCGCCCGCGGAGCTCCATGGCGCCCTTCCTCGTCTTCGACGGCAAGACGGGCGCGCTCGACATGTCCATCGGAAGCCCCGGCGGGAGCCTCATCATCGGCTACGTGACGAAAGCGCTCGTGGGCATCATCGACTGGAAGCTCGACGTGCAGTCGGCGATCGACCTGCCCAACTTCGACAGCCGCAACGCGGCCACCGAGCTCGAGAGGGGCGCCGGGCTCGAGGCGGTCGGGCACGAGCTGAAGGCGAAGGGCCACGACGTGCGCGTCATCGACATGACGAGCGGCATCCAGGGCATCCGCCGCGTGCCCGGCGGACTCGAGGGCGGCGCGGACCCGCGGCGCGAGGGCGTGGCGCGGGGAGGTTAGAATTGCGGGTCTTTCCAGCGAATACCCGAACAGGAGCTCAATTGAAGAAGGCATTCACGATAGTGGTCCTCGCCGCATTCACCACGCTGGCGGCGTGCGCGGATCAGTCGAAGAAGGAAGAATCGGCCAAGGCCGCGTGCGAAGCGGCGCCCAAGCAGCTCGTGGCCAAGGACATCAAGGCCGGGACCGGCGTCGAGGCGAAGGTCAACACACCGGTTCTCATGGGTTACACGGGTTGGCTCTACGATCCGTGCGCCCCGGATCACAAGGGCACGATGTTCGACACGTCCACGAAGCGCGTGACGCCCCTCGGTTTCATCGTGGGCACGGGCCGCGTCATCAAGGGATGGGACGAGGGCGTGGTCGGAATGAAGGAAGGCGGCGAGCGCCTGCTCGTCATCCCGCCCGACAAGGCCTATGGCGCGACCGGGGCCGGAAGCGGGCTGATCCCTCCCAACGCGACGCTCGTCTTCGAAGTGACGCTCATCCGGGTGCTGGTGCCGCCCACGCCGGCGGCCAAGTGAAAGTCACGAGCAGCGGCTTCGCCGACGGCGGCGTGATCCCGGCGCGATTCGCGTTCTGTGCGCCGGACGCGAAGACGCACGTGACGCTTTCGAAGAACGTGAGCCCGCCGCTCGCCTGGAGCGGCGCGCCCGCGGGGACCCGGTCCTTCGCGATCGTGTGCCACGACCCGGACGTTCCGAGCCGGGGAGACGACGTGAACCAGGAAGGGCGCGTGGTCTCGCGTTCGCTTCCCCGCGTCGATTTCTTCCATTGGGTGCTGGTCGACCTTCCCGCGTCGGTCGCGAGCGTGGCCGAGGGCGAGTTCTCGTCCACCGTCACGCCGCGCGGCAAGCAGGGGCCGGCCGCGCCGCATGGATCGCGCCAGGGCGTGAACGACTACACGGGCTGGTTCGCGTCGGACCCGGAGATGTCGGGCGAGTATCGCGGCTACGACGGGCCGTGCCCGCCATGGAACGACGAGCTGCCGCATCGCTACGTGTTCACGGTGTTCGCGCTCGACGTTGCGAAGCTCGCGGTGGACGGCTCCTTCGGCGGCAAGGAGGTGCGCGACGCGATGGCGGGCCACATCCTGTCGCAGGGCTCGATCACCGGGCGCTACGCGCTCAACCCGAATGTGAAGCTCTAGGGCGATGGCGGGCCGGCGCGATTTCCTCGCAGGCATGCTCGCCGCGGCGCTGGCGCCGCGCGCGTTGGCCGCCGATCCGCCCGATTGGGAGCGCCTGCGCAAGGGCGGCCTCGTGCTGCTCATGCGCCACACCTCCACGGTGGCCGCGGGTGTCGATCCGCGCGGCTTCAAGCTCTCCGACTGTGCGAGCCAGCTGGCGCTTTCCGACGAGGGACGCGCCGAGGCGATTCGCGTGGGCGAGCGGTTGAAGAAGGAGCGCGTGCCCATCGGCAAGGTGTATTCGAGCCCGTGGTGCCGCTGCCACGAGACGGCGATGCTCGCGTTCGGGAAGGCCGAGGACTGGCTGCCGCTCGGCACCACGTTCTACGAGCCCGACAAGGAGCCCGAGTACACGCAGCGCGTGAAGCAGCGCATCGGCGGCTATGCGTCGCACGACATGGGCGGCAACATCGTCATGGTCACGCACAACACCAACATCGCCGCGCTCACGAAGCTTTCGGTCCCGCACGGCGCGATGGTGGTGCTGCGTCCCGACGGCTGCTGCGGATTCAAGGTGGTCGAGATGCTGGAGCCGCTCGAAGCCTAGGGCTTCGCTAGTCGTCGCTCGACCGCAGCCACTTCTCGTAGTCGCGCCGGGTCTTCTTCGTGGGACGGCCCTTGAAGCGCGGCTGGGGCAGCGACTTCATCTCCGCGGCGAGCGTGGCGCGCCGCGCGCGGCTCTCGGCGGTCTCTTCGAAGAGGCGCGCCGCGATGGCCGCGCCCTCGCGCCGGTCCGAGAGCGCCTTCACCACGATCGCGTGCTCGAAAGGCGGCTTCCTCACCACGACGCCGTCGCCCGCCTTCAGCATCTTCGCGGGCTTGGTGCGCTCGCCGTTCACGCTCACGTGGCCCGCGTCGATCGCCTCGACCGCGGCCGAGCGTGTCTTGAAGAAGCGCGCGGCCCAGAGCCACTTGTCGATGCGCACGGGCTAGCGGCGCGCGAGGCGCACCTCGTGCAGCGCGATGGGCTCGGAGGTTCCGGTGTCGAATTCCGCGCCGGCGAGGATGCCCGTGCGCGCGACCTCGGCGGCGCTCTTCGCCCTGGCGTACACCGTGTACATGGCGCCCAGCGCGAAGTCGCGCCCGGAACCGATCGCCCAGAAGCGGTCCAGCTCGAACACCTCGCGCATCGAGTACACCGCGTAGATGCCCGAGGGGTTGGCGATCATCACGGTCATCTGGCTCGACTCGTAGGGATCGTCCTCTTCCTCCTTGGGATTGAGGAACGCGCGGTCCTTGAGCACCGGGTGGAGCTTGCGGAAGCTCTCGTAGATCGCGTTCTTGCCGTTCAGGTCGAGGTTGCGCTTGCGCTCGAGCAGGTTCTCGATCACGAGCTGGTGCGCGGCGCTGCCCGCCACGCCGATGTACGAATCGCCGTACTTCGTGATCTTCTCCGGATGGCGGTCGTACGCGGGTGCCAGGCGCGTGGTGCCGAACGTCGTGAGCGAGTCGGCGGCGATCACGGCCGTATGGTCCTTGCGCACGACGACGATCGTGGTCATGGAGGCCTGGTTCTCAGCGGGGCAACGAGGAAAGGAAGGCCTTGCGTTCCTCGTCGGAGTCGATGTGGGATGCGAGCTGCATGTAGAGCTCCTTCAGGTTGCCCGAGCTGCCGGCGGCCTGCTTGATGAGCACGCGCGCGAGCGGCCCCACGTAGCTCGCGAGCTGCTTCTCCGCGGTGGCGAGCACCTCGGGCGTGAAGGCGCTGCGCGTCGCGGCGGCCGCGCCCTTCGGCGCGTCCGGCACGGTGTCGGCGGCCTTGCCCGCCTGCGGCTTCACCGTGGCCATC
>DATJVS010000003.1:0-3278 GCA_035501715.1 Usitatibacter sp.
CTCGACGGTTTCGCGGGCCTGTGGTGCTGCAACGCGGGCCACTGCCGCAAGCCCATCACGGAAGCCATCCAGAAGCAGGCCGCGGTGATGGACTACGCGCCGGCGTTCCAGATGGGACATCCGCTCGCCTTCGAGCTCGCCAACCGCATCGTCGATCTCGCGCCGGGCAGCCTCGACCACGTCTTCTTCTGCAACTCCGGCTCGGAGGCGGTGGACACGGCGTTGAAGATCGCGCTGGGCTACCAGCGCCTGCGCGGCGAAGGCTCGCGCATCCGCTTCATCGGGCGCGAGCGCGGCTACCACGGCGTGGGCTTCGGCGGCATCTCCGTGGGCGGCATCGTCGCCAACCGCAAGATGTTCGGCACGATGCTCACCGGCGTCGATCACCTGCCGCATACGTTGAACATCGAGAAGAACGCGTTCACGAAGGGCCAGCCCGAGTGGGGCGCGCACCTCGCCGACGAGCTGGAGAAGCTGGTCGCGCTGCACGACGCGTCGACCATCGCCGCCGTCATCGTCGAGCCCATCGCGGGTTCCACGGGCGTGATCATCCCGCCGAAGGGATACCTGCAGCGCCTTCGCGAGATCACGAAGAAGCACGGCATCCTCCTCATCTTCGACGAGGTGATCACCGCGTTCGGGCGCGTGGGCGCCAACTTCGCCGCCGACGTCTACGGCGTGGAGCCCGACATGATCACATTCGCCAAGGGCGTGACCTCGGGCACGGTGCCCATGGGCGGCGTGATCGTCTCGAAGGACATCTACCAGGCGTACATGACGGGGCCGCCGTCGGCCATCGAGATCTTCCACGGCTACACCTACTCGGCGCATCCGCTTGCGTGCGCGGCGGGCGTCGCGACGCTGCAGCTCTACAAGGACGAGGACCTCTTCGCCCGCGCCGCGAAGATGGCGCCGAAGTTCGAGGCGGCGCTGCATTCGCTGAAAGGCGCGAAGCACGTGATCGACATCCGCAACCAGGGCCTCGTGGGCGGCGTGGAGCTGGCGCCGCGCGCGGGCGCGCCGGGAACGCGCGGCTTCGACACGTACCTGAAGTGCTATGAAAAG
Organism: Usitatibacter sp.; assembly: GCA_035501715.1. GTDB lineage: Bacteria > Pseudomonadota > Gammaproteobacteria > Burkholderiales > Usitatibacteraceae > Usitatibacter. The sequence goes on from DATJVS010000003.1 coordinate 1,066, forward strand.
AACGTGCTGATCCGCTCGACGGGCGACATCATGGCCATCGCGCCGGCGCTCATCATCGAGGAAAAGCAGATCGACGAGATCGTGCAGACGCTGCGCAACGTGCTGAATACAGTGGACTAGGAGAAGAAGAATGAAAGTCGCAGTGGTCACCGGCGCGGGCACCGGTATCGGCAAGGCCGCCGCCCTCGCGCTCATGAAGGAAGGCTACAACGTCGCGTTCGCGGGACGGCGCAAGGAGCCGCTCGACAAGGCGATCGCCGAATCGGGCAAGCCCGACAACGCGATCGCGGTGCCGACGGACGTGGGCGATCCCAAGTCCGTGTCGGCGCTCTTCGCCGCGGTGAAATCCAAATGGGGGCGCCTGGACGTGCTCTTCAACAACGCGGGCATGGGCGCGCCGCCCGTGCCGATGGAAGACCTCACCTACGAGCAGTGGACGAACGTGGTGAACGCGAACCTCACGGGCGCGTTCCTCTGCACGCAGGAAGCGATCCGCATCATGAAGTCGCAGGCCCCCAAGGGCGGCCGCATCATCAACAACGGATCGATCTCGGCGCATGCGCCGCGCCCCAACAGCGTCGCGTACACGTCCACCAAGCACGCGATCACGGGCCTCACGAAATCCACCTCGCTCGACAACCGCAAGCACGACATCGCGTGCGGGCAGATCGACATCGGCAATGCGGCGACCGAAATGACCGAGCGCATGGCCAAGGGCATCATCCAGCCCAACGGCGAGATGATGGTCGAGCCGCGCATGAACGTGCAGGACGTGGCCGACGCGGTGGTCTTCATGGCGAGCCTCCCGCTCGACTCCAACGTGCAGTTCATGACGATCATGGCCACGAAGATGCCGTTCGTGGGAAGGGGCTAGGGCGGTGAACGATCTTCCGAAGAACGAATTCAAGCGCGCGATCGCCGCGGGCAGGCAGCAGATCGGGCTGTGGGTCTCGCTCGCCAATCCGTACAGCGCGGAGCTTTGCGCGGGCGCCGGTTTCGACTGGATGGTGATCGACGGCGAGCACTCGCCCAACGATCCGCCGACGGTGCTGCCGCAACTTCAGGCCGCGGCGCCCTATCCCACGTCGTGCATCGTGAGGCCGGCCTGGAACGACACGGTGCTCATCAAGCGCTATCTCGACATCGGCGCGCAGAGCCTGCTGATTCCGTACGTGCAGACGGCGGAAGAGGCGGCGAAGGCCGTCGCGGCGATCCGGTATCCCACGAAGGGCGTTCGCGGCGTGGCCGGTGTCACGCGCGCCTCGCGATTCGGCCGCGTGAAGGACTACTACAAGCGCGCCGCGGACGAGCTCTGCCTGCTGGTGCAGATCGAGACGCGCGACGGATTGAAGAACCTCGAGGCGATCGCGAAGACCGACGGCGTCGACGGCGTGTTCATCGGGCCCGCGGACCTGGCGGCGGGACTCGGCCATCTCGGCGACATCGGCAACCCCGAAGTGCAATCCGCGATCCAGGACGCGATCAAGCGCATCCGCGCGTGCGGAAAGCCCGCGGGCATCCTCGCCACGGATGAAGCCTCGGCACGCCGCTACATGGAGTGGGGCACGACGTTCACCGCCGTCGGCCTCGACGCGATGATCCTCGCCCGCGAAGCCGAGAAGCTCGCGAAGCTGTACAGGAACTAATACCGGGGTCTGGCCCCGGTTTCGATGTTTCCGACCGCGGCCGACCCTCTCGGGCCAGCCGCTCCGTCGTCGTACCCGTCCCGCGCTCCGAAGCGTCCTTCGACAAGCGCGTCCGGGCGGCAACCCGAATCTTCGTTAGGCGGGCCGCGTACAGCCCGCGAAGTTGCCGGACGGCCCCAATGCGGGGCCGATTCCCTTACACCAGCAGCCACTCACGCAGCGCCAATCGCGCCTCGTGCTCGCGGCGCAGCCTTCGCGCGCGCCACTTCCATTCCAATTTCAATCTGGCGTTCTTCATCGTCGTGCGTCCCAATGTGTTTTCGCGGTTGCAAAAGCACGAAGCCCGGAGGTTTTGGCTCTCCGGGCTTCGCTGGGATTCGGGATCGACGATCGATGCCTAGGCCAGGGTTCCTCCGGAGGGCGCGCGCATGACTCGCGGCTTGGAATCCAGCGAATAGCCGGACCCGAAGCACTGCCAGTGCGCGGTCGCGATGTGTTGAAGTCGATTCATCATGTCTCTCGGAAAAACCTCGTGCCTCGTTGATGGCTCGATGCTGCCATGCAACA
>DATJVS010000004.1:0-7172 GCA_035501715.1 Usitatibacter sp.
GAAGGCGGTCGAGAAAGGCCTCACCGTGAAGCGGTCGGTCAAGACCTCGCTCGCACCCGGATCGCGCGTCGTGACCGAATACCTGAAGGCCGCGGGCCTCATGGAATCGCTCGAGAAGCTCGGTTTCTACCTCTCGGGCTACGGTTGCACCACGTGCATCGGCAACGCGGGCCCGCTCGCCGAGTCCATCGACCAGGCGATCGTGGACAACGATCTCGTGTGCGCCGCCGTGCTCTCCGGCAACCGCAACTTCGAGGCGCGCATCCATCCCAACCTGCGCGCGAACTTCCTCGCCTCTCCGCCGCTGGTGGTCGCCTACGCCATCGCCGGCACGGTGCTGAAGGACCTCGAGACCGAGCCGCTGGGCCAGGGCAAGGACGGGCCCGTGTTCCTCAAGGACATCTGGCCCACCTCCGCCGAGATCCACGCGCTGCTCAAGTACGCGCTGGACCCGGTGGTCTTCGGGCGCCTCTACAGCGACTTCACCAAGGACAACCCGATGTGGGCCGACGTCCCCGGCGCCACGGGCCAGGTCTACAACTGGCCCAAGTCCACCTACATCGCCGAGCCGCCGTTCTTCGCGAACTTCGGCATGAGCGCGGGCAAGGCCCACGACGTGAAGGGCGCGCGCGTCCTGGGCATCTTCGGCGACTCGGTGACGACCGACCACATCTCGCCCGCAGGCTCCATCAAGGACACGTCTCCCGCGGGCAAGTACCTCATCGCCAACGGCGTGCAGAAGGCGGACTTCAACAGCTACGGCGCGCGCCGCGGCAACCACGAGGTGATGATGCGCGGCACCTTCGCCAACGTGCGCATCAAGAACCTCATGATCCCGCCCAAGGCGGACGGCACGCGCGTGGAAGGCGGGCTCACGCTGCTTCAGCCCTCGGGCGAGCAGATGCCGATCTACGATGCCGCGATGAAGTACATCGCGTCCAACACGCCCACCGTCGTCTTCGGCGGCGAGGAATACGGCTCGGGCTCGTCGCGCGACTGGGCCGCCAAGGGCACGCAACTGCTCGGCATCAAGGCGGTGTGCGTTCGTTCCTTCGAGCGCATCCACCGCTCCAACCTCGTGGGCATGGGCGTGCTGCCGCTGCAGTTCAAGGGCGCGGACTCGGTGGATTCGCTGGGGCTCAAGGGCGACGAGACCATCGACGTCACGGGCCTCGAAGGCGGCATCCGCCCGCAGATGGACGTGAAGCTCGTGGTCCATCGCAAGGACGGCTCGAAGAAGGAAGTCGCCGTGCTGCTTCGCATCGACACGCCCATCGAGGTGGACTACTACCTGCACGGCGGTATCCTGCCCTTCGTGCTGCGCGAGCTGGTGTCCAGGGGGCCGGCGGCGGCCGCCACCGCTTGACGGAGCGCGGCTCGTTCTTCCAGCGCGGCGGCAGCTGGCTCGCGGCCCAGGGGCCGCTCATGGCCGCCGTCGTCGCGGTGCCTCCGTATTTCGGAACCCTCGCCGACTGGCCCGTGCGCATCCTGGGCGGGGCGCTCATCGCGCTGGCCGCCGCGTTCTTCGCATGGTCCAAGCGGGGACTCGGCAAGTCGTTCACCGCGTTTCCGCAGCCGGTGGACGAGGGCACCCTCTCGACGAGCGGCGCCTATGCGCTCGCCCGCCATCCGATCTACACCTCGCTCATCATGTTCGCGGCGGGATGGGCGATCTTCTGGCAATCGCTCGCAGGCGCGGTGTGCGCGCTGATCCTCTTCGCGTTCTTCGACCTCAAGTCCCGGCGCGAGGAGGCGTGGCTGGAGGAGAAGTACCCGGGCTACGCGGACTATCGCGCCCGCGTGAAGCGCTTCTTCCCCTTCGTGTACTGACGCTAGCTGCCCGGGCCCTTCAGCTGCGCGCGGATCTCGCCGGACTTGTGCGCGTCGCTGTGCACGTTCACGTAGGTGTCGCCCTTCTCGAACGCCGCGTACTGCTCCTGCGTGATCTTCATGCCGGCGGGGGCCGTGAATGTGTTGTCGCCCGATTTCGTGAGCGGCACGATCACGGGGCCGTTGCCGCCGATGGGGCCCATGTGGATGTGCGCCGCGGTGGCGGTCATGCCCGTCACGGTCACGGTGGCGATCACCGAGCGGTCCGGATTCACGATCACGTTCCCCGTGCCGCTCGCCTTGGTCTCGACGGGCGGGACCTCGTTGGCGCCCGAAAGGCTCACGGATTGCACGAAGCCCGGAACCGGCAGGGGCTGCGCCACTGCCGGCGGCGGGCGATGGATCCATCCCGAAATCGTGCCGCAGCCCGCGAGCAACGCCGCCGCCGCGGCCGCGCCCCACATGTCGAACCGAACCTTCCTCATCGATGCCTCTCCTCTACCTGATTGTGATCCACGTCGGCGCATGATCGCTCGCCTTCTCCAGCCCGCGCATCCATTTGTCCACGCCCGCCGACTCGAGCCGCGGCGCGAGAGCCCCGTTCACGAGCAGGTGGTCGATGCGAAGCCCCGAATTGTGCTCCCAATGCTGGCGGAAATAGTCCCAGAACGTATAGATGGGCTCCTTCGGATGCAGGTGGCGCAGCGAGTCCGTCCAGCCCTGCTCCAGGAGCTTGCGGAACGCGGCGCGCGGCGCGGGCTGCAGCAGCGCATCCTTCTTCCATGAGCGCGTGTTGTAGATGTCGAAGTCCGTGGGGATCACGTTGTAGTCGCCGGCGAGCACGACCGGCTGGCCCGAGGCCGCGAGCGTCTTCGCGTGGGCATCGAGCCGCTCCATCCACCTGAGCTTGTAGTCGAACTTCGGGCCCGGCTGCGGATTGCCGTTGGGCGCGTAGAGGCATCCCACGAGGACTCCGTCCACCGCGGCCTCGATGTACCGGCTTTGCGTGTCGCCCGCATCGCCCGGAAGTCCGCGGCGAGTCTCGACGGGCTTGGCGCCCTTCGCGAGGATCGCCACGCCGTTCCACGATTGCTGCCCCTGCCAGATCGCGCCGTAGCCCATCGCCTTGATGTCCTTCGCCGGAAACGCGAAGTCCGTGGCCTTGAGCTCCTGCAGGCACGCCACGTCGGGCTGCTCCTTCTCGAGCCACAGCAGCAGGTGCGCGAGGCGCGAGGCGATTCCGTTCACGTTGAAGGTCGCGATCTTCATCGCCCGTATAATCGCACGGTGCCGCCCGTCATCTCGATCTCCCACCTCGGAAAGACCTACGCGTCCGGGCTCCAGGCCCTGAAGGACGTGAACCTCGAGATCGCCAAGGGCGAGATATTCGCGCTCCTCGGCCCCAACGGCGCGGGAAAGACCACCCTCATCAGCATCGTGTGCGGGATCGTGACGCCCACGTCGGGCACGGTGAAGGTCGCGGGCTTCGACATCCTCGGCGACTACCGCGAGACGCGCTCGCGCATCGGCCTCGTGCCCCAGGAGCTGCACACGGACATGTTCGAGACCGTGTGGGCGACGATGAGCTTCAGCCGCGGCCTCTTCGGCCGCGCGCCGGATCCCGCGCACCTCGAGAAGGTGCTGCGCGACCTTTCCCTCTACGAGAAGCGCAACGACAAGATCATGACGCTCTCCGGAGGGATGAAGCGGCGCGTGCTCATCGCCAAGGCGCTCGCCCACGAGCCCGAGGTCCTCTTCCTAGACGAGCCCACGGCCGGCGTGGACGTGGAGCTCCGCCGCGACATGTGGGCGCTCGTGAGGAAGCTGCGCGATTCGGGCGTGACGATAATCCTCACCACGCACTACATCGAGGAGGCCGAGGAGATGGCCGACCGCATCGGCGTGGTGAGCAAGGGAGAGCTCATCGTGGTCGAGGAGAAGGCGAAGCTCATGGCCAAGCTCGGCAAGAAGCGGCTTACGGTGCACCTGGTCGCGCCCCTCGCCGCGGTGCCGGAGGCGCTCGCGCAATGGAGCCCGACGCTGCGCAAGGACGGCCGGCAGCTCGAGTACACGTTCGACGCCCACGAGGAGCGCAACGGAATCCCGGGTCTGCTCCGGCGGCTGGACGAGCTCGCCATCGGCTACGACGACCTGCAGACGAGCCAGAGCTCGCTCGAGGACATCTTCGTGAGCCTCGTCACGGAGAGGGCATGAACACCTACGCGATCTCGGCGATCTACCGCTTCGAGATGGCGCGCTTCGGCCGCACGCTCTGGCAGAGCCTCGTGACACCCGTCATCACCACGTCGCTCTACTTCGTCGTGTTCGGCGCGGCGATCGGCCGGCGCATGTCGGAGATGGGCGGCGTCCCATACGGCGAATTCATCGTGCCGGGGCTCATCATGCTTTCGGTCTTCACCGAGAGCCTCAACAACTCGTCCTTCGGGATCTACCTGCCGAAGTTCACCGGCACGATCTACGAGCTGCTCTCGGCGCCCGTGTCGCCGCTGGAGATCGTGATCGCGTACGTGGGCGCGGCGGCCACCAAGTCGGTGATCCTGGGGCTCGTGATCCTCGCCACGGCGAACCTCTTCGTGCCGATCCAGATCGCGCACCCGGCCTGGATGACGCTCTTCCTCATCCTCACGGCGACGACATTCTGCCTCTTCGGCTTCATCCTGGGCGTCTGGGCGAAGAGCTTCGAGCAGCTGTCCTTCGTGCCGATGCTCGTGATCACGCCGCTCACGTTCCTGGGCGGCGCGTTCTACTCCATCGACATGCTGCCGCCCGCGTGGCGGGCGTTCAGCCTCTTCAATCCGGTCGTGTACCTGATCAGCGGCTACCGCTGGACCTTCTACGACGCGGCCGACGTGAGCGCGCTTGCGAGCTTCGGCGCGACGATCGTGTTCTTCGGCGCGTGCGCGGCCGTGGTCGCCTGGATATTCCGCACGGGATACCGCATCAAGAACTAGGCGATCGCGCGCTCGATCAGCGCGACCTCCTCCGTCTCGAGCAGCGGGCCCTCGAGGGTGCAGCGCGAATCCTGCGTCTCGGAGGTGCGGAAGCGCGCGATCACGGGCTTGAGCTCCTCCTTCACGTGCGTCTCGTCGTAGCCGTTGAAGAGGTGGCCCACCAGGCCGCGCTTCAGGTCGCTCGTGCCCAGCGCCCAGTCCGCCACCGGGAACGTGAGGTTCATATTGCAATGCATCATGATCCCCATGTTGTGGTGCGCGGCGTGGTGGCGGCGGATCGTGTTCACGAACGGCATGTTGCGCACGAACGCGTTGTCGGGAACGTGGCAGCAGAAGTGGAACGTCTCGTACACCATGTAGTGCCCCACCATGGTGATGAACGTGACGTAGCCCGCGTTGGGATTCACCACGGCGCCCACGAGCCAGGCGACGAGCCCTCCACCCGCCGAAAGCACGACCAGCACCCGCCAGGGGAAGAACACGATGCGGAATTCGCGCACCGTCGAGATCGTGGGATCGTTGTCGGTGAAGTACTGGTGATGCTGGCGCGTGTGGCGGTCGTAGATCGCGCGCAGCGCGAAGACGTCGCGCAGCCGGTGCATCACGTACCGGTGCATCCACCACTCGAAGAAATTGCCTGCGATCGCGACGGGAATCACGAGCAGCCATTCCCAGCTCGCGTCCTGCATGCGGCTCGCGCACCACGCGATGGCGGCGATTCCCGCGGCGTACATCACGCCCACGTGGACGAAGCCGTGGTACCACGGGCTGATCTGCGCGACGTATCTTTCCCGGAACCTGCGCTGCCTTTCGGTCATCATGGCGCGGCCCTCCTCGGCTGGGAATATTCTGTCAGAGAAAGTGGCGGCCCGCCCACCACGCCACCGCCGCGACGAACGCCGACGCGGGAATCGTGAAGATCCACGCCCACACGATGTCGCCCGCGACACCCCAGCGCACCGCCGAGAACTTGCGCGTGGCGCCCACGCCGACGATGGCTCCCGTGATGGTGTGCGTCGTGGACACCGGAATGCCCAGGCCGCTCGCGATGAAGAGCGTGATCGCGCCGCCCGTCTCGGCGCAGAAGCCGTGCACGGGCTTCAACTTCGTGATGCGCTGCCCCATGGTCCTCACGATGCGCCAGCCGCCGATCAGGGTGCCCAGGGCGATCGCCACGTAGCAGGAGACGATCACCCAGGAAGGCGCGTCGTCCCTGGCTTCCGGCACCCCGGCCGCGATGAGCAGCATCCAGATGATGCCGATTGTCTTCTGCGCATCGTTGCCGCCGTGGCCGAGGCTGTAGAGCGACGCGGAGACGAGCTGCATGCGCCTGAACCACCGATCCACGCGTGACGGGCTCATGCGCCGGAAGATCCACGACACCGCCACCAGGAGCAGCGCGCCCAGCACGAAGCCCATCGCCGGCGAAAGGAAGATGAAGAGCACGGTCTTGGAGATGCCGTCGGCCACGAGGCAGCCCATGCCCGCCTTGGAGACGCCCGCGCCGATGAGCCCGCCGATCAGCGCGTGCGACGACGAGGACGGAAGGCCGAAGTACCACGTGATGCCGTTCCACGAGATCGCGCCCACGAGCGCGCCGAAGACCACGTAGTGGTCGATGATCGCCGGCTCCACGATGCCCTTGCCCACGGTGGCCGCGACCTTGAGGTGGAAGATGAAATACGCGACGAAGTTGAACGCCGCCGCCACCGCCACCGCCACGTGGGGCTTGAGCACCCCGGTGGAGACCACGGTCGCGATCGAGTTGGCCGCGTCGTGCAGCCCGTTCATGAAGTCGAAGGCGAGCGCGAGCACCACGAGGAACACCAGCACGCCCAGCGTGATCGTCATCGGGCTCATCGCGGCGGGGCTTGCCTCAAGCGTTCTCGAGCGCGATGCCTTCGGCGAGGTTCGCCACGTCGAGGCAGCGGTCCGTGATCGCCTCGAGCAGCTCGTAGATCGCCTTCATCTTGATCACCTCGCGCACGTCCTGCTCCTCGCGGAAGAGGCGCGAGACCGCCGAGCGCAGCACGCGGTCGGCGTCGGACTCGAGCCGGTCGATCTCGTCGCAGGTCTTGAGGATTGCCTCGAACTTGCCCTCCTTGCTGCCCAGGAGCGCCACCACGTCCTTCACGCGCTCGCAGCACTTCACGCCGATGTCGGCGAGGCGCTGGGTCTCGGAAGTCACCGATTTCACGTCGTAGAGGGAGAGCGACTCGCTGGTGTCCTGGATCAGGTCGCAGATGTCGTCCATCGCGTTCACGAGCTGGTGGATGTGGTCGCGGTCGAGCGGCGTGATGAAGGACGTGTGCAGCAGACGGATCGCGTCCGCCGTGATGCGGTCGGCGGCGTGCTCGGCATCGTCGATGA
>DATJVS010000005.1:0-17230 GCA_035501715.1 Usitatibacter sp.
TCTCCGGCCAGCTGGGCTACACCAAGGGCACGGGCGTCACGCCCAAGCAGGACGTGTTCGAGGGCGACGTGTTCAACACGGGCGCCAGCTACACGATGCACGGCATCTCGTCGGCCACGGACGTCGCGTTCCCGAGCGGCAACCCGTCGAACTTCACCGGCACCTCGCTCGACTGGATCTTCGGCTCGAGCCCCGCGGCCTCGTACGACAGCGAGAGCTACGGCCAGATCGACGGCGAGTACTCCTTCGACAAGGGCATGGTGAGCTCCATCAAGGCCGGCTGGCGCTGGGCCGAGCATGACCGCAACACGGTGCAGGTCGCGCAGGGCCCGAACTTCGCGCTGAACCCGTTCGACCCGGCGAACCTGCCGGCGTGGAACGGCTCGACCTATCCGGGCAACTTCGGCAGCGGCCTGGGCGGAAACTTCCCGCGCCAGCCGTGGCAGCTCGATCCTTCGGTGCTCGAGCAGTGGGGCGACAAGTACTCCAACCGCGACCCGGTCACGCGCGACTACTGGCCGGGCGAGTTCGCCATCAACGAGAAGGTGCAGGCCGGCTACATCATGGCCAACTTCGAGGGCGAGGGCTGGAGCGGCAACGCGGGCATCCGCGGCGTGCAGACCAAGGAGAACGTCACGGTGAACGTGTCGATCGACGGGTCGGTGTGCGCTCCGCTCGCGCCGTGCTCCGTGCCGGGCGCCATCACGACGTCGGCCTTCGGCTCGTACTACCAGAAGCTCGTCTCGCACACGTACAACGACGTGCTGCCGAGCGCGAACTTCCGCATGGACATCAACAAGGACCTGGTCGGACGCCTCGCCTTCGCCAAGACGATGTCGCGCCCGGACTACAGCGCGCTGGGTGGAGCGCTCACCGCCGACGACATCACGCACACCGGCAACGGCGGCAACCCGGACCTGAAGCCCATCACGTCGAACAACTTCGACGCGGCGCTCGAGTGGTACTACGCGCCCAAGTCGCTGCTGTCGGCGGGCTTGTTCTACATGGACCTCACGAACTACGTGGGCTACGGCACGTACCAGATCGACCTGCTCAACATCCGCACGCAGCAATTCGAGACCTACACGATCTCCGCCCCGACCAACAGCAGCGGAAAATCGAAGGGCGTCGAGCTCTCGTGGCAGGCTCCGCTGCCGTACGGCTTCGGCGCGCAGGCGAACTACACGTACGCCGACGCGAAGGACGACACGGGAACGCCGCTGCTGGGCGCCTCGAAGAACACGTACAACCTCACCGGCTATTGGGAGGACCACGGGTTCAGCGCGCGCCTCGCGTACACGTTCCGTTCCGCGTTCTTCGTGGGCCTGGACCGCAGCACGCCCGAGTACCAGGACGACACGGGCACGCTCGCCGCATCGTTGAGCTACCAGATCAACAAGAACTGGTCGATCAACTTCGACGGGCTGAACCTGAACGATCCGATCCTCAAGTACTACGCGATGAACAAGGACCAGCCGCGCGCGTTCTACCAGAACGGACGTCAGTACTACCTTACGTTGAGGGTCAAGCTGTAGGAGACCCTTGCCGGGAGGCGGCAAACGCCTCAGCATGCTCCCAGGGGTAGAGGCCCCTTTTGAGGGCGGGACGACGCAAAGTTCCGCCCTCTTTTCCTTATGAGACGCGCGCTTCGAGTCGTTGCCATCGCCTGCTCGCTCGCCGCCGCCCACGCGGCGGGGGCGGAGCTCGCCATCGTCCCCAAGCCCGCGTCCGTCGTGCCGCACGAGGGGGCCTTCGCGCTCACCGGCGAGGTGCCGATCGTCGTGGGGCCCGGCCGGGGGATGCGCCGAATCGCGGAGAATTTCGCTGCGCTCGTCGAGTCCACCCACGGCATCAAGCTCGCCGTTTCGCGGGGCAGGGCGCGCGATGGCGCGATCGTCTTCGCGCTCGATGCGCGCAAGGGCGCGAATCCGGAGGCCTATCGCCTCGAGGTGACGCCCGCGCGCATCACGATCACCGGCGCCGCGCAGGTCGGAGTCCTTCGCGGGGCGACCACGCTCTGGCAGATGGCGGGGCCGCGCGGGGCTTCCGTCGCCATTCCCGCCGCGACGATCGAGGATTCGCCTCGATTCGCCTGGCGCGGGATGATGCTCGATTCGGCGCGCCACTTCCAGTCCGTCGGATTCATCCTGCGTTTCCTCGACGCGATGGCGCTCGAGAAGCTCAACGTCTTCCATTGGCACCTCGCCGACGACCAGGCCTGGCGCCTTGAGATCCGCAAGTACCCGAAGCTCACGAGCGTAGGCGCCTGGCGCGTTCCCGAGGGCCATGCCGCGCAGAACGACATCGATGCGGCCACGGGCAAGCCGCGCCTGTATGGCGGCTTCTACACGCAACAGGACGTGCGGCGCGTGGTCGCGTACGCCGCGGAGCGCGGCATCACCGTGGTGCCCGAGATCGACATGCCGGGGCACGTGACCGCCGCGACAGTCGCCTATCCGCAGCTCGCCGCGATTCCCGATCCGCCGCGGGACGTCCCCTCGGACTGGGGCATCTATCCGCACGCGTACTCGCTGGAAGAGGGCACGTTCAGGTTCATCGAGAATGTCCTCACCGAGGTGATGGCGCTTTTCCCGGGCCCCTACGTCCACGTGGGCGGCGACGAGGTGCAGAAGGACGAATGGAAGGCCTCGGCGCGCGGGCAGGAGCTCATGCGCGAGATGGGCACCACCGATCCGGAGCGCCTGCAGAGCTATTTCACGCAGCGCCTCGCGCGATTCCTCGAGGCGCATGGCCGCCGGCTCGTGGGCTGGGACGAGATCCTCTCGCCGGGGCTGCCGAAGAACGCGATCGTGATGTCGTGGCGCGGCGCCGACGGCGCGCAGTCCGCCGCGAAGCAGGGCTACGACACGGTGGTCGCCGCGTGGCCCACTTTCTATTTCGACAATCGCCAGGACGCCTCGCCTTCCGAGCCTCCGGGCCGCGGCCGCGTCGTGAGCCTCGAGGAGGTCTACAAGTTCGAGCCCATGCCCGCATCGCTCGCGCCCGCCGAGCAGGCCCACGTGCTGGGCGTGCAGGGCAACGTGTGGACCGAGCACATCCGCACCGAGGAACGCGTGGGCTGGATGGCCTTCCCGCGCGCCGCGGCCCTGGCCGAGCTCGGGTGGTCCCAGCCCGCAGGACGCGACTACGGGGATTTCATGAAGCGCCTCGAGGCGCAGCGCCCGTTCCTCGATGCGATCGGGATGACCTATGCGAAGAGCGCATTCGAGCCGCCGAAGCCCGCGGAGGGCACGCGCCTCATGAGCCAGCAGCTCGACCTCTGCGGCGACGACATCGCGCTCTCGCTCGAAGACGACGCGCCGCTGAAGGGCCCGCGCGCCACGTTCTACGTGGACATCGAGCATCCCTGCTGGATCGCACGCAAGGTGGACCTCGCGCGGGTGCACGCAATCACCGCTGCCGTGGGCCAGGTGCCGTTCAACTTCCAGATCGGCGAGGCGGCGGGCAAGATTACGTTCCCGGCGCCGACCACGCCCGACGGAGAGCTCGAGGTGCATCTGGGTAATTGCCAGGGAAAGACAATCGCCACGCTGCCGCTCGCTCCGGCCGTGAAGTCCGATGCGGTGACCGTGTTGCCGCGCGCCGCCATCGAAGGCGAGGGCGTGCAGGACCTGTGCTTCAACTTCTCGCAGCGCAAGCTGGATCCGCTGTGGGTGATCGACTGGATCGACTTCGGGGTGCCGAAATCGTGAGCCGCGTGAAGCTCGCCTCGCCGCTTGCCGGTTGGTGCCTTCCGCTCGCCGAGGTCCCCGATCCGGTGTTCGCCGGGGGGATGGCGGGCGACGGCCTCGCGATCGATCCCACCGCGGGCGTGCTGTGCGCTCCGTGCGACGGCGAGATCGTCCCGATGCAGGGCGCGCGCCACGCGGTCACGGTGCGCTCGGAAGCGGGCATCGACATCCTCATGCACGTGGGTATCGACACGGTGAACCTGAAGGGCGAGGGCTTCGACCTCGTCGTTGCACCCGGCGACCGCGTGAAGCAGGGGGCGGTGCTGCTTCGCTTCGACCTGGACAGGCTCGCGCGCAAGGCGCCGAGCCTCGTCACGCCCATCGTGCTCGCCTCCGAAGGCAAGGTCGTCGCGCCCGCGCGATCGGGCCCCATCGCCGTGGGCGAATTCCTCATGGAAGTGGAAGGCGGAGTTGCGCGGGCCGCGGGCGGCGCGGCTCCCGAGCAGCACCTGCGCCGCTATCGCGTTCCCTTCGACCACGGATTGCACGTGCGCCCGGCCGCGCTCATCGCTTCGGCGCTGCGGCCCTTCGGCTCCGACGTCACCTTCATCGCGCGCGGGCGGGAAGCGAGCGCGCGCAGCACCGTGGCGATGATGTCGCTCGGCGTGCACTGCGGCGAAGTGGTCGAGGTGCGCGTGGTGGGCGTCGACGCGCTCGCCGCCCTCGGCGCGCTCGAGCCCTTGCTCGCGCCCGATGTTCCTTCGCCCGCGAAGGTGGAAGCGGAGAAGCCCGCCGGGGCCGCCGCCCGCACTGGCCGGCTCGAGGGGGTGATCGCGAGCCGCGGCGTCGCGGTGGGTGTCGCGTCGCGCTGGGCCCACGACGAGGTCGAGGTCGTGGAGCAGGGAACCAACGCGGCGAGCGAAACGGCCAAGCTTCGCAACGCGATCGCCTTCGTGAAGGACTACCTCGAGGGCCTCGCGGCGCTCGCCACCGGCGACGCGCAGCAGCTGCTCCTCGCGCACGTGGAGCTCGTGCAGGATCCGGAGCTCTCGCGGCGCGCGATGGAAGCGATCGGCCGCGGCAAGAGCGCGGCGTTCGCCTGGCGCGAGGCGGCGCGCACCATGGCCGATTCGCTCGGCCGCCTCGACGACGAACGCATGCGCGAGCGCGCGTCGGACCTGCGCGACCTCGAAAGCCAGGTGATCCGCGTGCTGCACGGCGAGCTGCCCGTGGCGCGCAAGGAGCTCCCTGCCAATGCGATCGTGGTGGCCGACGACCTGCTGCCCTCGCAGTTCATGGCGCTTGACACGCCGCGCCTCGCCGGCCTGTGCCTCGCGCGCGGCGGCGCCACGTCCCACGTCTCCATCATCGCCGCGGCGAACGGCATCCCTACGCTGGTGGCGGTAGGCGCCGGCGTCCTCGGTGTCGCCGACGGCACGCCGCTCGTGCTCGATGCCGAGCACGGCTGGGTGGACATCGATCCGCCTCCCGCGGACCTCGCGGCCGCCCAGCGCGCCGCGGTGCAACGCGCGGCCGAGCGCGCAGCCGACCTGGAAGCCGCGCAGAACTCGTGCTCCACGCGCGACGGAGTGCGCATCACCGTGAACGCCAACGTGGGCTCGGTCGACGAGGCGCGGGCCGCGGTGCGTTCCGGCGCCGAGGGCTGCGGTCTGCTTCGCACGGAGTTCCTCTACCTGGACCGGCGCGAGGCGCCTACCGAGGACGAGCAGGCCGCCGAATACTCGCGCATCGCCTCCGCCCTCGAGGGCAAGCCCCTCACGATCCGCACCATGGACATCGGCGGCGACAAGCCCATCGCCTACCTGCCCATGCCGCGCGAGGACAACCCCGCGCTGGGGCTTCGCGGCGTTCGCGCGAGCCTCTGGCGGCCGGAGCTGCTGCGCGCGCAGCTCACCGCGATCCTGCGAGTCCAGCCGCAGGGGCAATGCAAGATCATGCTGCCGATGGTGAACGACCTGGACGACCTGCGCGCGGTCCGCGCCATCGCCTCCGAATGCGCGAGGCAATTGAAGCGCGCCTCGCTTCCCTCGATCGGCGTGATGGTGGAGACGCCGGCCGCCGCCGTGATGGCCGACCAGCTCGCGACCGAAGCCGATTTCCTGTCCATCGGCACCAACGACCTCTCGCAGTACACGCTCGCCATCGATCGCGGGCACGCCGAGCTCGCCGACAAGCTCGATGCGCTGCATCCGGCGGTGCTCCGGATGATCCGCACGGTGGCCGCGGCGGGGCAGGCGAACGGCAAGTCCGTTTCCGTGTGCGGCGCCATGGGCTCGGACGTGGACGCGCTGCCGTTCCTGATCGGGCTGGGCGTGCACGAGATCTCGGCCACGGCGGCGATGATCCCGAGGTTGAAGCGCACGGTGCGGCTGCTCGACGCGGCCGAATGCCGCGAGCTCGCGCAGCGCGCGCTCGGCGTGCGCACGCCTTCGGCGGTGCGGGAGCTGGCGCTCCTCGCCAGATCGCGCGCGCGCGCCTCGGCCGAGTCCACCCAGGGGGCGACCGAATGAAAGCGCTCATCGAGAACACGCAGAAGCTCGGCCGCGCCCTGATGCTGCCCATCGCGGTGCTGCCGGTCGCGGGCCTGCTCCTGCGCCTGGGCCAGCCGGACCTGCTGAACCTCGCGCCCGTGGCGGCGGCGGGCGACGCGATCTTCTTCAACCTGGGCATCCTCTTCGCGATCGGCATCGCGGTGGGGCTCG
The DNA here is from genome assembly GCA_035501715.1 of Usitatibacter sp. GTDB lineage: Bacteria > Pseudomonadota > Gammaproteobacteria > Burkholderiales > Usitatibacteraceae > Usitatibacter. Next base: position 6,416 of record DATJVS010000005.1, read on the forward strand.
CGCGCGAAAACCACGGCGCGGCGGGGCTCGCCGGCGTGGTGGCGTATTTCGTCGCGGCCAAGGGCGCGGAAGTGCTATTGCACCTTCCCGCCGACGCGGGGCCCACGGCCGCGTTCGACAAGATCCACAAGCTGAACGTGCCGCTCGGGATCCTCTCGGGAATCGTCGGCGGCGTGCTCTACAACCGCTACCAGAACATCAAGCTGCCCGATTACCTCGCGTTCTTCGGCGGCCGGCGCTTCGTGCCGATCGCGGCGGGCGTGGCGGGCATCGTCCTCGCGTTCGCGTTCGGCCTCGGATTCCCGGTGCTCGAGCGCGGCATGGACACGCTCTCGCGCGCGGTGATCGCATCGGGACCGGTGGGCCTGTTCGTCTACGGCGTGCTCAACCGCATCCTCATCGTGACGGGGCTTCACCACATCCTCAACAACGTCGCGTGGTTCATCGTGGGCGACTACCACGGCGCCACGGGCGACCTGAAGCGCTTCTTCGCGGGCGACCCGTCGGCAGGCGCCTTCATGAGCGGATTCTTCCCCGTGATGATGTTCGGGCTTCCGGCCGCGTGCCTCGCGATGTATCGCAGCGCCGCGCCGGGCAAGCGCGCCGCCACGGCCGGCCTGCTCTTCTCGATGGCGCTCACGTCGTTCCTCACCGGCGTGACCGAGCCCATCGAGTTCACGTTCATGTTCCTCGCGCCCGCGCTCTATGCGGTGCACGCGGTCCTCACGGGCGTGGCCATGGTCCTGATGGACTTCATCGACTGCAAGCTGGGGTTCGGATTCTCCGCGGGGCTCTTCGACTACGTGCTCAACTTCAGCCGCGCGACGCACCCGCTCTACCTCATCCCCGTGGGCCTCGCCTATTTCGGCGCGTACTACGGCGTCTTCCGCTACTTCATCGTGCGATTCGACCTCGCCACGCCGGGCCGGGGCGCCGAAGACGCCGCGGCGGCCGCCCAGCCCGTGGGCGACGCGGAACGCGCGGACCGCTTCGTGGCCGCCCTGGGAGGCGCCGCGAACCTGCGCGAGGTCGAGGCGTGCACCACGCGCCTTCGCCTCGTGCTCGCGGACCGCGCCCGCGTCGACGCATCCGCGCTCAAGGCCCTGGGCTCGCGGGGATCGGTGAACGTGGGCGAAGCGGGATTGCAGGTGGTCGTCGGGCCGATCGCCGACCAGGTGGCGAGCGACATCCGCGCGCGCCTCGCGCTCGCCCCTTCCGCCGCGCAGGCGCCGCAAATGCTTGCACATGCAACTACCTCGGGGCCCACCGCGCCGGCGCCCGATGCTGCGCTAGTGCTCACTGCGCTCGGCGGCAAGGACAACGTGGCGCGCGTGGAGCCGGTCCAGGGGCGCGTCCTCGTGACGGTGAAGGAGGCGGAGCGCGTGGACTTCGAGGCGTTGCGAGCGCTTTTCCTGCGCGGCGTGGCCGCGCCGGGCGGCACGAGCATCCACCTGCTGCATCCCGACGCCACCGCCATCGCGGCGCGTCTCTAACCGTTTCCCAACAGTAACAAAGCGTCACGGGGCGTCGCGCGCGGCGTGGGAGTATCCTGATGTCATCGCCCTTGCGATCGAGGTCCGGATGCACGCCGAGCCGCTCAGCCGCGATCCCCTTCCCTCCAGCGCGCGCCACCCGCGTGTCCTGCTGGTAGAGGACAGCGCGCGCCTCGCGGCCTCCATCCGCGACTACCTCGAGCGCCACGGCTACGAGGTGACCGTCGAGGGAGACGGCGCGGTGGCCGCGGAGCGCTTCGATCGCCTCAAGCCCGAGCTCGTCGTGCTGGACCTCATGCTCCCGGGCAAGGACGGCCTCACCATCTGCCGCGAGATCCGCACGCGCGGCACGGTGCCGATCCTCATCCTCACCGCCAAGGGCGAGAACATCGACCAGGTGCTGGGGCTCGAGATGGGCGCCGACGATTACGTCGTGAAGCCCGTCGAGCCGCGCGTGCTGCTCGCGCGCATCGAGGCGCTGCTGCGCCGCGCCGGCACGCGCCCGGGGCCCGCGCCGGAATCGTCGCTCAACGTCGGGCGCCTCGCCATCGACGGGGCGCGCCGCTCGGCCACGCTCGACAACCGCACCATCGACCTCACCACGGGAGACTTCGACATCCTGTGGCTGCTCGCCGCGCGCCACGGCACCGTGGTCACGCGCGACGAGATCCTGCGCGTCGTGCGCGGCATCGACTACGACGGGCTCGACCGCTCCATCGACGCGCGCATCTGCCGGCTGCGCCGCAAGCTCCAGGACGCGGGCGGGGCCGAGTCGATGATCAAGACCGTGCGCCTGAGGGGGTACCTCTTCACCGGCGACGCCTAGGCGGCCCGGAGCGCGCTTGCTCAGGCTCTTCCTGCGGTTGTACGTCTTCCTCATGCTGCCCGCGACGGCGGCATTCGTGTTGTCCATGTACGTCACCGACCAGGTGATGGCCCAGATGGACTCGGACCAGCAGCGCCTTCGCGCGGGCGTGGCCTTCGATCGCGCCGAGCGAATCATCACCGACACCCGCGTGCCCGACTGGCAGGGGCGCCTGCACGAGATCGAGAAGACGTTCCGTGTCGAGCACCAGGTGATCTCGATGGACAAGGCGCTCGACGACTTCTTCATGTCCCCGTCGGAGAAGGACCGGCTGCGCGCGGGCGACATCGCGTTCCGCGACCGGCCCGGGGGCGGATGGGTGTATCTGCGGCGCATCAAGAACTCGGACCGCGCGCTTCGCATCGAGTGGGTCGGCGCCTACGAGTACCAGCTCGCCTACTACGCGATCATCATCGCCATCATGACGCTCGCCATGTGCGTGATCCTGGGCCGGTGGCTGTGGCCGCTGTGGCGCGACCTCAAGGGCCTCACCGCCATGACCGGCCGCATCGGCGAGGGCGACTTCGACGTGCGCGCGAGCGTGGCGCCCAATTCCCTGCTGCAGCCGATCGCGCAGGCCTTCAACGCGATGGCGGCCCGCGTGCAGGCGCTGCTCCAGTCGCATCGCGACCTCGAGCAGGGCGTGGCCCACGAGCTGCGCACGCCGCTCGCCCAGCTCAAGTTCGACCTGGAGCTCGCGCGGGGCACCGACGAGCGCACGGAGCGCGACCAGCGCTTCGAGGCGATGTCGAGCGACATCGTGGACCTGGAGGAGCTCGTGGGCGAGCTGCTCGTGCTCGCGAGCATCCGCCACGCGCCGCCCTATGCGCCGCGCGAGGTCCCGACCGCCTCGCTCGTGGACGAGGCGCTGCGCCGCGCCAACGACGAGATGCGCGCCGCGAAGCGCGACGTCTCCATCGACGGGCCGAAGGAGCTGCCGCAGACGATCTCGTGCGATCCCAAGTACCTCACCCGCGCCCTCGTGAACATCCTTCGCAACGCCGTGCGCTACGCGCGCACGCGAGTGGCGGTGTCGGTCGAGCGCGAGGGTGGCCGCACGGTGTTGAGCGTCGACGACGACGGGCCGGGCGTTCCGCCGCGGGAGCGCTCGCGCCTGTTCGAGCCGTTCACGCGCCTGGAGGGAAGCCGCGGGCGCGACAGCGGCGGCGTGGGCCTGGGCCTCGCCATCGTGAAGAGCGTCGCCGAGTGGCACGGCGGCGTGGCGGAGATCAGCGACTCGCCGCTCGGCGGGGCGCGCGTTTCGATCCGCTGGTAGCGCGCGTCTTTTCCCGCGCGCGCTTGCGCCGCCCCGCGAACCACGCCTCGAGGTCGGGCGCGGCCATGGGCGGGCACACCAGGTAGCCCTGGCAGGCGTTGCAGCCTTCGCGCGCGAGGAACGCGAGCTGCGAGCGCTTCTCGACGCCTTCGGCCACCACCTTGAGGCCGAGCCCCCGCGCGAGCCCGATCACCGCGGAGACGATCGCGGCGCCGCCGGCGTTGTCCTCGTTGCGCCGCCCCGAGTCGATGTCCGCGACGAAGGCCTTGTCGATCTTGAGCACGTCCACCGGCAGGTGGCGCAGGTGCGACAGGCTCGAGAACCCGGTGCCGAAGTCGTCGATGGCGATGCTCACGCCGAGCGCGCGCAGCTTCGCGAGCACGAGGCTCGCGCCTTCCACGTCGCGCACCATGCTGGTCTCGGTGATCTCGAACTCGAGCCATCCGGGCTCGCAGCCGGTGCGCGTGAGGATGCGCTTGAGGTCCGCGATCATCGACGTGTCGCGCAGCTGGCCGGCCGAAAGGTTGATGCCCACCTTGATGTCGCCGAAGCCCGCGTCGCGCCACGCGCGCGCCTGCTTGCACGCCGCTTCCATCACCCAGTGGCCGATCGCGTGCCCGAGCCCCGACTCCTCGGCGAGCGGGATGAAGCCCGCGGGAAGCATGAGGCCGCGCTCCGGATCGTTCCAGCGAAGCAGCGCCTCCACGTGGCGCACCGCGGCGCCCTTGATGTCGACGATGGGCTGGAAATGCAGCCGCAGCTCGTTGTTCTTGAGCGCGCGGCGCAGCGCCGTCTCCACCTGCAGGCGCTGCGTGCGCCGCTGCGCGAGCTCGGCGGAGAAATTGCGGAAGCCGTTGCGGCCCAGCTCCTTGGCGTGGTACATCGCGGCGTCGGCGTTCTTCAGCAGCGTCTCGGCGTCGCTTCCGTCCTCGGGGTGGAGCGCGAGGCCCAGGCTTCCGCTCACGTGGATCTCGTGGCCTTCGACCTGGAACGGGCGGCGCACTTCCTCGAGGATCATGCGCGCCACGCGCTCGGGCGAGCCCTCGTCGGGCAGGTCCTCCAGCACCACCACGAACTCGTCGCCGGAGATGCGCGCGAGCACGTCGCTTTGCCGCAGCGCCGCGCGGATGCGCCGCGCGAGCTCCTTCAGCAGCGCGTCCCCGACGCGGTGGCCCAGCGTGTCGTTCACGTCCTTGAAGTGGTCGAGGTCGAGGAACATCACGCCCACGCGGCGCTTGGCGCGGCGCGCACGGGCGAGCGCGGAGTCCAGGCGGTCGTGGAGCAGCACGCTGTTGGGCAGGCCGGTGAGCCCGTCGTGGGTGGCCATGTACTGCAGGCGTTCCTCGGCCTGGATGCGCGAGGACACGTCCTGCGCGAGCGACAGGATCGAGATCACGCGGCCTTCCTCGTCGCGCAGCGCCGAGTTGTGCCACTCGACCCAGATCACCGAGCCGTCCTTGCGGTAGTTGCGCAGGCGCAGCGTGGCGTGGCGCTCCTCGCCCTGGACGAGCCTGCCGATCATCCCGGTCACGGCCGCCTCGTCCTCCTCGTAGAGCAGCCGCCAGCCGTGCAGCGTGCGCCCCAGCGTCTCGGAGGCGTTCCATCCGAAGATCGATTCGGCCTGGCCCGACCAGCGCACGATGCGAAGCTCCGTGTCCCACTCGATCACGGCGAGCGGCGTGTTGTCGAAGTGCGCCGAGAGGATCGTGTTGGCGCGGCGCAGCTCCTCCTCCACCAGCTTCTGCTCGTGGATGTCGCTCGTGGTCGCGTAGTAGCCGAGGTACTCGCCGTTCACGAAGCGCGGCGTGAGGCGCACCGTCATCCAGCGCTTGTGCCCGTCGGCGAATCGCACGAAGCGTTCCACCGCGAGCGTCTCGCCGCTGCGCACGCGCTGCATCGACGGCGACAGCAGCGCCCAGCGGTCGTCGCCGAGGATCTCGCGCACCGAGCGCCCGACGATCTGCTCCGAGGCGAGGCCCACGTACGAGAGGAACGAGTCGTTCACGTAGCGGTAGCAGTCGTCGGCGTCCACGTAGCACATGGGCGTGGGGATCGAGTCGATCACCTGCCGCAGCTGCCGCTCCTTGTCGACGATCAGCTCCTGCGCGACCTTGATGTCGTGGATGTCCGTCGACACCACGTAGTAGCCGCGGACCTTGCCGTCGGCATCGCGCCGCGGCGTCATGCGCACGCGCACCCAGCGCTCCTCGCCCGAGGGCAGGCGCAGCATCCGCTCGTAGCTCGACTCCTCGCCCTGGACGACGCGCTCGAGGTGGGGCGAGAGCTGCTGCATGAGCTCGGCCGAGTACGCCTCCTCGGGGAACTTGCCGATGGCGAACTCGCGCGTGAGGCCGCGGCTTTCGAGGAACGGGTTGTTCACGAACGTGCAGCCGCGCTCGAGGTCGATGTAGGTGATGGCCTCGGGGATGTTCTCGGCGAAGAAGCGAAGCTCCTCCTCGCGCGCGGCGAGCTGGTCCTGGGCCGCCTTCACCTCGCTGATGTCGTGGCCGACGATGTACATGCCGATCACGCCGCCGCCGTCGGCGATGTGCGGGACCGCCTTCACGTGGAACCAGCGCTGCTCGCCGCTGGGCAGCGTGACGATCCGCTCGTAGGTCGCGGTCTCGCCGCGGTCGAGCACCCTCTGCGTGTGCTGCGCGATCCACGCCGCGGTCTCGGGCCCGTGGACCTCGGCGGTCGTGCGCCCGATGATGCGGTCGGGCGTGGTGCCGCGCTGCTCCGCGAAATTGCGATTCACGAACACGAAGCGGCGCGCGCGGTCGAGGTACGCGACGGAGTCCGGGATGTTGTCGGTGTACAGGCGAAGCTGCGCTTCCTGGGCGGCGAGGCGCTCCTGGGCCATCTTGATGTCGTGGATGTCGCTCGCGACCATGTAGGCGCCGTTGAAGCGCGCAGTGCCGTCCTCGCCGGGAACCATGATGGGAGCCAGGCGCACGAGCAGCCAGCGCGGCGACTCCCCGGGCGGGGCGAAGAGGCGCTCCTGCGTGCACGTCTCGCCGCGGCGAAGCGCGGCCACGAAGGGCTCGTAGAATTCCTTCGACGCCGCGGGACCCAGCACCTCGTCCACGCGCCGGCCCACCATGCGCTCGAGCGTCGTGCCGTAGCTCTTCTGGTACATCTTGTTGGCGAAGAGGTAGCGGAAGTCGCGGTCCACCACCGCGATGGGGCCGGGAATGTTCTCGGAGAACTGGCGAAGCTGCGCCTCCTTCGCCTCGATCGCGCCGCGCAGCTGGTAGTCCTGCTCGATGTCGAGCAGCACGATGAGCACGCCCAGCACCACGCCGGCGTTGTCGCGGTCCGGGATCATGATGCCGCGGATGTGCCGGCGCTCGCGCCCGGGCCACAGCGCCTCGCGCTCGTAGGTGATGGGCTCGCCCGCGAGCGCGCGCCGGATGAGCGGCATCGCCGCCTCCCTCACCTCGGGCGTCATCACGTCGAGTATCGACTTGCCGATCATCGTCTCGGGCGTGCGGCCGGACCATTCGCAGCTGGGCTGGTTGGCGAAGCGGATCACCTGGTGGCGGTCCACGTAGGTGATCGGGAAGCCGACCGAATCGATGATGAGCGAGAGCTGGCGCTCGCGGTCGGCGAGGGTGGCCTCCGCCTCCTTGAGCGATTGCACGTCCACGAGGACCACGAGGGCGCCCATGACGTCGCCCGTGTTGCTTCGCACGGGGAAGTAGTGCGCGCGCACCCAGTTGCCGGCGTTGGGCCCCTCGGCGAGGCGCCGGGTGTACGCCGAGGTCTCGCCGTCGAACGCGCGCTGCAGGTGCGAGCGGCGATCGTCGCGCGGCACGCGGCCGAAGACTTCGTCGGGCGTGCGGCCAACGCATTCGGCGCGCGTCTTTCCGGTCCCGGCCTCGTACGCGGCGTTTACATACCGGTAGCGCATTTCCAGGTCGAGCACGCATACCGGCAGGCTGAGGACTTCCAGTCCCGGTGCGAGCAGGCGAACCCGCGCGTCGAGGTCGGCGCGGTCGGCAGTGTCCATGCCGCCCATGATGCATTGTCCGTCGCCGGGACGGTAAACTGAAGGCCGTCCGTCGGGATTTCCCTGCCGCATGAACCTCCACCGCCTTCTGGAAGCCCGGGCCGCGGAAGGCCGCCCCGTCCGGGCGGTGCTCGTCGGCGCCGGCAAGTTCGGGTCGATGTACCTCGCGCAGGCGAGGCGCACGCCGGGGCTGCACGTGCTCGCGGTGGCCGACCTCGCACCGGACCGCGCGCGCGCCTCGCTCGCCCGCACGGGCTGGGCGCCCGAGCGCTTCGCCGCGGGCTCGCTCGACGCGGCCGTGCGCGAAGGCACGACGTTCGTCACCGACCACGTTCTCGCCTGCATCCAGCATCCCGCCACGGAGGTCGTGATCGATTGCACCGGGCACCCGGCCGCGGGAATCTCGCACGTGCTCTCGTGCTGCGAGCATCGCAAGCACGTCGTGATGGTGAACGTCGAGGCCGACGCGCTCGCCGGTCCCTTGCTCGCGCGCCGCGCGAAGGAGGCGGGCATCGTGTATTCGCTCGCCTACGGAGACCAGCCCGCGCTCATCTGCGAGCTCGTTGACTGGGCGCGCGCCGCGGGCTTCACCGTGGTCGCCGCGGGCAAGGGCACGAAGTACCTGCCCGAGTACCACGCGGCCACGCCGAAGACCGTGTGGGGCCACTATGGGTTCAGCGACGAGATGGTCGCCAAGGGCGACTTCAACGCGCAGATGTTCAACTCCTTCCTCGACGGCACGAAGAGCGGCATCGAGATGGCCGCGGTAGCCAACGCGACGGGCCTCACGCCCGCGCCCGAGGGGCTTTCGTTTCCTCCGTGCGGCGTGGACGACCTTCCGCGCGTGTTGCGTCCGCGCAGCGCGGGCGGATCGCTGCACCACGCGGGCCAGGTCGAGGTGATCTCGAGCCTCGAGCGCGACGGCCGGCCCGTGTTTCGCGACCTGCGCTGGGGCGTGTACGTGACGTTCTCGGCCGAGCACGAGTACGTGCGCAAGTGTTTCCACGAGTACGGCATCGTCACCGATCCGTCGGGCGAATACGCCGCGATGTACAAGCCGAGCCACCTCATCGGCCTGGAGCTGGGCATCAGCGTGGCGAGCGTGGCGTTGCGCAGGGAGCCCACGGGTGCGGCCACCGGATGGCGCGGCGATTGCGTCGCCACCGCCAAACGAGACCTCGCCGCGGGCGAGATGCTGGACGGAGAAGGCGGCTACACCGTGTGGGGCAAGCTCATGGCGGCGGCGGATTCTTCCGCGAAGCGCGCGCTGCCCATCGGCCTTGCGCACAAGGTGAAGCTGAAGCGCCCCGTCGCCGCCGGCGCCACGGTCTCGTGGGACGACGTCGAATTCGATTCCGCCTCGCAGGCCGTGAAATTCCGGCGTGAGATGGAAAGCGTGTTCGGGCCCGCCCGATGAAGCTCGGCACGCGCCTCGCGCAACGCGGCCGCAAGGCGAAGTCCCAGCCGGGCACGGTGAACCTTCCGGTCGCGCGCGCGTCGACCGTTACCTTCAAGTCCATGGCCGAGATGGAGGAGGTGCAGCGGCGCTTCGACGCGGACGAGGTGATCCCCACCTACGGGCTGCTCAACATGCCGCTTCGCGCGGCGTTCGAGGAGCTCATCGTCGAGCTCGAAGGCGGCCATCGCGCCGTCACGCTTCCTTCGGGCCTCGCGGCGGTGGCGGTGGCGCTCGTCTCGTGCCTCAAGGCCGGCGACCACGTGCTGGTCACCGATGGCGTGTACGGTCCCACCAAGCGCTTCTGCAATCGCACGCTCGCGCGCTTCGGCATCGAGACCACGTACTACGATCCGCTCGTGGGCGAGGGGATCGAAGCGCTCATGCGGCCCAACACGCGTGCCGTCTATCTCGAGAACCCGAGCTCGCTCACCTTCGAGGTGCAGGACTTTCCCGCGATCGCCCGCGTGGCGCACGCGCGCGGCGCGGCGGTGATCCACGACAACACGTGGGCCACGGGCATGTTCTTCCGCTCGTTCGACCACGGCGCGGACCTCGTCGTGCAGGCGGCGACGAAATATCCGGGCGGCCACTCGGACGTGCTCATCAGCGCGGTGGTGGCGAACGAGGCATGGTGGCCGCGGCTTCGCGACACCTCGCGCGACTACGGACAATCGGCGAGCCCCGACGACCTCTACCTCGCGATCCGCGGCATGCGCACGATGGAGGCGCGCATCCGCCGGCACGAGGCGAGCGCGCTTGCGGTCGCGCAGTGGCTCGAGCGCCAGCCCGCGGTGAAGCGCGTGCTGCATCCGGCCTTGCCGGGCGATCCGGGCCATGCGCTGTGGAAGCGCGATTTCCTGGGCTCCACCGGATTGATGGGCGTGGAGCTCGCGCCCTGCGGCAAGAAACAGCTCGCGGCGATGATCGACGGGCTCGAGCTCTTCGCGCTGGGCTACAGCTGGGGCGGCTACGAGAGCCTCGTCACGCCGGCGAACCTGCGCGAGAGCCGCAGCGCGCGTCCGTGGCAGGGCGGGCCGCTCATCCGCCTGCAGATCGGCCTCGAGGATCCCGCGGACCTCTGCGACGACCTCGCGCGGGGACTCGATCGCCTGAAGGGCGCGTGAAGTCCGCGCCGGCCGCGCGCGCCGTCGCGGCGGCCATCGCCGAAGCCACTGGCAGTTCGTACGATCTGATCGACGTGCGTCCCGTCGGCGGTGGATGCATCCACACGGCGCTCGAGATCTCGGGACGCACGCCGCGCGGCGAACGGCGCTACTTCGCCAAGGTGAACGAGGCCGATCGCGCGTCGATGTTTGCGGCCGAGGCCGATGGGCTCGCGGCGCTTCGCGAGGCCGCGGCGGTGCGCGTTCCCGGAGTGATCGCGCAAGGCGACGACGGAAACGCCTCGTGGATCGTGCTCGAGTGGCTCGAGCTCCAGCCGCTGGATGCCGCGAGCGCGGCGAGGCTGGGCGCCGCGCTCGCCGCGCAGCATCGCATCGCGCAGCGCGCCTTCGGCTGGCCGCGCGACAACTTCATCGGCGCGACCGTGCAACGCAATGCCGCATCCGATGACTGGCTCGCGTTCTGGCGGCACGAACGCCTGCACGCGCAGCTGCGCCTTGCCGCCGCGAACCGCCTGCCCTCGCGCATGATCGATCGCGGCGAGCGCCTCGCCGCCGATTGCGAGGCGTTCTTTCGCGGCTACGCGCC
>DATJVS010000006.1:0-14170 GCA_035501715.1 Usitatibacter sp.
CGCGAAGGGCGATGGGCACACGCGCTTCAACATCGAGACCAAGATCTCGCCGCTCAAGCCCGACGAATCCCCGGGCCCCGGGGAATTCACCCGCAAGGTGGTCGCGGAGATTCGCGCCGGCGGCATGGAGCATCGCTCGACACTGCAGTCTTTCGACTGGCGAACGCTCGCCATCGCGCAACGCATCGCTCCCGAAATTCCCACGGTGTACCTCACGTCGCAGCAGAGGTGGGGCGACAACGTCTGCACCGGCCCCTCCGCGGGGACGCCGGCGATCGATCCCGCGCAGTGCGGCGATTCCCCGTGGACCGCGGGCGTGCAGCTTCGCAAGGAAGGCTCCGTGCCGCGCATGGTGAAGGCCGCGGGCGGCGCGATCTGGTCGCCGTTCTACCGCGACATCGACGAAGCCAAGGTGAAGGAAGCGCACGCGCTCGGCATCCCGGTCGTGGTATGGACCGTGGACGATCCTGAAGAGATGAAGCGCATGGTCAAGATGGGCGTCGACGGCCTCATCACCGACCGGCCGGATTTGGGGGTCAGAGCCCTTTACGAAGAAAAAGGGCTCTGACCCCGCTAGCCGAAGACGTACGCGTCCATCCCCAGCGATCCCATCGTGATGCCGAGGTCGATGCGTTTCGCCGGGAATCCGCCGGCGCCGAGGCCGGCGAAGATGGGCTCGAGGTGCTCGTCGGTGGGATGGGCGCGCTGCGCGGCCGGGGCGAGCGTCCGGTAGTCGAGGAGCTCCTCGAGCGAGCCCGAGGCGAGGCGATCGGCCATCCACGTGTTGAAGTCGCGCGCCCACGCGACGATCTCGTTGCCGTGCCACTGGATCTCGCGCAGGTTGTGCACGATGCCGCCGGAGGCGAGGACGAGCACGCCGTCGTCGCGAAGCGGAGCCAGCGCCTGGCCCACCGCGTGGTTGTGGCGCGGGCCGCGGCGCGATTGCACGGCGAGCTGCGTGACGGGAATCTCCGCCGCGGGATACATCCATTTCAACGGCACCCACGCGCCGTGATCGAGTCCACGCTCGCGATCGATGGCGCAGGGCAGGCCCGCGTCGGAGAGGAGCGTGGCAACGCGCTCACCCAACGCCGGGGCGCCGGACGCCGCATAGCGCTGCTGGTAGAGCTCGCGCGGGAATCCGTAGAAGTCGTGGATCGTCGCGGGCTGGGGCGCGGTGCTCACGGTGGGCGCATCGGTGTCCCAGTGCGCGGAGATCACGAGGATCTCGCGCGGGCGCGGCAGCTCGCGCGCGAGTGCGGCCCACGCACGCGTCTCGTGCGTCTCCTGCACCGCGAGTGTCGGCGCGCCGTGGGAAAGGAAAAGGGCCGGCATCTTCATTGTCATTCCACTCTCGAGCGCCCGCGGCGTTCGTCCATGAAGGCGAGGATCACGAGCGACACGACGAAGAATACGCCGGTGAAGAGGATGGCGAGGCGGTGGTTGCCGCCGCTCATCCACGTGACCGCGCCGTACGTGAGCGGGCCCAGGATCGCCGCGAGGCGCACCGCCACGCCCCAGAGGCCGAAGAACTCGGCGCTTCGATCGCGCGGCGAGAGGTACGCCACCAGCGCGCGTCCGGCCGACTGGCTCGAGCCCATGCACAGGCCCGCGAGGTTGGCCGCGACCCAGAACGACGCGCGCGTCTCGGAGAAATACGCGATCACAACCATCGCGACCCATCCCACGATCGTCGCGCGAAGGGCCGCGCTCTTGCCCATGCGGTCCTGCGCGTAGCCGAACGCGAAGGCGCCCACGGCCGCGGTCACGTTCACGACGATCACGAGCACGATCGTGTCCTCGGTCTTGAATCCCATCACCTGCTCGGCATAGACCGCCGCGAGCGCGACCACGGTCGCCACGCCCGCCTGGTAGAAGACGCCGCACGCGAAGACGAGCAGCAGGTCCGTGTAGCGGCGCGCCTCGCGGGCGGTCTGCATCAATCGCGCGAACGCCACGCGCGCTCCGCCGCCCTGGCCCGTGGGCTTCGCGCGCTCCTTGAGCCAGAGGAACGTGGGCATCGCCGCGAGCCCATAGATGACCGAGGTGATGACGAGCGTGCCGGCGACCGCATCGGCTGCGTTGGAGCCGCGCGCGTCGGCCGTCATCACCCACGCGAGGCACGCCGCGAGCGCCGCGATGCCGCCGAAGTATCCCCAGCTCCATCCCCAGCCCGACACGCGTCCCAGCGCCTCGGGGCGCGCCAGCTCGGGAAGGAACGCCGCGGTGAGGTTCTCGCCCATGGAGTAGGCGACGTTGGACACCGCGATGCACGCGACCGCGAGCGCCACGGTCCCGGGCCCGGTCCACGCGAGCGCGATCGTCCCCACGATGCACACCGCCGTCGAGATCGCGAGCTGGCGCTTCTTCGAGGCGTGCGCATCGGCCGACGCGCCCAGCACCGGGCCGATCACAATCACCACGGCATAGGAGAGCGAAAGCGCCGCGGTCCACGCGAACGTCGCCCACTCGGCGTTGCCCGCGATCACCGAGACGAAGTACGCGTTGTACACGGCGGTGAGCACCACCGTGGTGTAGCCCGAGTTGGCGAAGTCGTACATCGCCCACGCGAACACCTCGCGGCGCGCGACACCGGGATTGAGCGACGGCGATTGCGCGATCTCAGCCAATCATCGCTCCCACGGCTTCATGGTGGCGAGCAATGCCTGCGCTTCCTCGAGCGCGCGGTCGCGGCCGCTTTCCAGGTCGGCCACCGTGATCGGCACGGGGCGGTCCGGGATCACGCCTTCGCCCTCGACGCGATTGCCGGTCGTCGTCGCGAACGCGACCTCGCTGTAGGCGAGCTCCCCTCCGCCGGGAATGCGCGCGTAGCCGAGGAAGCCCAGCAGGCAGCCGCAGCTTTGCTGGCCCACGACCTTCGCGCGCCCGGTCGATTGCATGGTCGCGGCGAAGAGCTCGCTCGCGCTGGCGCTGCCCGCGCTCACGAGTATCACGACGGGCCCGGTGTACGCGTCCTTGTCGCCCTCGGCCACGCGGTCGAGCTCGATGATGGGCACGGCGCCGAAGAAGAGCGCCACGGGCTTGCCGTCGCGCGTGATCACGCGGCCCAGCTCCGTGCGCTTGGTGAAGAATTTCTGCAGCAGCAGGTTCACGGCCTCGGCGTTGCCGCCGGGATTGCCGCGCAGGTCGATGATGAGCCCGGGCGTGTCCTTCAGCTTCGCCACCGCGCCGATGGCGCGATAGGCGAGCATGAAGGTCCACTGCGTGAAGCGGATGTAGCCGTAGCCCGAGGGCAGCACGCGATGCTCGCCGCTCGGCGGGAAATGAATGGCGTTTCTCGTGAGCGTGGCCTCCAGCCGGCTGCCGTCGCCGCGCTCGAAGGCAAGGCTCACCTTGGTCCCGGGATCGCCCGAGACGATGCGGCGCACGGCGCGGAAGTGGCGCGATCGCTCGGTGGAGTCGTCGCGCGTTTCGGACATCGCCTTCGAGTAGGCCTGCATCGCCGGTTCGCCCGCGATGGAGACGAGCGTCATGCCGGGCCGGACGCCCGCCCACCACGCGTCGGCGTCGGGATTCACGCCCGAGACCACGAGCTTGCCGTCGAGCTTCACGAAGGAGAACCCGAGCGTGACGGATTCGTCGCGGTTGCGAAGCGCCACGCGCTTGGGCGATTCGACGCGCGTGTGCGCGTCCCTGAGCTCGCCCGTCATCTTGTCCAGCGTTTCCCAGAACGCCTCGTCGCCGGGCGCGTCGAGCGCGATGGGGCGGTACTTCTCGCGCGCCGCGTTCCAGTCCACGCCCTTGAGCGTGGGGTCCACGTAGTGGTCGCGGATCGTCTCCCAGACGAAATCGAACGCGCGCTCGCGCGCCTGCGGCGTGAGCGGGCCGCTGCCTTCGGGCGGCTCGAAGGGAGAAGCGGGAGCCGTGGCCTCGCCGGCCTGGCGCCCGATCAGGTTGTGCGGATCGAGGAGCGAGCAGCCCGTGGCGCAGGCGGCCACGAGCGCGGCGATCGCGCCCGCGGCGATGCGCCGCGCGGTCATCTGCCCTTCGGCGCGCGGCCCAGGACGAGGAGCACTATCACCGCGAAGACGAAGAGCGCGACCATCATCGGCGTGCGCCATTGCATGAGGTCCGCGAACATGTCCTTGCGCTCGATCGTCGGGCCGAAGGCCATGGACTCGGTGTCGTTGGGCAGCGCGCCCAGGTTGGTGACGTGCCCCGTCTGCGGATCGATCGTGACGAGGTTCGCCTGGACGCCGCGCCCGAGGCTCGAGTTGATGGCGTAGAGCGTGCCGCGCGCGGAGACCGTGAGGCCGCCCAGGAAGTCGGCGAAGGGCGCGCCGTTGAGCTGCGGCCCCGTCGTTACCTTGCCCGTTTCGAGGTCCACGCTGTCGAGCGTGCCGTTGCCGCCGGTGCTCGCCACCAGCGCCTTGCCAGCGCTCACGAAGGAGAAGCTGCCCTTCATCGCGCCACGCTCGAGCGGTTGCCCGCGAAGCGTGACGGCGCCGTTGTCGAGGTTCACGATGCCGATCTGGCGCGTTTCCGGCACCCACGCGTAGAGCGTGCCGTCGTTGTCGAACTCGATGTCGGAGGCTCCGTATCCCAGGTCGCCCACGAGCGTCACCACGCCGTTGGTCGGATCGATTGTCACGAGCGAGCGCGGGATGCTCGAGGCGTTGGGGCCGGTGATGCCGTAGAAGACGCCGGTCTTCGGGTGGATCGCGAGGCCGCGCAGGCCGATGGGGGTCTTGCCCCCGACCATGAGCGGGGCGACGAGGGTGGTGCTGGCGGTGTCCGGGTCCACTACGTAGAGGTTGCCCTCCACGCCGTGGTAGCCGGGGTCGGCGTACGTGCGCACGCTCACCGCGTAGAGCGTTTCGGCCGCGGCGCCCATCGCGAGGAAGGCGGCGCAGGCCGCGAGGAGGAGGCGGGCGGCGGTTCTCATCGGTTTCCGGACAGTCTCATGGCCACGATGATGACGATGACGGCGAAGATGAACAAGGCCACCAGCACCGGAACGCGAAATTCCATGAGGCTCGCGGCCATGTCCTTGCGCACGGTGGCCGCCCCGAAGGTGAGGGCGTCGGTGTCGTTGGGCAGCGCGCCGATGTTGGCCACCTGGCCCGTCTGCGGGTTGATCGTGATGAGGTTCGCCTGGGTGGCGCGCCCGAAGCTCGTGTTGATGCCGTAGAGCTCGCCGCGCGGCGAGTAGGCGAGGCCGTTGATGAGGTCGGGGAACGGCGCGCCGACCAGCGCGGGGCCGATCGTGAGTTTGCCCGTTTCCATGTCCACGGTATCGAGCGTGCCCGCGCCGCCCGTGCCCGCGACGTAGGCCTTGCCGCCGCCGATCACCGCGAAGCCGCCCTTGGTGGCGCCGCGCTCGATGGGCGCGCCGCGCGCGGTGACTTCTCCCGTGTCGAGGTTCACCGTGCCCAGCTGGCGCGTGTTGGGCAGCCACATGTAGAGCGTGCCGTCGGGATCGAAGCCGATGTCGGAGCCGATCTCCGAGAGCTCGCCCACTGTCGTCACGTTGCCGGTGGCGGGATCGAGGATCACGAGCGAGCGCGGGATCACCGCGGAGGTGGGCGCGGTGATGCCGTAGAAGACGCCCGTGCGCGGATGGATCGCGAGCCCGTCGAGGCCCACGGGCGTCTTGCCGGAGACGTTGAGCGAGGTGACGAGGTTCGTGGCGCCCGTCTCGGGATCGACGGTGTAGAGGTTGCCCTCGACGCCGTGGTAGCCGGGGTCCGAGTACGTTCGCACGCTCACCGCGTAGAGAGTCTGGGCGGCCGCGGGCATCGCGAGGACGATCGCGAGGCTCATGGCGAAGAGATGGAGGGGGCGTCTCATGGGGCGCGGCGGCTCAAGCCGGCCATTTTACCGGGTAACCCTTTCGCCATTATTTCGCCGGGGTTTGCGGCGCTGTCGCCGTCGCCGGCACGGGCCCCGGGCAAGTCACGGCGCGCAGTGTCGTTCCCGGATAGTCGCGCTGCAGCAGCGTGAGGCGCGCCACGGTCTCGGTGTCCGGATCGCGCACCTGCATCGCGATCTCGCGAAGCTCGCGCACGAAGGGGCCGGCCTGCGCGTTCTTCACGCCCTTCGCCTGCAGCGACGTGAGGAACCGCGCCGCCGCGTCCTCGGTGGAGAACACGCCCAGCGAGATGGAGTTGTCGGGGCGCATCGAGACGTCGCTCACGCCCTGGCGGCGCAGCTGCGCGAGCATGTTGTCCGCCGCCTTGCGGTCGTTGGTCGGCGGGATGAACACCCAGTGGCGCGTGATCTCCTCGACGCGCCGCTCGCTCAGCCTGTCGCCGAGGGCGAGGGCATCGAACGCCGTGCGGGCGCGCGGCGCGTCGGCCGCGGAGATGCCCGAGAGCTCCACGCAGGCCGCGCCCGAGAGGCTCTGCATCGCGCGCTGCGCTTCGTCGCTGTTGCGCGCGGCCACGCTGGGCGGCGTCACCGCGACGATGCGCACCTCGTCGCGATTGCGCTCGCGCGCGGAGAAGTCCGTTGTCTGCGCCGTGGAGGAGAGCCACAGATGCAGTCCCAATCCCACGGCGGCGAGCAGCAGCAGGAAGAAGAGGAAGCGGAACAAGGGTCAGAGCCCTTTGAAGGGCTCTGACTTCGCGATGGCGATGAGGCCGTCGAGCACGAGGTTGTCCTGGAGGATGGCCGGATGGGGGAGCGACGCGGCGATCTCGCCGGCCCCGCCCCCGGAGAGGATGATACGGCCCACGGGGCAGCCGTGCGCATCCATCGCTTGCGCGAGCCGCTCGATCGCGCCCACCGAGGCCTGGATCGAGCCGCTGGTGATCGCATCGGGCGTGCTCCGCGGAAAGTCGTGCAGCGCCCCTTCCGTGAGGCGCAGCCCCGCCGTGCCCGCGTCGAGGGAGCGGCGCATGAGCGCGGGGCCGGGCACGATGAGGCCGCCCAGGAAGCGCCCGTCGGCGGCGAGCGCATCGACGGTGAGCGCCGTGCCCACGTTCACCACGAGCTTGTGGCCTTCATGGCCGCGGTGGGCGGCCACGAGCGCGGCCCAGCGGTCGGCTCCGAGCTGCGAGGGCTCGCGATAGCCGTTCACCACGCCGAGCTGCTCGCGTTGCGAAGCGATCAGGGTCAACGCGATGCCGGCGCGGCGGCATGCCGCTTCGATATCCTCTCGCACCCGGTCGCCGGCCACGTTGCACGCGATGGCGCGCGAGACGGGCGGCGCCCCGCGGATCGATTCGCCGATCGACGCCGATTCGCCCGTGGCGACGGCGCCCGCCGCGGTCCACGAATTTCCATCGTGCACGGCCCACTTGATGCGCGTGTTGCCCGCGTCGATGGCGAGTATCGATTCGCTCATCGCGTGCGCAGCGAGATGTCCGCCGAGGCGAGGTTCACGGTGCGCCCGTCGCTCGTGGCGACCATGAGCGCCCCGTCCTCGGCGACGTCGACCACCTCGGCGTCGTACGCCGCTTCGCGCGCGGGAAACACGCGCACGCGCCGGCCCTGGTACGCATGCATGGCGCGCCACGCGTCGCGCGAGGCGGGAAATCCGTGCGCGTCGAATCGCGCGAGCGTGGCGGCGAGCGAAGCGAGGATCTCGCCCAGGAGCTGCGTGCGCGTGGGCACGGCCGGGGCGCACTGCGTGACGTCGATCACAGCCTGGTCGATGCGCTCCAGGGCTTTCTCGCCCAGCCGGTAGTTCACCCCCACGCCGATCACGGCGACACTCGGGCCCTGGCTCTCGCCGCTCGTCTCCACGAGGATGCCCGCGAGCTTGCGGAAATCCACGACCACGTCGTTGGGCCATTTCACCTGCACGCGTTCCACGCCGCACTGCGCGAGCGCGCGCGCCACCGCTTCGCCCACGGCGAGCGACAGGCCCGCGAGGTGCCCCGCGCCGCGCTCGAAGCGCCACAGCAGCGAGAACGTGAGCGAGCCGCCGAGGCACGAGATCCACGTGCGCCCGCGCCGCCCGCGGCCGCTGTCCTGCCATTCGGCGGCGAGCGCGGTGCCCGACGGCGCACCCTGGGCCGCGAGGGCGTTCAGCCGCGTGCTGGTCGAATCGATCTCGTCCACGATCTCGAGGCTGACACGCGGCTCGACGCCGGCAAGTCGCTTCGCGATCGCGGCCGCGTCGAGGAACTCGATGGGCTCGGCGAGGCGGTATCCCTTGCCGGGGACGCTGAAGAGCTCGATGCCGAGATCGGGCACGCGCTTCAACGCTTCCGAAAGCGTCGCGCGCGAACGGTTGAGGGAACGCGCGATGTCCTCGCCCGAATGGAAGCGTCCATCGGCGAGCGAGCGCAGCGCCTGGAAGGTGAGCGCGCTCACTTGCCCTTCGAAGCCTTCCTCTGGCGCGCGCCTTCCTCGACGCGGCACTCGAAGGCCTCGCGCCGGTAGGCGATGTCCGCGACGATCGCGTCGAGCAGCAGCTCCACGCGCCGCGCGAGCTTCGAGCCGGGGCGGTAGTCGGCCTCGGCCACGAAGTCCACGCGTCCCGCGTCGAGGAGCTTCACGCCGGTGCCGCGCCCCTTGTCGCTCGCCGGGTCGTACACCGCGACCGTGTGGCCGCCGTTCTTCTTCGTGACCGTCATCGAGGGCACGTCGGTCATCCCGTCGCCCACGTAGATCATGTTCTGGAAGGGGATCGCGCGCTCGGCCTCGGGCATGTGCTCGTTGATCGACTCGGTGACCGCCTCGATGCCCTTGTTGATGCGGAAGAGGAACTGGGTCTTCAGCGTGTCGGTCACGAGGAACTTCGGGAACGTGGCCACGCCGTGGTGGTTGAAGTGGTACTCGGAAGCGTAGATGCGCTTGAAGTGTCTGCGGATGGAGACGCCGTCCAGGATCTCCTTCTGGCCCGCCGAGATGAGGTAGTGCTGCAGGCGCACGCGGCCCTTCGAGCGCTTCCTCACGTAGCCGTTCATGCGGCCGAACCACGTGGCCACGCCCGGGAAGTACTCGATGGCGCGCGCCATCGCCGCGAAGTCCTCGCGCTTCACGTCCACCTTCTCGCGCTCGAGCGCCTCGAGGATGTGGCGCATGTACACGAGCATCGGGTCGGACTCGGTCTCGCGCGCCTCGCGGTCCACCATGGCCCAGAACGCGCCGGGCTCGATGCCGATCTTCGGCAGCACGGTGTACTCCTGCATCGGCTGCGGCGAGAGCGTGCCGTCGAAGTCGTAGACGAGCGCGATTGTATTCTGGAAGAAACTTCGGGCCACGGTCGTTGCCTAAAGGCGGATCGCGCCAATTCTACTGAAGTCGAACAACAAATCATGAACAACAACTTCCTGCCGGCGCTGCCCTTCGAATTGAGCTACCCGCTGTTGTTCGGCGTGTTGCTCGTGACGGGCATGCTCGGGGGCGAGATGGCCCGCAAGGCCCACGCGCCCCGCATCCTGGGCTACGTCGCCGTGGGCTTCGCCGCGGCCCCGCTCGCGCAATGGATGAACCTCGGGCCGCTCCTCGACGCGGGCCGCATCTTCGTCGATCTCGCGCTCGGGCTCGTGCTCTTCGATCTCGGGCGGCGCATGGACGTGCAGTGGATGCGTCGCGACTGGACGCTCGCGGCGGCCGGGCTCGCCGAGAGCGTGCTCACGTTCGCGGCGGTGTTCGCGTGCCTCATCGCCTTCGACTACACCGCGGTCGTGGCCGCGATCACGGCGTCGATCGCCATGGCGACTTCGCCCGCGGTGGTGCTGCTCATCGTCCAGGACACGAAGGCCGAGGGGCAGGTGACCGAGCGCGCGCTGAACCTGGTCGCGTTGAACAGCCTGCTCGCCTCCATCCTCACCACGATCCTGCTCACCACCGCGCACCTGGAGACCAAGGCCGAGGTCGAGAGCGCGATCCTGCATCCGGCGTACCTCTTCCTGGGCTCGGTCTTCCTGGGGTGGATCCTCGCGAGCGTCGCACGCGGCATCGCGCGCTCGGTGGAGAAGACCGCGGAGCTGCACTTCACCCTGATCGCGGGCCTGGTGATAGGGGCCGTGGGGCTCGCGGTGCTGCTCAAGCTCTCGGTGATCCTGGCCCTGCTCGCCTTCGGCCTGTTCACGCGAAACGACGCGCGCAACTTCGACCTGCTCAACGTGAGCCTCGCGCCCGCGAGCCGCCCGCTCTACATCGTGCTCTTCGTGATCACCGGGGCGAGCCTGCCGCCCGAAGCGCTGGTGACGGGCGCCGTGGTGGGCGCGGCGCTCGCGGGCGCGAGGCTCGCGGGCAAGTTCACGGGAGTGCTCGTATTCTCGGCGTTCGGCGGCCTGAAGCTTCGCCAGTCCGTGGGCCTTGCCTGCTCGCTCATGCCCATGTCCACGTTGGCCCTCATGCTGCATCACCAGGTGGCGCGGCAATACCCCGCGTTCGGCGCCGAAGTGGGCGCCGCCTTCCTCGCGATGCTCATCGTGATGGAAGTGATCGGCCCGCTCGCGGTGCAATGGGGCCTCGGGCTCGCCGGCGAGACACCGAGGGAGGCGTAGGGATGCCGCTCGACTTTTCGCGCTCCGCCCCGCTCACGTTCGGCGTGGAGCTCGAGCTCATGGTGCTCAACACGCACGACTACAACCTGGTGCGCGGCGCGCCGGACCTGTTGAGTCGCCTGGAGAAGGTGAAGCTTCCCGGCGGCGAGGTGAAGCCCGAGATCACCGAGAGCATGATCGAGGTGAACTCCTCGGTGCATTCGCGCTACGAGGCGCTGCTCGCGGAGCTCGCGGGCATTCGCGATGCGATCGTGGCTTGCGCGGACAAGCTCAACTTCGCGGTGGCGGGCGGCGGGACGCACCCGTTCCACCTGTGGAAGGAGCGGCGCATCTACCCGACGGAGCGGTTCCAACGCGTCTCCGAGCTCTACGGCTACCTCGCCAAGCAGTTCACGGTCTTCGGCCAGCACATCCACATCGGCGTGGAGAACGGCGACGATGCCGTCTACCTGACCCATCAACTTGCCCCGTACATTCCGCACTTCATCGCGCTGTCGGCCTCGTCGCCGTTCTCGCAGGGCGAGGACACGTCGTTCGAGACTTCGCGGTTGCACGCCGTGTCGTCGTTCCCGCTCGCGGGGCAGTTGCCCGCGGTGAACACGTGGGCCGAGTTCAACGCGTACTTCGATGCGATGAAGGGCTACGGCATCGTCGCCAGCATGAAGGACTTCTACTGGGACATCCGCCCCAAGCCCGAGTACGGCACTGTGGAGATCCGCATCTGCGACACGCCGCTCACGGTGGAAACCGCGGCGCTGCTCGCGGCGTATGCACAGACGCTGTCGGCAGAGCTGCTTCGCAATCGCCGCAGCGTGCCCGTGGAGCCCCTGTACCGCGTATATGGCTACAACCGCTTCCAGGCGTGCCGCTTCGGATTCGAAGGCGAGCTCGTGAGCCCGTTCCGCGAGGGCCGCGTGCGCGTCGCCGACGACATCGTCGAGACCTTGAAGCGGCTCGAGCCCGTCGCGCCGGCCCTGGGCACGCAAGGCGCGCTCCCCGCGCTCGCGAGGCGCGTCACGTTCGCCTCGAACGACAGCCTGTGGCTGCGCGAGCGGTATCGTGAGACGAAATCGCTGCCGGACGTGGTGCGCCTCCAGGCGCAGCGCTGGCGCAACGACCCGCCTCCGCAGTAACCTGCGCGGATGTTGCGCATTCTCCTTGCGATCGCCATGCTCGCGACTGCCGTGGCCCAGGCGGCCGACCACCTGGTGAGCGTCGATACGAGGCCGGGCGTTCGCGTGGCCTACTGGTGGATGGAGCGCCCGAACGCCAGGGCCACGATCGTGCTCCTGCCCGGCGGCGAGGGCGGCATCGGCATGAAGGGCGGCACGCCCCACTCCGACAACTTCCTGGTGCGCTCGCGCGACTACTTCGCCGACGCCGGGTACAACGTCGCGGTCGTCGGCAAGCCCTCGGACAAGAGCGACCTCGATGCGTACTTCCGCTCCACCGACGAGCACGTCGCGGACCTTCGCGCGGTGGTGGACAAGCTCGGGAAATTCGGCAAGCCCGTGTGGCTCGTGGGCACGAGCCTGGGCACGATCTCCGCCGCCGCGGCCGCCGCGGCCGAGCCGCCGCTGCCCATCGCGGGCGTCGTGCTCACCTCGAGCGTGACCGGCACGAACCGGTACACGAGGTTCTCGGTGCCGATGCTCGACCTGTCGAAGGTGCGCGTGCCGGTGCTCGTCATGCACCACAAGGAGGATGCCTGCGAGGTCTGCGAGCCTTCGCAGGCGCATCGCATCGTCGAGGCCCTCGTGAACGCGCCGGTGAAGAAGCTGCTGCTGGTGAGCGGCGGCAGCATGTTCCCGACCGGCCCGGCCTGCCAGGCGCTGCATCACCACGGCTACATCGGCATGGAGAAGGAAGCGGCGGCCGACGTCACCGCCTGGATCGCCGACCCTAGGCCCTGAGCACCTTCCCCGGGTTCATGAGGCCGTGCGGATCGAGCGTGCGCTTGATCGCGCGCATCATCTCCAGCTCGACCGCGCTCTTGTAGCGCACGATCTCGTCCGCCTTGAGCACGCCCAGGCCGTGCTCGGCGCTGATGGAGCCGCCGAGGGACTTCACCACTTCGTACACCACGTGGTTCACCGCGCCGGACTCGGCGAAGAACTGCTTCGCCTCCTGGCGCTCGCTCTTCGAGCAGTTGTAGTGGATGTTGCCGTCGCCCAGGTGGCCGAAGGCGACGATGCGGATGTCGGGGAAGGTGCGCGCGAGCTCGGCGCCGGCGCGGTCGATGAGCTCCGGGACGCGGCTCACGGGCACCGAGACGTCGTGCTTGATGGAGACGCCGTCGGCCTTCTGCGCCTCGCTGATGCTCTCGCGAAGCTTCCAGAACTCGAGCCGTTGCGCGACCGACGCGGCGATGGCGCCGTCCTCGATCTTGCCCGCTTCGGCCGCATCGCCGAGGGCTTGCTCGAAGAGATTCGCGAGCGCGCTCCCCGCGGTGCTGTCGGAAAGCTCGACCAGCACGTACCAGCGATGGGCCTTCGCGAACGGATCTCGCGTGTTCGGGATGTGCCTGAAGACGAGATCGAGGCAGACGCGCGAGATCAGCTCGAAGCCCGTGACGCGCTCGCCCACGCGGTCGCGAAGGAACGCGAGGAGCGTGAGCGCCGCGTGGGGGTCGGCGACGGCGACGATCGCGGTGGCTTGCGAGCGCGGCTTGGGGAAGAGCTTGAGCACCGCGGCGGTGATGATGCCCAGCGTGCCTTCGGCGCCGACGAAGAGGTGCTTGAGGTCGTAGCCGGTGTTGTCCTTGCGCAGCGCCCGAAGCCCGTCCCACACGGTGCCGTCGGGCAGCACGACCTCGAGGCCCATCACCAGCTCGCGCGAGTTGCCGTAGCGGAGCACGCCGGTGCCGCCCGCGTTGGTGGAGAGGTTGCCGCCGATCTCGCAGCTGCCCTCGGCGCCCAGGGAGAGCGGGAAGAGGCGATCGTGCTTGTCCGCCGTCTCCTGGAGCGTGGCGAGCACGCAGCCGGCTTCCACCGTCATCGTGTTGTTGGCGGCGTCCACGCTGCGCACGCGATTCATTCGCGAGAGGTTCACGACAACCTGGGTGCCGCTCGCGTCGGGAACGCTTCCGCCGCACATCGACGTGTTGCCGCCCTGCGGGACGATGGCGATGCGGCGCCCGGCGAGGAGCTTCACCACGCGCGAGACTTCTTCCGTGGAGCCGGGCTTCACGACGGCGGCGGCGCGGCCGTGATACTGGTCGCGCCAGTCGTTCTCGTACGGCGCGCGGTCGAGCGGCTCGGTGAAGACCGCGTGGGCCCCGACGATGGCCTTCAGTCCGTCGACGAGCCCGTCCAGGGAGGCGCGATCGTTCACGTGCGGATCTTCGCGAGGAGCTTCGTGGTGGAGCGGTCGTGTCGGAACGGGATCGAGTGCACCTTTCCGCCCCAGCCCGCGACTTCGCTTGCGCCCACGATCCTGTCCACGCTCCAGTCGCCGCCCTTCACGAGGTGATCGGGCTTGCAGGCGAGGATGCGCTGGATCGGCGTGTCCTCGTCGAACCAGGTGACGAGGGAGACGCTTTCGAGGGCCGCGACGACCGCCATGCGATCTTCCAGCGAATTGAGCGGGCGGTCGTCTCCCTTGCCCAGCCGCTTCACCGACGCGTCCGAATTGAGCGCCACCACGAGCGAAGCGCCGAGCGCGCGAGCCTCGTCGAGGTACGTGACGTGCCCGCGATGCAGGATGTCGAAGACGCCGTTGGTGAAGACGAGGGGCCGCGC
>DATJVS010000007.1:0-21433 GCA_035501715.1 Usitatibacter sp.
TCGACATGTCGCTGCTGCGCACGCAGGACGGGCGCCGGCGGTTCGAGTGGCGCCAGGGCAAGCTCTACCAGCGAAGCGCGCTCGACCCGAACCTCGAGTGGGAGATGACGCTGGTGAAGGACACGGTGACGCCGGGCAACCCGAAGTACAACGAGAAGGCGGCGCGCGCCAAGCTCATGCACGCGGGCGCGGAAGGCCGCGACGGGAAATGGGGGCCGGGCGGCACGGACTACGCGCACAGCAATGACAAGATGACCTGCTTCACCTGCCACCTCTCATGGACCACGAGCTGCGCCGGCTGCCACCTGCCGATCCAGGCCAACTGGAAGACCGAGCGCAACCACTACGAAGGCGGCGAGACGCGCAACTACGCGACCTACAACCCGCAGGTCGCGCGCGACGACATGTTCCAGCTGGGGGTGGCGGGCACCGTGAAGGGCTCGCGCATCGAGCCCATCCGCTCGTCCTCGGCGCTGGTGCTCTCGTCCACCAACATCAACCGGGAACGCATCTACGTGCAGCAGCCGCCCATCGCCGCGAGCGGGTTCTCCTCGCAGGCGTTCGCGCCGCACTATCCGCACACGGAACGCAAGACCGAGACCAAGCAGTGCGACGATTGCCACGTCTCGGCCGCGAACGACAACAATGCCATCATGGCGCAGCTGCTGCTGCAGGGAACGAACTTCGTGAACTTCGTGGGCTTTCATGCGTGGCTCGGCGAGGAGAAGAACGTGGAGGCCGTGCAGGTGACCGAGTGGGACGAGCCCCAGGCCGTGATCGGAAGCTACCTGCACCGCTACGCGTATCCCGACTACTACGCGGCGCACGAGAAGCGCGGCGAGCGCCTCGAGAATGCCGACGAGCACTCTTCCGGCGGCGCGGTCGGGTGCATCGCGCTCCGCGGCGAGTATCTCTACGCGGCCGAAGGCGCCGGCGGCATGCGCGTGTACGACGTGGCCAACATCGGCAACAAGGGCGTGTCGCAGAAGATCGTGACGGCGCCGTTCTCGCCGCTGGGCCACGACACGCACATCGCCTCGAAGGACGCCACCTGCGTGGCGCTGCCGACGAACCAGTCCATCAGCCCGCTGCGCAACCAGGGCGAGCTGATGCGGGTCACCAACCAGGAGCAGCCTTTCCACCCGATCTACCACTACGCGGTGATCGCGGATGCGGTGGAGGGCCTGATCCTCGTGAACGTCGATACGCTCGCCGACGGCGAGCCGCGCAACAACTTCCTTGCCCGCGCGCTCACGTGGAACCCTGAAGGCGTGCTCGATGGCGCCACGCACGTGACGCTGGGCGGCCACTACGCGTATGTCGCCGCGAAAAGCGGCATCGTGATCGTGGACCTCGACGATCCGATGAAGCCGCGCGTGGCCGCGAAGGTGGCGCTCGATGGCGCGAGGGGAAGCGCCCTGCAGTTCCGCTACCTCTTCGTGACCGATGCCGCGGGTCTCGACGTGATCGACGTCACCGTGCCGGAGAAGGCGCACCGCATCGAAGGCGCGCGCGTGCCGCTGGCCGGCGCCCGGCGGGTCTATGTCGCGCGCACCTACGCCTACGTGGCCGCGGGGCGTGAGGGGCTCGCCATCGTGGACGTCGAGCGGCCCGAGCAGCCGAAGCTCCTCACGAAGTTCACGGCGGACGGCAAGCTCACGGACGCGCGCGACGTGATCGTGGGCTCGACGAACGCGTCGCTCTTCGCTTACGTGGCCGACGGCGTGAACGGGCTCAAGGTGCTCCAGCTCACCGCGCCGGACACGCAGCCGCGCTTCTACGGCTTCAGCCCCGAGCCCCGGCCGCACCTCATCGCGTGGCGCGAGACGTCCTCGCCCGCGACGGCGCTCGCCAAGGGGCTGGACCGCGACCGCGCCGTGGACGAGACCGGCGGCCAGATCGCCGTCTTCGGCCGAATCGGCTCGCGGCCCTTCAATGCACAGGAGATGCGGCGTTTGTACGAAAATCCCGATGGCAGCGTATGGACGGTGACCGACAAATGAGGGCTCTCGTGCGGTGGCTAGCCTGGATTCCCGCCTTCGCGGGAATGACGATGCTCGCGGGAACGCCTGCCGCCGCGCAGGAGCTGCCGTATCAATCGAAGTCGATGAACCTGGGCACGGTGAATTGCGCCAACAGCCTCTGCCACGGATCGGCCTCGCCGTGGAAGGATTCCAACGTCCTGCAGAACGAGTACATCACCTGGTCGCGAGTGGACAAGCATGCGACGCGCGCCTACCAGGTGCTCTTCGAGGAGCGCTCCAAGCGCATCGCGACGAACCTGGGCCTCAAGGAGCCTGCGCACGAGGCCAAGCTCTGCCTCGACTGCCACACCTACGATCCGCCGCCCGCATCCCGGGGCGAGCGCTTCAAGCTGATCGACGGCGTGAGCTGCGAGGCCTGCCACGGGCCGGCAGGGCCGTGGATCGAGGTCCACGTGGCGCCGGACGCCACGCATGCGAACAACGTGGCGCACGGCCTCTATCCGCTGAACGAGCCGGTGGCGCAGGCGAAGCTGTGCCTGGCGTGCCACTTCGGCAACAAGGACAAGTTCGTCACGCACCGCATGATGGGCGCGGGGCATCCGCGCATCAGCTTCGAGCTCGAGACCTTCGTGCAGACGCAGCCCGCGCACTTCGTGATCGACGCCGATTGGATCCGCCGCAAGGGCAGCTGGGATCCCACGCGCGTGTGGGCGGTCGGGCAGGCGCTCGCGGCCAACGAGCTGCTGGACGTGCTGGTCGATCCCAAGCGCAGCCGCGACGGGCTCTTCCCCGAGCTCGTCGTGTTCGACTGCCACGCGTGCCACCATCCGATGTCCGACAAGCGCTGGACGCCGCGCCCCGGCACGAGCCCGGGCCGCATCCGCCTCAACAACTCGAACCTGCTCATGCTCAAGCAGATCGCGCGCGTCGTGCTGCCCGCCGAAGGCGCCAACGAATTCTCCGAGCGCGTGCTGGACCTCAACAAGGCGGTCGCGGGCGACGGCGGCGATCCCGAGGACAACGTGAAGCAGACGCGCGCGAGCATCGAGGCGATGACGCCGGCGATCGTCGCGCACTCCTTCAGCGGCGCGGACCTGCGCAAGATGCTCGCGGGACTCGCCGACGACGGCGCGCGCGGCGACTATCACGACTATTCCGCGGCGGAGCAGGCGACGATGGCCATCGGCGGGCTCATGAGCTTCCTCGGCAAGCGCGGCGAGATCCGCGACTTCCGTGCCGCCAACGCCGCGCTCGACCGCCTCTACGTCACGGTGAAGGACGACGAGAAATTCCAGCCCACGCAGTTCCGCGCCGCGCTCGCGGACCTGCGCACCACGGTGGAGCCGCGATGACCTCATTCGACCAACGCATCGAGTTCCGGCGCTACAAGATCGGCATCATCGGCTCAGGCCCCGCCGGCCTTTCGGCCGCCGCGCGGGCCGCCGAGCTGGGCATCTCCCACGTGCTCCTCGAGGCCGAGGACCACGTCTCCAACACGATCTTCAAGTACCAGAAGGGCAAGCACGTGATGGCCGAGCCGCGCATCCTGCCGCTGAGGAGCCCGCTCGCATTCGATGCGGGCAAGCGCGAGGCGGTGCTGGAGACCTGGGAGCGCCAGGCCGAAGAGCAGAAGCTGAACGTGCGCTTCGGCTGCGAGGTGACGGGGATCCTCGGCAGCGACGGCGCGTTCGAGGTGAAGTCCAGGTCGGGCGAGACGTTCTTCTGCGCGAAGGTGATCCTGTCCATCGGCGTGCAGGGCAACCTGCGCAAGCTGGGCGTGGCCGGCGAGGACTTCGAAGGAGTCCAGTACCAGCTGGACGATCCCGACGAATTCACCGGCGAGACCATCGTCGTGGTGGGAGCGGGGGACGCGGCCATCGAGAATGCCCTCGCGCTCGCCGACCGCAACCAGGTGGTCCTCATCAACCGCAACGAGGAATTCGCGCGCTGCAAGGAGGGCAACCTCACGCTGGTGCTCAAGGCCATCAAGGACGGGCGCATCGATTGCCGCTACGGCACGTCGGCGGCGAAGATCGAGCGCGTCGCGGGAGACCTGCCGCTCGCGTTCTCGGTGAAGACGCCCGGCGGCCCGGACGTGATCGAGTGCAACCGCATCATCGCGCGCCTGGGCGCCACGCCGCCGCGCAAGCTCGTCGAGAGCTTCGGCGTCAATTTCCCCAACGCCGATCCGAACGCGGTGCCGAAGCTCTCGGAAACGTACGAGTCCAACGTGAAGGGCCTGTACATCATCGGTGCGCTGGGCGGCTACCCGCTCATCAAGCAGGCGATGAACCAGGGCTACGAGGCGGTGGAATTCGCCATGGGGCGCGAGGTCGCGCCGGCCGACGAGCCGCTGCTGCAGAAGCGATTCGCGGGCTTCTCGCGCCGCCGGACCGTGGCGCAATGCCTCGACCTGATCCAGGCGAGCGTGCCGCTGCTTCGCGACGTGAACCGCCTGCAGCTTCGCGAGTTCATGCTGGAAAGCGAGATCCGCTCGCCCGAAGAGAACGAGGTCATCTTCAAGCGCAACGACTACACCAACTCGTTCTTCATGATCGTGTCGGGCCAGGTGAAGGTCGAGTCGGCGCGCGAGGGGAAGGCATCCACCTGGTTCCCGCTCGAGGCCGGGCAGTTCTTCGGCGAGCTGGGCCTCATCTCCGGGCGCCGGCGCTCGAGCACGGTGAAGGCGGGCGCGGGCTGCGTGCTGATCGAGGCGCCGCGGCGCGCGATGCTGAAGCTCGTGGCGTCGGTAGAGTCGGTGCGCAAGCAGATCGACGAGACGTTCCTCAAGCGCGCAGTGCGCACGTTCCTCGCGCCGATGCTGCCCGAGGAGGAATTGAACGAGCTCGTGGCCGACGGCGTGCAGGTGCGCTCGTACTCGGGCGGCGACACGCTCTTCAAGGAGGGCGACGCGCCCGACGGCCTCTACCTCCTTCGCCGCGGGTCGGTCACCGTCTCGCGGACCCTGGGCGGGCGCGAGGTCGTGCTCTCGTACCTCGCCGCGGGCAACTACGTGGGCGAGATGGCATTGATGTCCGATTCTCCGCGCATGGCCACCGTGAAGGCCGCGGTGACGACCGAAGCGCTCGTGCTCAACGCCGGAGCGTTCCAGCGCGTGCTCGCGCGCAATACCCTGTGGCGCGAGGACATGCAGAAGCTCTTCATGGACCGCCTGCGCGGCAACGCCGCGATGGAAGCGCGCCCGGATCCGGGCAACGTCATCGGCTTCCTCATGCAGCAGGGCGTGGGGGAAGCGACCGACGTGCTGCTGATCGACGAGTCGCTGTGCGTTCGCTGCAACAACTGCGAGAAGGCCTGCGCCGACGTGCACGACGGCAACTCGCGCCTCAACCGCGAGGCGGGGCCCACGTTCGCGCAGATCCACGTGCCCACCTCATGCCGCCATTGCGAGCATCCCCACTGCATGAAGGATTGCCCGCCGGACGCGATCCACCGCTCCCCGGAAGGCGAGGTCTTCATCGCCGACACCTGCATCGGCTGCGGCAACTGCGAGCGGAACTGCCCCTACGGCGTGATCCAGCTCGCCGCCGTGGACCCGGATCGCCAGCGCCCGAGCCTCTGGTCGTGGCTGCTCCTGGGCGCGGGGGCGGAGCCGGGGCTCGAGACGCACGCGAAGTCCAAGGACCTGGTGAAGCGGGCGGTGAAGTGCGACATGTGCAAGGGGCTGAAGGGCGGGGCGGCCTGCGTGCGCGCCTGCCCCACGGGCGCGGCGATCCGCGTGAGCCCGGAGGAGTTCGTCCGTTTCGCCGACGCGACAGAGTAGCGCTCAGGCGTGTTAGCCTGACAGGTACGGGCCGATAGAGCCGGTCTAACAGGAGGATTCGCCATGTCGAAGCATCACGGACGCCGCAAGTTCCTCAAGGCAGCCGGTGCCGCATCCGCCGCGCTCGCCTTCCCATATATCCGCACGTCGTATGCCGCCGGGAGCCTCTCGGTCGGTTTCTGGGACCACTGGGTCCCGGGCGCCAACAACGCCATGACCGAGGTCTGCCAGGCTTGGGCGAAGAAGGAGCACGTCGACCTCAAGATCGACTACATCACCACGCAGGGCAACAAGCTGCAGCTCGCGGGAACCAGCGAGGCCCAGGCCAAGGCCGGGCACGACATCCTCGCGTTCCTCGCCTGGGATCCTCTCGAGAAGGCCAAGGACCTCGAGCCGATGGACGACGTCATTGGCGCCCTCGAGAAGCAGTACGGCAAGGTCGTCCCCGCGATGGAGTACCTGGGCAAGAAGGATGGCCACTGGATCGCGGTGCCGTCGCCGACCGGTACCCAGGTGAAGCCGCCCTGCGCGCGCATCAGCCTCTTCAA
This sequence comes from Usitatibacter sp., assembly GCA_035501715.1. GTDB lineage: Bacteria > Pseudomonadota > Gammaproteobacteria > Burkholderiales > Usitatibacteraceae > Usitatibacter. Next base: position 6,318 of record DATJVS010000007.1, read on the forward strand.
GGCCGCGGGCCTCGATCTCCAGGCCATGTACCCCGCCGGGAAGAAACCCGCCGCGGAAGCCGATCACTGGACGTGGGACACCATGCTGAAGGCCGCGCCCAAGCTGCAGGCGGCCGGGCATCCCATCGGCCTGGGCCTCGGCCAGACCACCGACTCCATCGACTGGGTGGGCGCCCTGTTCCACTCGTTCGGCGCGGACCTCGTGGACGCGAAGGGCGATATCCTGGTCAAGAAGAACGACGCGGTGCGCCAGGTGCTCGAGTACATGCAGCAGCTGGTGAAGTACATGCCGCCCGACGTCTTCGCGTGGGACGACGCGTCCAACAACAAGTACCTCATTTCCGGCCAGGGCTCGATGATCATGAACCCGCCCTCCGCCTGGTCCGTCGCCAAGCGCGACAATCCCAAGGTGGCCGAGGACTGCTGGACCATCTCGATGCCCAAGGGACCGAAGGGCCGCTTCTGCCCGTACCTGCCGATCATTCTCGGCACCTGGAAGTTCTCGAAGAACAAGTCCGCCGCCAAGAGCCTGCTGCACGAGCTGTGGCAGCGCCAGAACGTCGAGAAATTCGACATCGCCTCGAACGGCTACGACGTCCCGTCGTTCCAGTCGATGCGCGACTTCAAGATCTGGGAAGAGGTGGAGCCGCCCAAGGGCACGGTGTACCACTACCCGCCGCGCGAGGACCAGACGCCCTGGGTCTCCGGGGCGCCCGCGCCGGCCAACGTCGCCAACCAGATGTACGTGCAGTCGATCATGACCAAGATGATCGCCAAGTGCACGCAGGGCGGCGAGACGATCCCGAAGACGCTCGACTGGGCGGCCTCGGAGATCGAGGGGTACTCGCGCACGTAGGTCGGCGATGGCCGCCGCGCTTCCTGGCCAACGGATTGCGTCGCGTCGGGGCGGCCTGCGCCGCCTCGCGCGGCGCAAGTCGACTGTCGCCTTCCTCCTGGCGCTGCCGCTGATCGTCCTGATCGGCGCGCTCGTCCTTTACCCGGCGCTTTACTCGTTGCACCTCGCGACGCTCAACAAGTCGATGGAGCACTTCGTCGGCGTCGGCAACTTCGAGTTCCTGTTCAAGCGCGAGCTCTTCTGGATGGTGGTGAGGCAGTCGTGCATCTTCGCGATCACCGCCGTGATCTTCAAGGCGCTCACCGGGTTCGTGCTGGCGCACTTCGTCCACAACATCCCGACGAAGAAGCAGCGCAAGTGGCGCGGCATGCTGCTCGTTCCGTGGGTGATCCCGCCGGCGATGAGCACGCTCGCGTGGTTCTGGCTCTTCGATCCGTCGTACAGCGCGTTCAACTGGATCCTGCGCGAGATCGGGTTGGGCGACGTGAACTGGCTGGGCTCGCCCAACTGGGCGCGCTTCTCGGTGATCCTGGTGAACGTCTGGTACGGCGCGCCGTTCTTCCTGATCATGTACCTCGCGGCGCTGAAGAGCGTGCCGGAGCAGCTCTACGAGGCCGCGGCGATCGACGGCGCGAACTGGTGGCAGAAGATCTGGTACGTGACGCTGCCGATGATGCGCAACATCATCTCGATCACGGTGCTGTTCTCGCTGATCGTGACCTTCGCCAACTTCGACATCGTCCGCATCCTCACCTCGGGCGGGCCGATCGACCAGACTCACATCTTCGCCACGTGGGCGTTCAAGCTCGGCATCGAGGGCAACGACATCCCGCTCGGCGCGAGCGTGTCGCTCTTCATGTTCCCGATCCTGGGCGTCGCGGCGTGGTTCATCCTGCGCGACATCAGCAAGCGGGGCAACGAGGCATGAGCGCGGTCCTCGCCGTGCCGGCCGCGAAGAGGGGGAGCATCCGCCGGGACCGCAAGAGGGCGCTCTACTGGTCGTACTTCTTCCTCGTCCTCTTCGTCGTCTTCTTCCTCACGCCGCCCCTGTACATGCTCGTCATGTCGCTCAAGACGAGCGGCGAGATCGCGGAGGCGAAGTTCCCGTGGTGGGTATTCCATCCCACGATGGACAACTACTGGAGCCTCTTCGACTCGGAGAACTTCCGGAACTTCTTCGTCAACTCCGCGCTGGTGTCGCTCGCGACCGTGGTCGTGACGATGCTGATCAGCATTCCGGCCGCCTTCTCCCTGTCCCGGATGAAGTTCTGGGGGTCGGCCACGCTCGCCGCGGGCGTGTTCCTCACCTACCTGATCCCGGAGACGCTGCTCTTCATCCCGCTTTTCAAGATCTTCTCGTGGGTGACCGAGCTCACGGGCATCGAGCTCATCAACCACTGGTGGGTGCTGATCTTCATCTATCCCACGCTCACCGTGCCGTTCTGCACGTGGATCATGATCGGCTACTTCGCGAGCATCCCGAAGGAGCTCGACGAGGCGGCGCTCATCGACGGCGCCGGATGGCTGCAGGTGCTCACGCGCATCTTCATACCCGTGGCGCTTCCCGGCATCATCGCGGCGACGATCTTCGCCTTCACCGTCTCGTGGGCGGACTTCCTGTATCCGCTGGTATTCACCACCTCCGCGGACCAGCTCGTGCTGCCGGCGGGGATCGTGACCACGCTCATCAAGGGCGACGTCTTCGAGTGGGGCCGCATCATGACCGCGGCGCTGCTGGGCGCCATGCCGCCACTGCTCATCTACGCGTTCCTGATGGACTACTACATCGCGGGGCTCACCGCGGGCGCGACGAAAGGCTGACGATGGCGCAAGTGACGCTGCGCAAGGTCGAAAAGAAGTACGACGAAACGCCCGCGGTCTGCGGGATCGACCTCGACATCCCGGACAAGGAGTTCGTCGTGCTGGTCGGCCCGTCCGGTTGCGGCAAGACCACGACGCTTCGCATGATCGCGGGGCTCGAGGAGATCACCTCGGGGGAGATCGCGATCGGCGGCGAGGTGGTGAACGACATTCCGCCCAAGGACCGCGACATCGCGATGGTGTTCCAGAACTACGCGCTCTACCCGCACATGACGGTGTACGAGAACATGTCGTTCGGCCTGCGCCTGAAGAAGACGGCCCGGGAGGAGATCGACCGCCGCGTGCAGGACGCGGCGCGCATCCTCAACATAGGGCCGCTGCTCGACCGCAAACCCAAGCAGCTCTCCGGGGGCCAGCGCCAGCGGGTGGCGATGGGGCGGGCCATCGTGCGCCACCCGAAGGTGTTCCTCTTCGACGAGCCGCTCAGCAACCTCGACGCGAAGCTGCGCGTTCACATGCGCACCGAGATCAAGAAGGTGCACCAGCACGTGAAGACGACGACAGTCTACGTGACGCACGACCAGGTCGAGGCGATGACGCTCGCCGACCGCATCGTCGTCATGAACGCCGGGCGCATCGAGCAAGTGGGCTCGCCGCGCGACCTTTACCACCGCCCGGCCACGAGATTCGTCGCGGCCTTCATCGGCTCGCCGGCGATGAACATGATTCCGTGCGGTATCGAGGAAGCCGCCGGCGGCCTGCGCGCGCGGCTTTCGCCCGACCTGGCATTTTCGTTGCCGCAGGAGAGCGCGGTGCGTTATCGGCCGTTCGCCGGCAGGGCCAAGCTCCTGTGCGGCCTGCGCCCGGAGCACATCATCGAGCAGCGCCCGCACCTGGAACCCGGCCAGCAGGCCTTCGAGGTGAAGCCGCTCGTGGTCGAGCCGATGGGCAGCGAAACGCTCGTCTTCTTCGCCATCAATGGCGCCGAGGCCTGCGCCCGCGTGAACCCGGACTGCGGCGCGCACGTCGATGCGCCGATCAACCTCGTCGCCGACCTGCGCCACATGCACCTCATCGACGACGAGACAGGGAAGGTGCTGTAGGGCGGAGCGGGGTCAGTGCTTCGCCTCGCCGATGTGCCGATCGAGGTTGGGGTCGGCCCTGTGGTTCGCGGCATTCCATCGCATGACGCCGTACATCGCCGCCGAGATGAACAGGCCGAAGATCACCACCACCGACTGCACGCGCATGTCCAGGCGGAGCATGAGCGAGTAGATCGCCAGCATCACGAGGATGCTCACGTTCTCGTTGAAGTTCTGCACCGCGATGGAGTGGCCCGCCGACATGAGCACGTGGCCCCGGTGCTGCAGCAGGGCATTCATCGGCACCACGAAGAAGCCCGCCACCGCGCCGATCATGACCAGCACCAGGTAGATGATCGGCATGTAGCGCAGCGACACCATGCTCACCACGATGATGCCCATGAGGATCCCCGCCGGGAGCACGTTCACGGCGCGCTTCAACGGCACCAGGCGCGCGGCGAGCGCCGCGCCGATGGCGATCCCCAGGGCCGACACGCCCGAGAGCATCGCGCCTTTCTCGAGGGGCAGGTGCAGGTGCGACTCGGCCCACTTGATCACGATGAACTGCAGGCACGCGCCCGCGCCCCAGAAAAGCGTCGTGGTGGCGAGCGAGATCTGCCCCAGCTTGTCCTTCCAGAGGATCACGAAGCAGCGCGAGAAGTCGAGCAGCAGCCGAACGGGGTTGCGCTCCTGGTGCGGATAGCGCGCGCCCGTGTCGGGAATCGCGAGGTTGAAGATCGCGGCGAGCACGTAGATGAGGGAGATCACGACCACCGCGGCCTCCGGAGGCGTATCGATGCTCGTGTCGATGAACGGGAAATCGAACCGGAGCAGCACCGAAGAGACCTTGGGCCCGATCAGCATGCCGCCGATCACGTTGCCGAGCACGATGGAAGTCACCGTGAGGCCCTCGATCCAGGCGTTGGCGAAGACGAGGCGCTCCGGCGGCAGGAGCTCGGTGAGGATGCCGTACTTTGCGGGTGAATACGCGGCCGCGCCCAGCCCCACGACCGCGTAGGCGAGGAGCACCAGCCAGTAGGCAGGCATGGTTCCCAGCGTGAGGTAGTCGTTGAAGAGGATCAGCACGCAGCCCACGACCTTCACCACGTTGGTGATGAACATCACGCGACCCTTGGGCATGGAGTCGGCGAAGGCGCCCACCAGGAACGCGAGCACCACGTAGGAGATCGTGAAGAAGAACTTGAGCAGCGGCGTGAGCCACGCCGGGCCGTCGAGCTGGGCGAGCATCGCGATCGCGGCGATCAGCAGGGCATTGTCGGCGAGCGACGAGAAGAACTGCGCCGCCATGATTGTGTAGAAGCCGCGCTTCATCCCGCGTTGGCTCGCCACCAGTCGCGAAACGCCACCTCCAGCATGGGCTTGGCGAAGACATAGCCCTGGCCCACGTCGCAACCCAGTCCCGCGAGCGCATCGCGGACTTCCGGCCGCTCGATGCCCTCGGCCACGACGCGGAAGCCGAAGTTGTGCCCGAGCGCGATGGCCGAGCGCACGATCGCCTGGTCGCCCGCGTCCTCGAGCAGGCCGTTCACGAAGGGCCGGTCGATCTTGATCTCGTCGATGGGCAGGCGCTTCAGGTTCACGAGGGAGGTGAAGCCCGAGCCGAAATCGTCCAGCGAGACCTGCGCGCCCAGCCCCTTCAGGCGCGTGAGGATCGCCATGGAGCGCTCGGCCTCGACCAGCGCCGTGCTCTCGGCCACCTCGAAGACGATGCGCGTGGGATCGAGGCCCCACGTCTTGACGCCCTGGTCGATCACGGCGGGCAGCTCACGGTCGCCCAGCATGCTCGCGGTGAGGTTGAGCGCGAGGCGCGGCGCGATGCCGGCCGCCTGCCATTGCTGCGCCTGGCGCAGGGCCGCGTTGAGGATCCAGTGGGTGAGCGCGGAGATGAGTCCCGTCCGTTCGGCGATGCCCACGATCGTCGTGGGCGGGATGTCGCCCGCCTGCAGGTGACGCCAGCGCAGGAGCGCTTCCACACCGACCGGCCGGCGCGTCGCGAGCTCCACCTGCGGCTGGTAGTTGATCTCCAGCTCGTTCGCGCGAAGCGCCCGTTCGAGATCGATGTCGAGGCCATGGTAGACCTCCGCTTCCACCACCTCGTCGCCCTGGAAGACGTGGTATCCCTCTTCGCGCGTGGCGGCGATGTGGCGCGCCACGTCCGCGGCCATGAGCAGCGCGGCCGGGTCGAACCCGTGCTCGGGCAGTGTCGCCACCCCGATGCAGGGACGAAGCACGGCCGACCCGCCTTCATGGGCGATGGGCCGGTCGAGCAGCCGCAGCACCTTCACCGCGGCGAGCACCGCCTGGCTCGGATGCGCGAGGCGCGGCAGGATGAGGCAGATCTCCTCGTCGTTGATCGCCGCCATGCGGTCTTCGTTGCGCAGCGCCTTCGCGAGCCGCTCGAGCACCAGCGCCATCGTCGTGGCAGGGGCGGGCCCGCGCAGCAGCGCCTGCAGGCGATCGACGCGCCTCAGCTGCACCATCAGCACCGCGAGCCGGCCGTCGGTGGCGCGCGCGATCGCAGTTTCGCGGTCGAGGAGCTTCAGCATGTCCTCGCGTGAAGGCGGCGGAGCGACCTCGGGCGGCTCGGCCGGCGCCGGGCCGGTGGGGGGAGGGACCGGAGTCACGCGAGGTAGAAGTCTTTCAGGTCGAGGTCGTAGGCCCCGGCCGGCAATCCGCGCTTGATGTACACGGGATCCTCGCCGCCCGCCTTGTGGTCGTAGAGCAGGTCGAGCATCGCGGGGTGGGGCGAGCGCGTCTTGTCGGGCCCGGTCACCACGAGCACGCGCGGCTTCAGGCGGCGGACCTTGTTGTGGGCCACGACGATGGCGACCTCGCCGGTCGACAGCTCGATGAGCGAGCCCACCGGAAACACGCCGATGGACGAGACGAACTGCTGCACGAGCGGCTCGTGGAAGAAGTCGCCGGCCCATCCGCTGATGCTGCGAAGCGCCTCGTACGACGAAGCGGCGGCCGCATACGGCCGGTGGTTGGTGAGCGCCGCGAACGTATCGACGATCCCCGCCATGCGCCCGTAGATGCCGATCTCCTCGCCCACGCGGCCGTTGGGATAGCCGCTGCCGTTCATGCGCTCGTGGTGTTCCTCGATGCCGCGGATGATTTCCGCGTCGATGTTGGCCGTGCCCGAGAGGATGTCGATGCCGTGCTGGACGTGGCGCTTCGCTTCCTCGTATTCCTCGGCCGTGAGGCGCCCCTGTTTCTCGAGCAGGTACCTCGGCAGCTTGATCTTGCCGATGTCCAGGAGCAGGCCGATCTGCGCGAGCTGTTCCAGCTGCGGCTTCGGGAACCCGAGATGGCGGCCGAACGCGGTGAGGTACACGGACACCTGAAGGCCGTGGCCGTAGGTGGAGATGTCTTCTTCGCGAAGGCGCGCGACCCACATCGCGGCGTCGGGATTGCGCACGACGCTTTCGACCATCTCCTCGACGATCTCCTCGACGCGCTCAATCTCGAAGCTCTGGCCGATGCGGATGTCGCGCGCGAGCTTGTCGAGGAGGTCCGAGGCGCTGTTCACCGCGGCCTGCGCGCGCGGCACTTCCTCCTCGACTGTGACGCGGTCCACGTAGGTCTGCACTTCGATGCCGGGCGGGAGGAGCTCGGCGCGCGCGGCGAATTCCTGCGGCGTCTCCTTGGGGATCTCGATGGGACGCGCGGGGCCCGAGGCGGGCGAGGCGCCGCCGCCCTTGCGTCCCCAGCCCTTGAAGCCCGAGATCATCCGGGAGAAGAGGCCCGAGCGCCCGCCCACGCCGTCGCCGGGATAGGTGCGATCCTCCATGGGAATCGGATCGCCACGCGGCTTCGCATGCGCAGGCACGACGACTTCGACCCGATTGGGATCGGCCGCCGAGCGCTTCTTCGCGGAAGGGGACTCTTGCGCTTCGGGCGGGGAAGGCGGCGTGGCCGCGTTCGGATCCACCGTCGTGCCCGGCTTCACGACCACGATCTGCTGGCGCCGGATGCCGGGCATGGTGTTGGTGGCGGGGCTGATGCCCGCGACCGCCTCGAACTCCGCGCCCGTCGAGCGCGCGCGATCGACCATCACCCACTCGCAATGGGTCTTCAGCGCGAGGATCTGCTCCTCGTTCTCGACGAGGAATCCCTGCAGGAGGAACGGCGTGTCCACCCACGGACGATCGAGGTCCGCGACGAACATGCCGATCTTCAGGTCACCGGTGAATATCTTCGACGCCATGGCCCCCGCATTCTATGCGGATTTGCGCTATGTTCCGCACTCCCATGCAACGAATCCTGCAAGGCGTCCGCGTCCTCGACCTCACCCGCGTCCTCGCGGGCCCGTGGTGCACGCAGAACCTGGCCGACCTGGGCGCCGAGGTGATCAAGATCGAGCGCCCCGGAAAGGGCGACGACACGCGCAGCTGGGGACCGCCGTTCCTCAAGGACCGCGAGGGGCGCGATACCCGCGACGCCGCGTACTACCTCGCATGCAATCGCGGCAAGAAATCGGTGACGCTGGACATCGCCTCGGAGGAGGGCCGCGCGATCGCGCGATCGCTCGCGCTCGCCTCCGACGTGCTGGTCGAGAACTTCAAGGTAGGCGACCTCGCGCGCCACGGCCTGGACTACGCGACGCTCGCCCGCGAACATCCGCGCCTGGTCTACTGCTCCATCACCGGCTTCGGACAGGACGGACCGTACCGCGACCGGCCCGGCTACGATTTCATGGTGCAGGGGCTGGGCGGCCTCATGAGCGTGACCGGCGAGCGCGACGACCTGCCGGGCGGCGGTCCGCAGAAGGTGGGCGTGGCGGTGTCGGATCTCTTCACCGGCATGTACGCCACGAGCGCGATCCTCGCCGCATTGCTGCATCGCGCCACGAGCGGGCGCGGGCAGCGCATCGACATGGCGCTGCTCGACGTGCAGGTGGCGATGCTCGCGAACCTGAGCTCGACCTTCTTCGTTTCGGGCGAGCCGCCGGGGCGCATGGGCAACGCGCACCAGAACATCGTTCCGTACCACGTGTTCCGCGCCTCCGACGAGTTCCTCATCGTCGCCGTGGGCAACGACTCGCAGTTCGCGAAGTTCTGCGAGGTGATCGGAGCGCCGCAGTGGCCGAAGGACGAGCGCTTCGCCACCAATCCGCAACGCGTGCGCCATCGCGACCTCCTCGTGGGCATGATCGCGGAGCGAATGCGCGAGCGCACCGCGCGCGATTGGCTCGCCCGCCTCGAGCCCTCGGGAGTGCCCTGCGGGCCCATCAACAATCTCGCGCAGGTTTTCGCCGATCCGCAGGTCGTGCATCGAGGCATGCAGGTGCGGGCACCGCATCCGGCGGCGGGCGAAGTGACGATGGTCGCGAGCCCGATGAAGTTCTCGGCGACCCCCATTTCCCACGACGCGCCGCCGCCCACGCTCGGGCAGCATACGAGCGAGGTTCTCGAGGGCCTGCTGGGCCTTTCCGCCGAACGCGTGGCGGAATTGAAGGCCCGCGGCGTGGCCTGAGCGGACCCGGGGTCGAAACTGCTTCAGCTTCCGCCCGAAAGTACTTGTTGCTCAAAGCCTTGTGGGCTAGACTCCATCGGCATTCCCCGATAGAGGGAAGCATTGCCGCTCAGCGACGAGCGACCTTCAGGAGGGTAGCGACGTGCACCCGACGGACATCGCGCAACCGGAGTACTTCCACAAGGTGGTGGATTGCCAGTGGGCGTGTCCCGCGCACACTCCGGTGCCCGAGTACATCCGCCTCATCGCCCAGGGCCGCTACGGCGATGCCTACATGGTCAACTGGAAGTCCAACGTGTTCCCGGGAATCCTCGGGCGCACGTGCGATCGTCCTTGCGAGCCGGCGTGCCGCCGCGGGCGCGTCGAGGAGAACCAGGGCGAAAAGCCCGAGCCCGTCGCCATCTGCCGCCTGAAGCGGGTCGCGGCCGATTACAAGGAAGACATCACCGCGCGCCTTCCGAAGAAGGCCGCCCAGCGCAACGGCAAGCGCATCGCGTGCGTAGGCGCGGGCCCCGCGTCGCTCACGGTCGCGCGCGATCTCGCGCCGCTCGGCTATCACGTGACCGTATTCGATTCCGACCGGCTCGCGGGCGGCATGATCCGCTCGCAGATCCCGAAGTTCCGCCTGCCCGAGAGCGTGATCGACGAGGAGACGGGCTACATCCTCGACCTCGGCGTGCACTTCAAGGGCGGCCACCGGATCGATTCGCTGAAGAAGCTGCTCGCCGAGGGCTTCGACGCGGTCTTCATCGGCTCGGGCGCCCCGCGCGGCCGCGACCTGGACATCCCGGGGCGCAAGGAGGCCGCGGCCAACATCCACATCGGCATCGACTGGCTCTCGTCGGTGTCCTTCGGGCACATCACGAAGATCGGCAAGCGGGTGATCGTGCTGGGCGGCGGCAACACCGCCATGGACTGCTGCCGCTCGTCGCGACGCCTCGGCGGCGACGAGGTGAAGGTGATCGTGCGTTCGGGCTTCGAAGAGATGAAGGCCTCGCCATGGGAGAAGGAAGACGCGATGCACGAGGGCATCCCGATCCTCAACTTCCTCGTGCCCAAGGCGTTCCTCCACGACGAGGGGCGCCTCACGGGCGTGGCCTTCGAGAAGGTGAAGGCCGTGTACGACGACAAGGGGCGCCGCTCGCTCGTCCCCACCGGCGAGCCCGACGTGGTCCACGAGTGCGACGACGTGCTGGTGGCCGTGGGGCAGGAGAACGCGTTCCCGTGGATCGAGCGCGACGTCGGCATCGAGTTCGACAAGTGGGGCATGCCGGTGCTGGACCCGGCCACGCTCCAGTCGAGCCGCAAGGAGGTCTTCTTCGGCGGCGACGCGGCGCTCGGGCCCAAGAACATCATCTGGGCCGTGGCCCACGGCCACGACGCGGCCATCTCCATCGACCGGCTCTGCCACGGCGAGGACGTCACCGTGCGCCCCCCGCCGCACGTGAACCTCGTCTCGCAGAAGATGGGCATCCACGAGTGGAGCTACGACAACCAGGTCGCGAACGACGCGCGCTTCAAGGTGCCGCTGAAGGAGCTCACGATCGCGCTGAAGAACATCCGCGAGGAAGTGGAGCTGGGCTTCGACCCGGTGCTCGCCCTGAAGGAAGCGCAGCGCTGCCTGAATTGCGACGTGCAGACGGTGTTCGCGCCCAAGCTATGCATCGAGTGCGATGCGTGCGTGGACATCTGTCCCGTCGACTGCATCACATTCACCCTGAACGGCGAGGAGGGCGAGCTGCGCGCGCGCCTCAATGCGCCTTCGCACGACCTCGAGCAGTCTCTCTACGTGTCGCCCGTGCTCAAGACCGGGCGGATCATGGCGAAGGACGAGGACGTGTGCCTGCACTGCGGGCTATGCGCCGAGCGCTGCCCCACGGGGGCCTGGGACATGCAGAAGTTCCTGCTGGAGCCCGCCCAGGCCGGTCCCCGGTGCCGGCAGCCGGCCCGGCAGAAGGTCCCGGCATGAATTACCGGTGTAATTCCGTCCCACGAGAAGAATGCGACTGGCGCCATTAAAATTTGGCTATGGAATTCGTCACATTTTTTGGACCGAACGGGAGGGATTGAGGAAATGCCGACCATCACTAGACATCAGCTGGCGCGGCCTGTAGCCGCCGCGCTTTTCGCAATGGCCGCGATGGCCGCCCGCGCGGGCGACCTCACGCCGGTGAGCCGCGTGGACCCCGAGTTCCCCCGCGAGGCGATCTCGGCGGGCGCCGATACGGGCAAGGTCAAGGCCCGCATGACAATCGACGCCACGGGCGAAGTCACCCGCGTCGAGATCATCGAGGCCAATCCCCGGCGCCTGTTCGACCGCGCCGTGGTGAAGACGCTTTCGCAGTGGAAGTTCTCGCCGGGCTCCGACGGCCGCTCGATGGAAATCGACGTGAATTTCCGGCGCTAGGCGCCGTTACAGGGGTAACCGGCCCTGCCAGCCGGGTGTGATTCAGGCCACTGCCGTGGCGCGGCCCGAAGCAGCAGAATCGCAGTTCATTAGACGAGACTGATAGAGGAGAGCGCACATGGCAAGGATCCTTTCGATCGCGTTGATCGCACTCGGCTTCATCCTGGGCGCCAATCCGGCGCACGCCGATGAGAAGTCCAAGGGCACGGCCAAGGAAGCCACGGCCATGGTCGAGAAGGCCATCGCGCACATCAAGAAGGTCGGGCGCGAGAAGGCGTTCGCCGACTTCGACAACCCGAAGGGCGGGTTCGTCGACCGCGACCTGTACATCGTCGTCTACGACCTGAAGGGCAAGGTCCTCGCCCACGGCGCCAACGCCAAGATGATCGGCAAGGACATGATCGACCTGCGCGACGTCGACGGGAAATACTTCGTGAAGGAGCGCGTGCAGCTCATGGCCAAGCCCGACGCCAAGGCCTGGCAGGACTACAAGTTCATGAATCCCACGACGAGCGCGATCGAGCCGAAGTCGATGTACCTGCAGCGCTTCGAAGACGTGATCGTGGGCTGCGGCATCTACAAGGGCTAGGTCGCCCAGGCCAAGGAAGCGAATCCATGGTCCTGCGCACGATACGAATCGGTCCGCGCCTCGCGCTGGGCTTCGGCGCGATCCTCGCCATCCTCATGGTGGTGTCGGTGGCCAGCACCTACCTCGGCAAGAAGAGCCGCGACGAGCTCGCCACGGTCCACGAAACCACGGGCGCGAAGCTCGAGCTCGCCTCGCGCATGAAGTCGCAGATCCTCGAGCAGTCGGCGGTGATGCGCAACATCGGGCTGCACACCGACATCAAGGCCATGCAGTCCTACGAGGACACGGCCCGCAAGCTCGGCCGGCAATTCGACGACACGCGCGCGCAGATGCTCAAGCTCCAGCTCACCGGGGCGGAGCGCGACATCCTCGAGTCCATGGACAAGGTGGACAAGGAGCTCGACAAGCCCTTCGTGCAGGCGCTGGGCCTCGCCACCAGCTTTCGCAACGAGGAAGCCGCCAACGTCCTCATGACCCAGATCGATCCCCTGGTGCAGAACATGCTCGGGGACCTGAACAAGCTGATCGACATCCAGAAGAAGGCGAGCGACGACGCGGCCCGTGAGGCGATCGTGATGGGCGATCGCCTCGCGACGACCGTGTACGCGATCGAGGCCGTCGTCCTCGTGCTCGCGGCGATGCTCGCGTGGACCATCACGCGCAGCATCACGGGGCCGCTTTCCGATTCGGTCGCCGTGGCGCGCCGCGTGGCCGCGGGCGACCTCACCTCGCGCATCGAATCGAGCGGCCGCGACGAGGCCGCGGAGCTGCTCTCGGCGCTTCGCGAGATGAACACCGGCCTCGGAAGCATCGTGACCCACATCCGCACGGGCTCCGAGTCCATCGCCGTGGGCGCGAGCCAGGTCGCCTCGGGCAACCAGCAGCTTTCCAGCCGCACCGAGGAGCACGCGAGCTCGCTCGAGGAGACGGCTTCCACGCTCGAGGAATTCACCACGACCGTGCGCCACAACGCGGAGAACGCGAAGACGGCGAGCGCGCTCGCGGGCAGCGCCTCGGCCACGGCCCAGAAGGGCGGCGAGGTGGTGGCCAAGGTCGTGAGCACCTTCCAGGAAGTGACCGACTCGTCGCGCCGCATCAGCGACATCATCGGCGTGATCGACGGCATCTCCTTCCAGACCAACATCCTCGCGCTGAACGCCGCGGTGGAGGCGGCCCGCGCGGGCGAGCAGGGCCGCGGCTTCGCCGTCGTGGCCGCCGAGGTGCGCAGCCTCGCGCAGCGCTCGGCCGAATCGGCCAAGGAGATCCGCTCGCTCATCGAAAACTCGGTCAGCCGCGTGGAAGCGGGCGCGAAGCTGGTCGAGCAGGCCGGCAAGACCATGGACGAGCTGGTGGGCTCGGTGCGCAAGGTCGCGGAAATCATGACCGAGATCGCCTCGGCCAACAACGAGCAGAGCGCCGGCATCGAGCAGATCAACAAGGCGATCACGCAGATGGACACGGTGGTGCAGATGAACGCATCGCTCGTGGAAGAGGCCACCGCGGCCGCGACCAGCATGGCGTCGCAGGCGCAGGGCCTTACGCAGGTGGTCGCGCAGTTCCGGGTCGACGGTGCCGCGGCGCAACCGGCACCGTCCAAGCCCGCCATGGCCCGCCCGGCGACCTCGCCGGAGCGCCCGGCCCTGGCGGCGCGTCGCGAGCCCATGCTCGCGGCCCCTGGCGGAGAAGAAGACTGGAAGGAATTCTAGGAGAACATGACGCCATGCCGCTCGTCGCAATGACCCGAGAGATGGGTTCCCTGGGCAAGGACGTCGCTGCCGGCGTCGCGCAGCGCAACGGCCGCAAGGTCGTCTACCACGAGATCATCGAGCCCATCGCCAACAAGATGCGGCTTCGCAAGAGCCACGTGCAGCGCTTCCTCGACGGAAAGGCGGGGCTGTGGGAGAAGCTCACCACGGACCGCACCGCGCTGTCCATCTTCACCGCCGACGAGACCTTCCGGTTCCTGCGCGACGGATCCACGGGCGTGATCCGCGGCTGGGGAGCGGTGCACCTGCTGCGGAATATCCCCCACGTGATCCGTGTTCGCGTCTGCGCCCCCATGGAGACCCGCGTCACGCGGATGATGGAGCGCTTGCAGACGGACAATCGCGAGACCGTCGAGTCCGAGATCCAGATGAGCGAGGAAGCCCACACGGCCATCACCAAGCGCCACTTCGGAGTGAACTGGCGCGACCCCGAGCTCTACGACCTGGTCCTTTGCACGGAGCGGCTGTCGGTGGAGGAGTGCGTCGACGAGATCGATGGCATGATGAAGCGCCGATGCTTCCAGGAAACCCCGGATTCGCTGCGCATGGTCGATGATCTCGCCACGGAATGGGCCGTTCGCTCGGCCCTGCGGCGCGACGAGCGCACCGCCGGCACCCACATCACCGTGGAATGCAGCGGCGGCCAGGTGCGCCTGCTGGGCGTGGTCGACACGCAGAACGAGGCCAACGCGGCGGGCGCGGTCGCCCGCGGCGCCGAGGGCGTGAAGGACGTCGACAACCAGCTGAAGGCCACCGATTCCGCGAGCTCCCGGTTCCGCCGCGAGGGATGAGTGAGCGCCCGAGTCGTCCTGAGCCTCGACGGGGAGATCGTCACCGAGGTTGAGCTTTCCAAGGCGGTGACTGTCGTCGGGCGCCATCCGACCTGCGACATCTGCATCGATCACCCGGCGGTGTCCGGGCGGCACATGCTGTTCCGGATCGTGAATACCACGACCTACGTCGAGGACCTGGCCAGCACCAACGGCACGAAGGTGAACGGCCTGTCGACGAGCCACCAGGTCGTCCACCACCTCGACCTGATCGAGGTGGGAAAGCACAAGCTGCACTTCTTCGACGACGCGATGCTCGCCGGGGG
>DATJVS010000008.1:0-9164 GCA_035501715.1 Usitatibacter sp.
CCCGCGTTCTTCGGCGTGAAACCGTCGCTGATACTCAAGGGCGGGATGATCGCCGCGGCGGCCATGGGAGATCCCAACGCGTCGATCCCCACGCCGCAGCCCGTGCACTATCGCCCGATGTTCGGCTCCTTCGGCGGGGCGCTCGCGACCAGCGTCACGTTCGTCTCCCAGGCGGCGCTCGCCAACGCGGAATTGCGCGGGCTCGGATTGCGAAAGCCCCTCGAGGCGGTGCGCGGGACGCGCGGCATCGGCAAGAAGGACATGGTCCACAACGCGTGGCGGCCGAAGCTCGAGGTCGATCCCGAGACCTACGAGGTGCGGGCCGACGGGCAGCTGCTCACGTGCGAGCCGGCGAAGGTCCTTCCCATGGCCCAGCGCTACTTCCTCTTCTGATGCTCGAGATCCGCTCGCGTTTTCCGATGAAGCCCAACGCGGCCTATGGCGTGAAGGTGCATGGGACGCTGCGGCTTCCCTTCGACCGGCGCACGAAGACGCGCCAGCGCGCCACGCTCGTCTCCGGTGAAGAGGTCGCGATCGAGTTGCCGCGGGGACAGGTGCTCCGCGGCGGAGACTGGGTCGTCGCATCCGATGGCCGCGTGATCGAGGTGGTGGCGGAGACCGAGCGGCTCCTGCACGTCGAGTGCGGCGACGCGGAGCATCTCGCGCGGGCCGCGTATCACCTGGGCAATCGCCACGTGCCCGTGCAGGTCGGTGCGGGATGGCTGCGGCTCGCGGCCGACCACGTGCTCGAGGAGATGTTGAAGGGGCTCGGCGCTCGCGTGTCCACGCTCGATGCGCCCTTCGAGCCCGAGGCCGGCGCCTACGGCGCGCACCATCGCCACGACAACGATTCGGGGCACGGCGGGCGCATCCACGAATTCCCTCCGAAGCCATGAAACGTGGACGGCATGAACCTTAAGCTCCTTCAGCTCGTGAGTCCCGCGCTGCCGGTCGGCGCCTACAGCTATTCGCAGGGGCTCGAGGCCGCGATCGAATCCGGCGAGATCCGCGATGCGGCGAGCGCGCGACGATGGATCGGCGACGTGATGGAGCTCTCGCTCTCGGGCATGGAGGCGCCGGTGTTCCTGCGGCTCGCCGGGGCCTGGCGGGCGGGCGACGCGGAATCGGTTGCGCGATGGAACGAGGAATTCGTCGCGAGCCGCGAGGGCGCCGAGCTTCGCGCCGAGACGCTGCAGATGGGTTACTCGCTGCGCCGCCTCGCGCACGAGCTCGCGATTCCCGGCGCGGACGCGCTCGATGCGATCGAGGAGCTCGCGTATCCAACGGCCTTCGCGTTCGCCGTGGCCGCGTGGCAGATCGACGATCGCGAGGCGCTCGCGGCGTATCTCTTCGCCTGGGCCGAGAACCAGGTGCTCGCCGCATTGAAGAGCGTGCCGCTCGGGCAGACGGAGGGGCAACGCATGCTGCTGGCCATCGCGGAACGCATTCCCGCCGCGGTGGAGCGCGCCGCGTCGCTGGGAGACGGCGAGCTCTTCAATTTCGCGCCGGGCTTCGCGCTGGCTTCGTCGCGCCACGAGACGCAATACAGCCGGATCTTCCGCTCGTGAGCGATTCGCCGCTTCGCGTCGGCATCGGCGGGCCCGTGGGCTCGGGGAAGACCGCGCTCACGCTGGCGCTGTGCAAGGCGCTTCGCGACAAGTACGACATCGCCGCGGTCACCAACGACATCTACACGGAGGAAGACGCCAAGTTCCTCGTGACGAACGAAGCGCTGGCGCCCGAGCGCATCCTCGGCGTGGAGACGGGAGGGTGCCCGCACACGGCGATCCGCGAGGACGCATCCATCAATCTCGAGGCGGTCGCGCGCCTGAACAAGCGCTTCCCCGCGCTCGAGGTGATCTTCATCGAGTCCGGCGGCGACAACCTCGCGGCGACCTTCAGCCCGGAGCTCTCGGATCTCACGCTCTACGTGATCGACGTGGCGGCCGGCGACAAGATCCCGAGGAAGGGCGGGCCCGGCATCACCAAGAGCGACCTGCTCGTCATCAACAAGATCGACTTGGCGCCCATGGTGGGCGCCTCGCTCGAGGTGATGGAGCGCGATGCGAGGAAGATGCGCGGCGAGCGGCCCTTCGTGTTCAGCAACCTGAAGACCGGCCAGGGATTGCCCGACATCATCTCGTTCATCGAGAAGCAGGGGCTGCTGGGGTCAGGGCCCTAGAGCACCACATGCCCGGTGATGATCGACGGTAGCCACGTCGAGAACCACGGCACGTAGGTGACGAGGTTGATGGCGGCGAAGATCGCGAGGTAGTAGGGCCAGGCGGTCTTGGTGGCCTCGCCGATGGAGACGTTGCCGATGGCGCACCCCACGAACTGCACGGCGCCCACGGGCGGATGCACGAGCCCCAGCGCGCAGTTGAGCAGCAGCATCATCCCGAACTGGACCGGTCCCACGCCCATCTGGATCGCGAGCGGGAGGAAGAGCGGCGTCGTGATGAGGATGTGCGCGGCCATGTCGAGGAAGACGCCGAGGAACACCTGGATGATGTTGATGTAGAGCAGCATGAGCCACGGAGTCGTGGTCGCGGTGAGCAGCGCGTGCTCGATCGAATCCGGGATCTCCAGGTACGCCATCTGGTAGCGGAGCATGTTCGACACGCCGATCAGCAGCAGCACGATGCCCGTCGTGCGCGAGGCCTTCGCGAGCGATTTCACGAGTTTCTCGCGGGACAGCGTCCGGTAGACGAAGGCGGTGAGGACCAGCGAGTAGGTCACCGCGATGGCCGCGGCTTCAGTCGGCGTCGCGATCCCCTTCATCACGCAGCCCAGGATGATTCCGACGACGAGCAAACCGGGCAGGGATGCCACGAAGGCCCGCAGGACCGTCCCCCATCCGGGAAACGCCTGGACCCGCGAGCTGCCGTCCACGTTCCTCGGAAAGCCGAATCGCACGGCCTGCCAGCGCGCCGCCGCCAGCATGCAGACCATGATCCAGAAGCACGGGATCAATCCCGCGAACATGAGGTCGCCGATTGACACGCCATGCACCGCCGTGTCGCCGATCATTCCGGTCGCGGCCTGCGCGGCGAAAGCGTAGATGATCATGTTGTGCGACGTGGGCATCAGCGCGCCCGAGAGCGACGCATGCGTCGTGACGTTCACCGCGTAGGCGGCACTGTATCCCTCGCGCTTCATGATCGGGATCATCACGCCGCCCATGGCGGAGGTGTCGGCCACGGGCGAGCCCGATACGCCACCGAAGAGCGTGGACGCGACCACGTTCGCGAGCCCCAGTCCTCCCCTCCAGTGGCCCACGAGGCTTCGCGCGAAGGCGACGATCTTGTCGGCGATCCCCCCGTGCAGCATGAGCTCGCCCGAGAAGATGAAGAACGGGATCGCCAGGAACGAGAATACGTTCATCCCCGAGGTCATCATCTGCACCGCGGTCTCGAAAGGAAGCCCTTCGACCAGGAACGTGGCGATGCAGCTCAGCCCCAGCCCGATGGCCACGGGAACGCCCAGCAGCAGGAAGGCGACGAACGTCACGCACAGGACGGTCAGTGCCAAGAGCGCGCCACTTCCTTCCCGGTCCAGAGCGCCAGGATGTGCTCGATCGAGAACAGGGCGATGAAGACGCCGGCGACGATGACGGGCGCGTACCGGAACGACTCCGAGATGCCGATCGTGGGGATCGTGTCGCCGCGCATGGACGAGGCCATCTCCACGCCGCCGAAGACGAGCGCCGTTGCGAAGAGGATGGTGAGGACCTGCACCACGATCCTGCATGCCAGGGCGACGGGCCCGGGCAGGATCGCCACGAGGGAGTCCATGCCGATATGCGTGGTGTCCCGCACCCCGGCGGCGGCCGCGAACATCGCCACCGAGATCACGAGCAGCAGCGCCACCTGCTCCACGTAGGGCGGAGCGTTGTTGAACACGTAGCGCATGACCACGCCGTACACCACGATCGCCAGCAGTCCCGCGAGGCAGGTGCAGGCGACGTACAGCGCCCATCGCGCCAGGACGGCGTTCAGGGCGGAAAGCCGTGCCAGCAGCGGCGCGATCGTCATCGGCTACTTCGTGTCGACGATTTCCTTCACCAGCGCCTTCAACTCCGGCGTGCTGGCGAACTTGTCCCACACGGGCTTCTCGGCGTCCACGAAGCCCTGGCGGTCGATCTGCGAGGCCGGAATGATCGTGGCGCCGCCCTTGATCACCGCGGCGCGGGACTCCTTCTCCTTCGCGTCCCAGAGCTTCACGTAGTAGGGCACCGAATCCTGCGCCGCCTTGCGGATGGCGGCCTGCTCCTGCTTCGACAGCGTCGCCCAGACCTTCTTCGAGAACACGAGCACCTCGGGCGGCATCGCGTGCATCGTCTCCGAGAATATCGGCGCCGCTTCGTAGTGCTTGGTCTCGTCGTACGAAGGGATGTTGTTCTCGGCCGCGTCGATGAGCCCGGTCTTGAGCCCCGTGTACACCTCGGCGAAAGGCATCGGCGTGGGCGAGGCTCCCATGGCGCTCGCGAGCGACACCCACAGGTCGGAAGGCTGCACGCGAAGCTTCAGGCCCTTCACGTCGGCCACGCTGCGGATCGGCTTCTTCGCGTAGATCGAGCGCGCGCCGCTCTCATACAGGGCGAGCGCCACGAATCCCGCCTTGTCGAACGCCGCGAGGATCTTCGCGCCCTGCGCTCCGTACATGGTCTTGCGGAAATGGTCCAGGTCCCGGAAGAGGAACGGCAGCGCGGGGACCATCGACTCGGGAACGATCCCGTGGAACGAGGAAGTGTTGGCGCGCACCATGTCGAGCGCGCCGATCCTCACCTGCTCGACGGTGTCCTTCTCGGAGCCCAGCGAGCTGTTGCCGAAGACCTTGACGGTGTCCTTGCCGCCGGTCGCCTTCGAGATCTCTTCCCCCATGTGCTCGATCGCCATGTTGGTGGGGAAGTCCTTCGCGTGGACGTCGGCCGAGCGGAAGGTCCTCGCCTGCAGCGAGCCGGCCGGGAGGGCGATTGCCACGAGCGCGGCGAGGGCGTGCAGCTTGGTCGTTCTGGAGAACACAGCTCGACTCCCGGATCGATCCAGTGACCGGCCGATTCTACGCGAGCTCCCGGCGAACCAGCGCGGCGCCCGCGCCCAGCGCGGCGAGCTTGCCGGCGGCCACGTCGCGCGCGAGCGGCACCATGCCGCAGTTGGTGCAGGGGAAGAGGCGCTCCTTCGGCACGTGCTTCAACGCCTCGCGGATCACCTTCGCCACGTCCTCGGGCGTTTCCACGCGCGTGCTCGCCACGTCGATCGCGCCCACGAGCACGTCCTTGCCCCGGAGCAATCCGATCAGCTCGATGGGCACGTGGGAATTGGCGCACTCGAGCGAGACCTGGTCGATCGTGGACTTCGCGAGCAGCGGGAAGGTCTGCTCGTACTGGCGCCAGACGTCGCCCAGCGTCTTCTTCCACGTGATGTTGGCTTCGATGCCGTAGCCGTAGCAGATGTGCACGGCGACCTTGGCCTTCACGCCGGCGCGCGCCTTCTCGAGCGCCGCCACGCCCCAGTCGCGCACCTCGTCGAAGTACACGTTGAACGCGGGCTCGTCGAACTGGACCACGTCCGCTCCCAGCGCCGCGAGCTCGCGCGCCTCCTGGTTGAGGATCTCCGCGAAGGCCATGGCGAGCTTCTCGCGCGAGCCGTAGTGCTCGTCGTAGAGCGTGTCCACCATCGTCATCGGGCCCGGGAGCGTGAACTTGATGGCCTTCGAGGTCTCGGCGCGCAGGAACTTCACGTCGTCGGAATGAACGGGCTTCGGCCGCACGACGGGGCCGACCACGCGCGGGACGTTCGCGTCGTAGCGATTGCGGATGCGCACCGTCTTCAGGTTCTTGAAGTCGATGCCCTCGAGCTTCTCCATGTAGCCGTTCACGAAGTGCCGGCGCGTCTGCTCGCCGTCGGTCACGATGTCGATGCCGGCGCGCTCCTGCATGCGAAGCACGAGGCGCACGGCGTCGCGCTTTCCCTCGGCTAGCGTGTCCCCCTCGAGCTTCCACGCGGCCCAGAGCTTCTCGGGCTCCGCGAGCCACGAGGGCTTGGGAAGGCTTCCGGCGATTGTGGTGGCGAGCAGCGGCAGGGCCATCCTCACCCCTTGCGGCGGTTGCGCACGAGCCAGCCGTCCACGAGCGAGACGATGCGATCGACCTCTTCCGACCGGCGCCCGCGTTGCGCCGCCACGCTCTGCACCAGGCGATCGACGCGCTCGATGTAGGGCGCGCCGTTGGCGAGCGCCCGCGCCGCCGAAGACGGCGTGCCCAGCGATTGCGCGGCGGCCGCGTATTTCTCGAAGGGCACCATGTCGCTTGCGTCGGCGCCGAGCGACACGCACAGGTCCACGACCCAGTTGTAGGTCTCGCGCGACTTGGCGAGGTCGCCGTGAACGGCGTCGCGGATCGGCACCACGTCGTCGGCGCGCACGCAGCGGTAGTTGCCGGCGATCAGCATCGCCCACTTGGCGAGCGGCACGAAGATGGAGTCGTGCACCTTGAGCTTCACCGGCAGCTCGATCTTCTCGCCGCCCGCGTCGAAGCGAATGGCCTCGATGTCCGCAGCGATGCCGCGCAGCATCGCGGTGTATTCGTCCGAGTCGAAGCGAGCGGCCTTGAAGTTGGTGGGAAGGCGCACCTGCAGCACGTTCACTTCCTGGTCCGGCGGACGGAAGGCCTGCGGGTCCGGGCTGCAGAGCGTGACCAGCTTCGGGTCGAAGTTCTTCCACACCGTGGGATCGGTGAAGCTGTCGGCGCACTTCTGGGCGTCGATGCCCGGGATGCGCGCGAGGTACGGCAGCGGCGGCATGTTCATGATCGACATGCAGGGCTTGCGCGACAGGGCCACGCGGTCCAGCAGCTCGCGCACGCCGGGCGAGCGATACTGCGGCTCCTGCATCGCGAGCCCCACCAGGTCGAACTTCGCGGGATCGGCGTCCACGCCCGTGGCGGAAAGCTTGCCCGGCGCTTTCGTCGAGTTCACCTCGACCAATCCTTCGCGCCCCTTCACCGGAAGGCGCACGATCGCGCCCTTCGAGTTGATGAGCGCGGCCTCCTGCGGCAGGCACACGAGCGTCACGTCGTGGCCCGCGAGTGCGATCTTCACGCCCAGCAGCGACCCGTAGGACGCTCCGAGGATCAGGATCTTGCGCGGTTGCATGGCGACTCCTCCGGTTTCCTATCCCCCGAGGATAGGCGTCCGCGCGGACCGCGGCACCGAACTGCCGTCTAAGGGCCTGTTATTTTCCGGTTACGACGGATAGGTGCCGGGCACCAGGACCGAACGGTCGACGTCGCGGATATCGGTGCGGCCGCAGAAGCCCATGGTCTTGTCGAGCTCGTTGCGGATGATCTCGAGGCACTTCGTGACGCCCTCTTCGCCCCCCGCCCCCAGGGCGTAGAGGAAGGCCCGGCCGATCATCGTGCCCTTCGCGCCCAGCGCGACGGCTTTCAGCACGTCCTGGCCCGAGCGGATGCCGCCGTCCATCCACACCTCGATCTTCGATCCCACCGCGTCGGCGATCGCGGGCAGCGCGTTGATCGAGGAGATCGCGCCGTCCAGCTGCCGGCCGCCGTGGTTGGAGACGATGAGCGCGTCGGCGCCGCTATCGACGGCGAGGCGCGCGTCCTCCACGTCCTGGATGCCCTTCAGCACGAGCTTGCCGCCCCAGCGCTTCTTGATCCACTCGATGTCCTTCCAGTTGAGGGTGGCGTCGAATTGCTCCGTGGTCCAGTCCGAGAGCGACGTCATGTCCTCCACCCCTTTCACGTGGCCCACGATGTTGCCGAACGTGCGCCGCTTCGTGCCGAGCATTTCCATGCACCACGCGGGCTTCGTGAAGAGGTTGAGGATGTTGGCGAGCGTGGGCTTGGGCGGCGCCGAGAGGCCGTTCTTCATGTCCTTGTGGCGCTGGCCCAGCACCGTGAGGTCGAGCGTGAGCACGAGCGCCGAGCACTTGGCCGCCTTGGCGCGGTCGATGAGGCGGCCGCTGAACTCGCGGTCGCGCATCACGTAGAGCTGGAACCAGAACGGCTTCGTGGTGTTCGCGGCGATGTCCTCGATGGAGCAGATGCTCATCGTGGACAGCGTGAACGGGATGCCGAACTTCTCCGCCGCGCGGGCGCCGAGGATCTCGCCGTCGGCATGCTGCATCCCCGTCATGCCCGTGGGCGCGATCGCCACCGGCATGGCGACCTCGGTGCCGAGCATCTTGGTCGCGAGCGAGCGCTTCGAGATGTCGAGCCCCACGCGCTGGCGCAGCTTGATCGCGGCGAGGTCGGATTCGTTGGCGCGGTAAGTGGATTCGGTCCACGCGCCCGAGTCGGCGTACTCATAGAACATGCGCGGCACCCGCCTCACGGCGAGCCGGCGCAGGTCCTCGATGCATGTGATCACGGCCATGGCGTAATAATATCGCGCCATGCACCATCCCGTGATGCTGGGCCCGGTCCCCGTCGATTTCATCCTGTTCGCGCTGGTGCTCGCGGGGATCGCCGTGTTCCACAACCACACGCTTCGCGTCGCGGTGGTGGGCCTTGCCGTGGTGACGGCCTACAAGCTCCTCTTCACGGGCTTCGCGTACGGCGCGGGCTTCGAGGGCCTCGCAGGCGTGGCGGCGCATGAGTGGGTGATCCTCGCCAACCTGTTCCTCCTGCTCATGGGCTTCGCGCTCCTGTCGAAGCACTTCGAGGATTCCCACGTGCCGGCGGAGCTGCCCCGGATACTTCCGGACGACTGGAAGGGCGGGTTCCTCCTGCTCGCGATGGTGTTCGTGCTCTCGTCCTTCCTCGACAACATCGCGGCGGCGCTCATCGGCGGCACCATGGCGCGCGCGGTGTTCCGCGACAAGGTGCACATCGGCTATCTCGCGGCGATCGTGGCCGCCTCCAACGGCGGCGGATCCGGCAGCGTGGTGGGCGACACCACGACCACGATGATGTGGATCGCGGGCGTGAGCCCGCTCGACGTGCTCGAGGCGTTCATCGCGTCGGGCACCGCGCTCGCGATCTTCGGCGTGATCGCCGCGCGCCAGCAGCAGGCGTACTCCCCGATCCTGCGCGACGCCCCGCGGGGCGTGCGCATCGACTGGACGCGCGTGGCGGTCGTGGTCTTCATCCTCGTGGTGGCGATCGTGGCCAACGTGGCCGCGAACGTGAAGTTTCCCGAGAT
>DATJVS010000009.1:0-31643 GCA_035501715.1 Usitatibacter sp.
TCCTTGGTGGCTTCGCGCAGCGACGCGTAGAGCGCGGAGTCCGAAGGCGCAAGGCCGGTCTGGTCCTCGATGAAATCGCCCAGATGGGAGTCGTCGTCGTCGCCGATCGGCGTCTCCATCGAGATCGGTTCCTTCGAGATCTTGAGGATCTTGCGGATCTTCTCTTCGGGCATCTCCATCTTCACGGCGAGCGTGGCCGGATCGGGCTCCTGCCCGGTCTCCTGCAGGATCTGCCGCGAGATGCGGTTCATCTTGTTGATCGTCTCGATCATGTGCACCGGGATGCGGATGGTGCGCGCCTGGTCGGCGATCGAGCGCGTGATGGCCTGGCGGATCCACCACGTGGCGTAAGTCGAGAACTTGTAGCCGCGGCGGTATTCGAACTTGTCCACGGCCTTCATGAGGCCGATGTTGCCTTCCTGGATGAGGTCGAGGAACTGCAGGCCGCGGTTGGTGTACTTCTTCGCGATGGAGATCACCAGGCGCAGGTTCGCCTCGATCATCTCGCGCTTGGCGCGGCGCGCCTTGGCCTCGCCCGTGGACATCTGGCGGGCGATCTCCTTCAGGTCCTTGATCGGGATCCCGACTTCCTTCTGCAGGTGGATGAGCGCTTCCTGCTGCTCGATCACCGCCGGGCGGAAACGGTCGAGCGCCTTCGAGTACGCCTTGCCGGTGGCGATCTCCTCGGCGGCCCACTTGAGGTTGGTCTCGTTGCCCGGGAACACCTTGATGAAGTGCGCGCGGGGCATGTTCGCGTTCTTGGTCGCGAGCTCCATGATCTCGCGCTCGTGGCCGCGCACGCGCTCCACGAGGTGGCGAAGCCCGTTGCAGAGGTGCTCGACCTGCTTGGCGGTGAAGCGGATCGCGAGCAGCTCGTTCGAGATGTCTTCCTGCAGGTCCTTGTAGGCGCGCGAGCGGTAGCCCTTCTCCGAGAGCACCTTCTTCATCTTCTTGTACAGGCGCCGGATCTTGTTGAAGTGGCCCAGGGCGTTCTGCTTGAGCTCCTCGAGGTCGGCGCTGGCGACAGCCTCGTCCTCGGCTTCCTGCTCCTCGGCGTCGAGCTCCTCGAGCTCTTCCTCCTCGGTCATCTCCTCTTCGACGACATCTTCCTCGTCGCCGTCCACGAGCCCGTCCACGAGCTCGTCGATGCGCATCTCGTCCTTCTCGATCAGGTCGGCGAGGCGCAGGATCTCCTCGATCGTCGTCGGGCACGACGAGATCGCCTGGATCATGTGCTTCAGGCCGTCCTCGATGCGCTTGGCGATCTCGATCTCGCCCTCGCGCGTGAGCAGCTCCACGGAGCCCATCTCGCGCATGTACATGCGCACCGGGTCCGTGGTGCGGCCGAATTCCGCGTCGATCGTGGTGGAGAGCGCTTCCTCGGCCTCCTCGATCACGTCTTCTTCCGCGATCGGGGTCGGCGCCTCGTTCATGAGGAGCTGCTCGGCGTCCGGCGCCTCGTCGTACACGGCGATGCCCATGTCCGCGAGCATCGTGACCACGCCCTCGATCTGCTCGGCCTCGGTCATGTCGTCGGGCAGGTGGTCGTTGATCTCGGCGTACGTGAGGTAGCCGCGGTCCTTGCCCAGGACGATGAGGTTCTTCAGCCGCTTCTTCTGCGCCTCGACTTCGGCGATCTTGAGCTCGGCGGAATGGTGCTGGTGGTGCTTGCTGGGGTTCTTCACTTAGGGACTCTCCCGCGCGGCGGTTCGTCGGGGAAAACCATCAATTTTATCATACCTTAGACCGGTCTTCCGAAGTCTGATTCCCTGATTTTGAAGCGGAAAGTTGCGCGAGCAGGCGATCGAACTCGGCGCGCTGGTCGGGCGTGGCGGTCCCCGCCTGCACCAGGCCCATGAGCTCGGTGCGCCGGCGGTCCACCAGCTCGCCGCGGATCTTCGCCACGGCGCCCTGCAATTCGGCCTCGAGATCGAAATCGGGGCTATCGGCCTGTTTCAAAAGGGGGTCACCCAGCGCGTCTTCCAGCGCCGGAGCATGCTCCGAGCCCTCGAAGTAGGCACTGACTTGGGCCAGGTTCAGCGCAGGCTCCCGGTGCAGGAGGCCCACGACGGCACGAGCCGCCGCGGCTTCGGCACCCCCGCCAACAAGGACGTCATCGGGCACGCGGCGGGCGAGCTCCGTGCGATGCAGCACGATCGCGAGCACGCGCGATTGGGCGCTCGCCGGGCCACGGCGTGTGGCCCGCACGGGTGGGGCGCTGGGGCGCCGATCCGCAACCTTGGCAGGCACGAGGTCCGCGACTTCCTCCGGCGAAAGGCGGGCGAGCTCCGCAAGGCGCTTGCGAAGCATCGCGCCCAGCGCCGGCGCCTCGATCTGCGCGAGCAGCGGTCTTGCGTGCGCCACGAAGCTCGCGCGGCCCTCTTCCGTGGCCATGTCCACGTGGGACGCGAGCTCGGCGAAGAGGAACTGCGAAAGGGGCTTCGCCTGCGCGAGGGCCTTGTCGAAGCCCTCCTTCCCGAGGCGCCGCACGTAGGTGTCGGGATCGTCTTCGGGCGGGAGGAACAGGAAGCTCACGAGCTTGCCGTCGGCGAGCACCGGAAGCGACACCTCGAGCGCCCGCCACGCGGCCTTGCGCCCCGCGGCATCGCCGTCGAAGCAGAAGACCACGTTGTCGGCCATGCGCAGGAGCTTCGACACGTGCACGGGCGTGGTCGCCGTGCCGAGCGTGGCCACTGCGTTCTCCACGCCGTGCTGCGCGAGCGCGACCACGTCCATGTACCCCTCGACGACGATCACCTGGTTCGCGTCGCGGATGGCGCGCCGCGCCTGGTAGAGGCCATAGAGCTCGCGTCCCTTCTCGAAGAGCGGCGTCTCGGGCGAATTGAGGTACTTGGGCTCGCCCTGCCCGATCACGCGGCCGCCGAAACCGATCACGTTGCCGCGGGCGTCGAGGATCGGGAACATCACGCGGTCGCGGAACCGATCGTAGCGGCGGGACTTCTTCTCGCCGTCCGGTTCGCTGTCGATGACGAGGCCCGTGTCCTTGAGCGGCGCGGTCGCATAGTCCGTGAACACCGCTTCGAGGTTCTGCCATCCATCGGGCGCGTAGCCGAGCCCATACCTCGCGGCGATTTCGCCCGAAAGGCCGCGTCCCTTGAGGTAATCGATTGCCGCCTTCGACTTCTTGAGCTCGGCACGGTAGTACGCGAGCGCGTCCATCATGCGGGCCGCGAGCCCCGGCGCTTCCGCCGCTCCCGGGCGCGGGTTGGGCGATCGCGTCTCGGGCACCTGCATGCCGACGGTCTCCGCGAGCGCGCGGATCGCCTCGGGATAGGCGAGCCCCGAATATTCCATGAGGAAGCCGATGGCGTTTCCGTGCGCGCCGCACCCGAAGCAGTGATAGAACTGCTTGGTGGGGCTCACGCTGAACGAAGGCGACTTCTCGTTGTGGAAGGGACAGAGCGCCTGGTAGTTCGCCCCCGCCTTCTTGAGCTTCACGTACCGGTCCACCACGTCGACGATGTCGACGCGCCCGAGCAGGGACTGGATGAACTCCTGCGGGATCATCCGCGGATTATCAGCCCGCGAGCTTCGCCTTGACGAGTCCCGAGACCCTGCCCATGTCGGCGCGCCCCGCGAGCTTCGGCTTCACCACGCCCATCACCTTGCCCATGTCGGCGGCGGACTTGGCGCCGGTGGATGCGACGGCCTCGGCGACTATCGCGTCGATCTCGGCCGCCGAGAGCTGCTGCGGAAGGTAGGCCTCGATCACCGAGATCTCGTACTTCTCCTTGTCGGCGAGGTCCTGCCGCGCGGCCATCTCGTATTGCGAGATGGAGTCCTTGCGCTGCTTGATCATCTTCTCGACCACCGAGATCACGCCCGCGTCGTCGAGCGTCACGCGCTCGTCGATCTCGCGCTGCTTCACCGCCGAGAGCATGAGGCGCAGCGCCGCGAGCTTGTCGGCTTCGCGCGCCTTCATCGCGGTCTTGATGTCTTCGTTCAGCTGTTCGCGCAGGGCCATGTGAACCTCCAGACCGGAAAAATGACTGCGGCGAGCGGGGCTTTCAAGCCCGGCTCGCCGCATGAATCGGTCCCCGTGAGGGGCAAACCAGGATCAGTAGAGCTTGGGCGGCAGCATCTGCGCGCGCATGCGCTTGTAGCGGCGCTTCACGGCCGCGGCATGCTTGCGCTTGCGCTCCGCGGTGGGCTTCTCGTAGAACTCGCGCGCGCGAAGCTCCGTGAGCAGGCCCGTCTTCTCGACGGCGCGCTTGAAGCGGCGAAGCGCCACGTCGAAGGGCTCGTTTTCCTTGACTCGAACGATAGGCATAAGTCTGTAAGGCTGGTTTTGATGCGAGGGAAACCACGCATAATATCAGGATTTTACGTCACGCGAAAGTCCGCTCACCCGTGCTCATCCTGGGCATCGAAACGTCCTGCGACGAGACCGGCGTCGCGCTCTACGACACCCATGCGGGCCTGCTCGCCGAAGCCCTGCACTCGCAGGTGGAGCTGCACGCGCTCTATGGCGGCGTGGTCCCCGAGCTCGCCTCCCGCGACCACGTGAGGCGCCTGCTGCCGCTCGTGTCGACCGTGCTCGAGACTGCGCGGCGCGGCATCGACGACATCGGGCTCGTGGCCTACACCCAGGGCCCCGGGCTGGGCGGCGCATTGCTCGTGGGAGCGTCCGTCGCCTCGGGACTGGGCATCGCGCTCGGCAAGCCGGTGGTGGGAATCCATCACCTCGAGGGGCACCTGCTCTCGCCGCTGCTCGCCGAGCCGCGGCCGGCATTCCCGTTCATCGCGCTGCTCGTTTCCGGCGGCCACACTCAGCTCATGCGCGTGGACGGGGTCGGACGCTACGAGCTGCTGGGCGAGACGCTGGACGATGCCGCGGGTGAAGCGTTCGACAAGACCGCGACGCTCCTGGGCCTGGGCTATCCCGGCGGCCCGGCCCTCGCCAGGCTCGCCGAGGCAGGCGACGCGTCGCGCTACGAGTTCCCGCGGCCGATGATCGCGAGCGGCGACCTCGATTTCAGCTTCAGCGGATTGAAGACCTCGGTGCTCACCCGCGTGCGCGCGATGGGCACTCCCGGCGATCGCGAGCGCGCCGACCTCGCCGCATCGTTCCAGGCGGCGATCGTGGACGTGCTGGCGGCCAAGTGCCTGCGCGCGCTCGAGCGCGAGGGATTGCAAAGCCTCGTCGTCGCGGGCGGCGTGGGCGCGAATGCGCGATTGCGCGAGCGACTCGTCGCCGACGCGGGGCGTGTCGGCGCCACGGTGCATTTTCCGCCGCTCAAGCTCTGCACCGACAATGGCGCGATGATCGCCTTCGCCGCCGCGCTCAAGTATCCGGAAGGGGCGAGTGGCGAAAGCGCGTTCCCGGTGCACCCGCGCTGGGACCTCGCGGAGGCCGCGGCTCAGTCCACGCCGCGGCGATAAGCGCGCTCGGCATCGTCGAGCTCGTCCTGCGCGGCTTTCACCGCATCGTCGAGTTGCTTGATGCGATCGTAGTACGCCTCGCTCGGCACCGCCGTCGGGCACATCACGACATTGTTGCCCGCCGCGTTGGTCGACGTGGTGCAGTTGGAGCGCGCCGCGGTCCCGTTCATGGCGCCCATGCCGAACATCCCGCCGGTCGTCGACGAGCCCGGCCCCGGCAGCGGCACCGCCTGGTCCTGGCGTTGCTGGACGACCTGGCGCTCGTTGTCGCCCGGCGTGGCGCCGTCGCGCGCGGCCTGCGCCGCGGCGAGCTTCTCGCGCGCGGCTTTCACTCGCGCCTCGAGCTTGCCGCGCTCCTCGCGTTTCTTCGCGGCCATGTCGATGATGTCCTGCGTCGCGCCGCCCGCCTTGGCCGCCTTCGGCACGCCGGGATCCTTGATCGGTGGCGCCGGTGAAGGCGTCGGCGCTTCGTCGGGCTCGATGCGCGTGACGGGCCCGGAGAAACCCTTCGGAGGCTGGTCGCTGTACTGCACCCTGCCGTCCTTGTCGATCCACTTGTAGAGCACCTGCGCGAGCGCGCCGATCGGGAGCAACGCGATGGATGCCGCGACGAGAACGATGCGCAAGGCCGCCGGGCGCATCGCGGCCCTAGCCGCCCTTCTCGACGCGGGCGAGGTTGTCTTCCGCGTCCTTCACGTCCTGCTCGAGCTGCTCGAGCCGCTTCTGGTAGTCCTCGCTCTGGATGTTGCGCACGCCTCCGCCCACCTTGCCCACCATCATCACGTCGTCGGGCCCGGGATTGTCCTTCGCGGCCTTCAGGGCCGCCTTCGCCTTTTCGAGGCGTTCCTGCGCTTGCGCGAGCAGCTCCTGGGGACTCACGGGCTTGCCCTTGGCGTCCTTGTGCACCCGCTGGAAGCCTTCCGGGCCCGGCTTGGGCAGCGAGGCGGTGTTCGCGTCGGGATTGATGTTGAGCTCGATCACCTGGCCGTCGAAGTCCTTCGGCTTCTCGTTCGAATAGGTGATCTTCCCGTTCTTGTCGATCAGCTTGTAGAGCGTTTGCTGCGCGCACGCGAGCTGCGCGCCCAGCAGCGCGCCTGAGAGCGCGGCGGCGACATACAATCCTCGGATCCTCATGACCTACCTCCCGTCAATAGAGGCTTCGCTCGAGCG
This sequence comes from Usitatibacter sp., assembly GCA_035501715.1. GTDB lineage: Bacteria > Pseudomonadota > Gammaproteobacteria > Burkholderiales > Usitatibacteraceae > Usitatibacter. The sequence continues at coordinate 6,574 of DATJVS010000009.1, forward strand.
CCCGGAGCTCCGCCTCGGCAGTGTCGCGGTCTTGTTCCGCGCGTTCGATGCGCGCGGCGAATTCCCCGGTGGGCACGCGCCGGTACACGGCCCGCCCGTTCCTATTCTGGACGCGAATGGTGCGATAGTCGTCTGCGGTCGCGTTGTCCCTCAGGTCGTCGAGTCGGCGGCGCGCTTCGTCGAGGCGAACGCGCGCCGGCGGCGGGCTCGCGTCGAGCAGGAGGCCGTCCTTCGATTCCCCGTCGAAAGATTGCGCGGGCGCTTCCGTGCAGACCGCGGCGACCGCCAGGGCGGCCAGCAGGACTCGCCCGGTGCGCATGCGCGTTGCCCTCACGCGGCGGCCCGCTGCGCGCCGCACACCCGGCAATGGGGATCGCGCGCGAGGCGCACTTCGTGCCAGCGGCTGGCGAGCGCGTCGAAGAGCATGAGGCGCCCCGCGAGGGACTCGCCCACGCCCGCCGCGAGCTTGATCGCCTCGAGCGCCTGGAACGTTCCGACGATCCCCACGAGCGGCGCGAACACGCCCAGGGTGGCGCAGCGCTCTTCGGCATCGGACGCATCGTCGGCGAAGAGGCAGTTGTAGCAAGGCGCGTCGCCGCGGCGCAGGTCGAACACCGCGACCTGGCCGTCGAAGCGGATGCCCGCGCCCGAGACCAGCGGCTTGCGCTCGGCCACGCAGGCGCGGTTGATCGCATGGCGCGTGGCGAAGTTGTCCGAGCAATCGAGCACGATGTCCGCGCCGCGCACGAGCGAAGCCAGCCGCTCGGCACCTGCGCGCTCCTCGAGCGCCTCGACGACAATTTCGGGATTGAGCTCGCGCATCGTGGCGGCGGCCGACGAGGCCTTGGGCTCCCCGATGGAGGCGGTGCGGTGCACGATCTGCCGCTGCAGGTTGGTGAGCTCGACGCGGTCGCCGTCGCACACCGTGATGCGGCCCACTCCGCTCGCCGCGAGGTACATGAGCGCCGCGGAGCCGAGGCCCCCGGCGCCCACGACGAGCGCATGCGTGGCGAGCAGCCGCTCCTGCGACTCCTCGCCGAATTCGTTGAGCAACAGGTGGCGGCTGTATCTCAGCCGCTGGCGGTCGTCCATCGTTTCGATGCGCGGCCGCCGCGTGCGCTACTTCGTGACCGCGGCGGTCGTCGTGACGGCGCTATTGATCGGAAGACCCTTCAGGTGATTCAACGCGGCATTGAGCTGCATGTCTTCCTTCTTCGCGTTGGGGTCCTTCGGCGCGGCCTCCGCCTTGGCGGGCGGCGCCGCCTTCGCGCTCGCGGCCGGGGCCGCCTGCGTCGAAGCGCCCGGACCCGCGACCTTGTCGGTGGCATCCTTGGGCTTGTCGGCGCCCTCGGCGGAGGCGGACTTGTCGTCTTCCGTCGTGAGGTGATGCTGCAGGTCCGCTTCGCGCAGCAGCACCTTGTTGTCCGGAGAATCGTCCACGACGATGTCGGGCGTGATGCCCTTGGCCTGGATCGAGCGGCCGCTCGGCGTGTAGTAGCGCGCCGTGGTGAGCTTCACCGCCTGGTTGTTGGGCAGCGGCAGGATCGTCTGCACGGAGCCCTTGCCGAAGGTCTGCGTGCCGAGGATCGTGGCGCGGTGATGGTCCTGCAGGGCGCCGGCGACGATCTCGGAGGCGGAGGCCGACGCGCCGTTCACGAGGACCACCATCGGCACGGACTTCACCGCCGCGGGCAGCTTGGCGAGGTAGTCGTCCTTGAAGGCGCCGCGAACGTAGTTCTCCTTGCTCGCGGTCAGGTGCATCTTCGAATCCTCGGTGCGGCCGTCGGTATAGACCACGAGCGCGTTCTTGGGCAGGAAGGCCGCGGAGACGCCCACCGCGGAATTGAGCAGCCCGCCGGGATTCATGCGAAGGTCGAGGATCAGTCCCTTGAGCTCGCCGTTGGATTGCTTGTAGAGGTCGTTGATCGCGGCGACGAGGTTCTCGCCGGTGTGCTCCTGGAACTGCGTGATGCGCACCAGCCCGTATCCGGGCTCGAGCATGCGCGCCTTCACGCTCTTCACGTGGATCACGTCGCGGCGCACGACGATGTCGAGCGGCTGCGCGAGGTCCTTGCGGAGGATGGTGAGCTTCACGTCGGTGTTGGGCTTGCCGCGCATGCGCTTCACCGCGTCGGAAAGGCTGATGCCCTTCAGCGAAACGTCGTCCAGCTTGATGATGAGGTCGCCCGCCTTCACGCCCGCGCGGTACGCCGGCGTGTCCTCGATGGGCGCGATCACCTTCACGAATCCCTCTTCGGTGCCGACCTCGATGCCCAGGCCGCCGAACTCGCCCTGCGTTCCGACCTGCAGGTCCTTGTAGGCTTCCTGGTCCAGGAATGCGGAGTGGGGATCGAGCCCCGTGAGCATGCCGTTGATGGCTTCCTTCAGCAGCTTCTTGTCCTCGACGGGCTCCACATAGTCGGTCTTGATGCGGCCGAACACTTCGCTGAAGAGGCGAAGGTCGTCGACGGGCAGCATGAGCGCGGAGGCCTGGCGATCGGCCACCGCCGAGAAATGCAGGCTCGCGACCACGCCCAGCACGGCGCCCAGCGCCACGAGACCGAACTGCTGAACCCTCTTGCTCATTTCGTTCCCTCTCGAGATTTCCTAGGGTGCCACCCACGCCAGCGGATCGAACGGTTTTCCGTCTTTCCGCAGCTCAAAGTATAGACCCGATTCCGGCGCGAAATCCGACGCTCCCGTGTTGGCGATGGCATCGCCGCTTCGCACCGTTTCGCCAACCTGTCTCAACAGCGCCTCGTTGTTCGCGTACAGGCTCATGTAGCCGTGGCCATGGTCCAGAATCAACAGGTTGCCGAAGCCCCTCAACCAGTCTGCATATACAACGCGCCCATCGGCGATCGCGTGCACCGTTTCACCTGAAACAGCGCGGATGAAGAGGCCCTTCCAGGTGGCGCCGGTTTCCTCGCGGGCCGCGCCGTAACGATTTGTAAGTTCCCCCTTCACGGGAAAACTCAAGAGCCCCTTGAGGCTCCCGAACGGCTTGCTCGCGAGCGAGGCGTCGGGCAAGCGTTCGACCCGGCGGCCCCGGGGTTGTTCCCCCGGCGTGGGCCGGGCGAGCGCGCGGGCGATCTCCTCGACCAGCCGCGTGAGGCGCGCTTCGTCCTTCCTGAGCTTGCCGATCTCGCGCCGGCTCCGGGCGATGTCGCCTGCGAGGCGCGCGACCACCGCGGCCTGCGCCGCCTTCTCCTTCTCGAGCTTGCGCGCCTCGTCGGCGTGCTCGCGCTCGTTCTGCCTGAGCTCGTCGCGGCGCTCGGCCGCCTGCCGGGCAAGGCCGGCCAGCGTCTCTTCGCGATTGCGCAGTTCCACGATGAGCGAGGCGCGCGCACGCTGGATGTAGCCGTAGTAGGCGAGCTGCCGCGCCACGGTCGCCGCGTCCTTGCCTTCCAGCATGAGGCGCAGGCGATCGGGCGCGCCCTGCTCGTACTGCAACCGCAGGAGCTTCGCCGCGAGCGCTTCCTGCCGGGCCACGCCCGCGCGCGTGGCGCGGTCCTTCTCGGCGATGGCGGCGAGCTCCGACTCGATTGCGCGGCGGCGCTGCGCGAGTTCGAAGATCGCGCGATGCGCTTCGCTTACCGCCTTGCCGGTGGCCTTGAGCTCGTCGGCCGCCTCGCCGCGCGATTCTTCCTTGGCCGCGAGCTCGGCCTGCATCTTCTCGATGCGCGCGCGCAGCTCGCGAAGGTCCTGCTCGCTGGGCGGCGGCGATTTCGCGGCCCCCAGCGCGCAAAGCGCGAGGAGTGCGGCGGCGAGCTGCTTCGGAACGCGCGAGGCGCGCGCGTTCGCCATCGCCGCTACTTCGCCTTCCCCTGGGCCGCGACGGCGTGCTGCGCCGCGGCCACCGCTTCGGCATCGCCGAGGTAGTAGCTGCGCAGGGGCCTCAACGTCGCGTCGTCGAGCTCGTACACGAGGGGGATGCCGGTGGGCACGTTCACGGCCACGATCGCCTCGTCGCTCATGCCGTCGAAGAACTTGATGAGCGAACGGATGCTGTTGCCGTGCGCGGCCACGAGCACGCGCTCGCCGGTGGCCACGCGCGGGGCTATGCGATCCTTCCAGTACGGCACGACGCGGGCCACTGTGTCCTTGAGGCATTCGGTGAGCGGGATCTCGTCGGGCGAAAGCGAGGCATAGCGGCGATCGCGCGCGGCGTTGCGCTCGTCGGAAGGATCGAGCGCGGGCGGCGGCACGTCGTAGCTGCGCCGCCAGGCGAGGACCTGCTCGTCGCCGAACTTCGCCGCCGTCTCCGCCTTGTTGAGGCCCTGCAGCGCGCCGTAGTGGCGCTCGTTGAGCCGCCAGTGCTTCTCGACGGGCAGCCAGAGGCGGTCCATCTCCTCGAGCGCGAGGTTCAACGTCTTCACGGCGCGCTTCAACACCGACGTGAAGCACGAATCGAAGTCGTAGCCCTGCGCCGCGAGCAGCCTGCCCGCCGAGCGCGCTTCCTCGACGCCGCGCGCGGTGAGGTCCACGTCCTTCCAGCCGGTGAAGCGGTTTTCCTGGTTCCACGTGCTCTCGCCGTGGCGAAGCAAGACGATCTTCTTCATGCGCGGATTCTAGCAAACGGTCGCTGCACTAGAATCGACGCTTTGCCCGGTGGAGCACGTGACGGCGCGATCGGCGCGCGAGGAATTCCTCGCCGGCTTCAGGGAAGTGGCCCCGATGCTCGTGGGCACGATGCCCTTCGGCGTGGTCGTGGGCGTGGCCGGTTCCGCCTCGGGGCTCACGGCGCTCCAGGCAATGGCGCTGTCGGTGCTCTCGTTCTCCGGCATCGCGCAGCTCATCGTCTGCCAGCTCCTCGCCGTGGGATCGCCGCCGCTGGTGACGATCCTCGCCGGATCCGTCGTGAGCCTTCGCTTCGTGATGTACAGCGCGGCGGTCTCGCCCCACATCGCGCACCTCGACCGCCGCATGCGCGCGCTGATCGCATTCCTCATGGTCGACCAGAGCTTCGCCATGACCACGCGCCGCTTCGCCGAGCCCGGCGAGCGCGCCAACCGCGAGTGGCACACGCTGGGCGCCTGCGCGACCTTCTACGTGTCGTGGCAACTGTCCGTGGCGATCGGCATCGCGGTGGGCGCGCAGGTGCCCGCGAGCTGGTCGCTCGATTTCGCGGTGGTGCTCACGTTCATCTCGCTGCTCGTTCCCGTGATTCGCAAGCGCGCGGACCTCGCCGCCGCCCTCGTGGCGACCGCGGTGGCGCTCGCGGCCGCCGGGCTGCCCTATCGGCTCGCCCTCGTGGTGGCCTCGATCGCGGGGATCGGTGCCGGCGTGGCATTCGACGCATGGCGCAAGCGATGAGCACCTGGCTCGCGATCCTCGGCGTGGCCCTGGCGACGTTCCTGCTTCGCGCCTCCTTCATCCTGTTCGCCGATCCGGGGAAGTTCCCCCGGGCGTTCCGCCACGCGCTGCTCTTCGTGCCGCCGGCCGTGCTCGCCGCGATCGTGGCTCCCGGGCTCGCGATGCCGCACGGCACGCTCGACCTCTCGCCCGGCAACGCCCGCCTCGTCGCCGGGATCCTCACCATCGCGGTGGCCTCCCGCCTTCGCCATCCGCTGGTCGCCATCGCCGTGGGCATGCCCGCGCTGTGGCTCCTGCAGTGGTTGATGGGGTAAAATCGAACCTTTTCACGGGCGCTCCAGGGCGTCCACGCCGCAGGGCCCCACGTGGTCGACTTCATCTTGAACAACATCTGGCTCGTCGCCATCTTCGTGACGAGCGGATTGATGCTCGCCTGGCCGGAAATCTCACGTCTCATGGGTGCATCCAACGCAATCGGCACGCTGGAGGCCACGCGCCTCATGAACCAGGGCTCGACCCTGGTGCTCGACGTGCGCGACGGCAACGAGTTCGCGGCCGGCCACCTGCCGCGCGCGCGCCATATTCCGCTCTCCGAGCTCGGCAAGCGCGTCGAGGAGATCAACAAGTACAAGGAGAAGTCCGTTCTCGTGACGTGCCAGAGCGGCGCGCGCTCGGGGCGCGCGGTGAGGCTCCTCAAGGACGCCGGATTCACGGCGGTGTACGAGCTGAAGGGCGGCATCGCCGCGTGGCAGCAGGCGAGCCTGCCGGTGGAGAAATAGCGCCATGGCGAAGGTGACGATGTACTCGACGGGCGTGTGCCCCTTCTGCCTGATGGCCGAGCGGCTGCTCAAGGCGAAAGGCGTGGGCGAGATCGAGAAAGTCCGCGTCGACCTCGATCCGCCGCGCCGCCGCGAGATGGAGGAGCGCACCGGACGGCGCACCGTTCCGCAGATCTACGTGGGCGAGCGCCACGTGGGCGGCTACGACGACCTCGCCGCCCTCGACCGCGCGGGCGAGCTCGAGCCCCTGCTTTCCGCACCCTGACAAGACGATTCCAATCGGCATCCCGAAAGAAGGAAGCTCCATGAGTGAAATCCCGCAGGCGAACACCCAGCCCGTTTTCAGCATCGAGAAGATCTACGTGAAGGACCTTTCGCTCGAGATCCCGAACGCGCCCGCGGTCTTCCTCGAGCGTGAGCAGCCGGCGGTGGACATCCAGCTGCACCACAATTCCACCGCGATCGAGGATGGCGTCTACCAGACGGTGCTCACCGCCACGGTCACGGCCAAGGCCGGCGACAGGACTCTCTTCCTCGTCGAGGCCGCGCAGGCGGGCATCTTCACGGTGCGCAACCTCCCCCAGGCGGAGGTCGAGCCGCTGCTCGCCATCGCGTGCCCGAACATCCTCTTCCCGTACGTGCGCGAAGTGATCTCGGACGCCACGACGCGGGCCGGATTCCCGCCGGTGATCCTCTCGCCCGTGAACTTCGAGGCGATCTACGCGCAGCAGCGCCAGCAGGCCGCGAGCGACGCCGTGCAGATCATCACTCCGGGCGTGTCGCACTAGCCATGCGGGGACGGGCCGCCCTCGTCCTCGCCGCCACGCTCGCGGCCTTCGCCGCGAACGCGACGGAATTCCGTGCGTTGGGCGCCGCGCCCGCGGTGCTCTACGACGCGCCCTCGCTCAAGGCCGACCGCCTCTTCGTCGCGAGCCGCTACTACCCCTTCGAGGTCCTGGTGAAGCTCGACCAGTGGACCAAGGTGCGCGACGTGAACGGCGAAGTGGCCTGGGTCGAGAACAAGTCCCTCGGCGATCGCCAGACGGTCATCGTGACGGTGCCGCTCGCCGACATCCGCGCCGCGCCCAGCGCCGACGCGCCGCTCGTCTTCGAAGCCTACAAGCAGGTGCTTCTCGAGGTGATGGAACCTCCGGCCGACGGATGGGTGAAGGTGCGCCATCGCGACGGACAGGTCGGATACATCCGCACCGCCCACGTCTGGGGCGTCTAGCCCCGTGAGGCTCGCGATCCTCGGCGCTGGAGCTTGGGGATCGGCGCTCGCGATCTCGCTCGCGGCCGCGCATCCGGTCACGCTCTGGTCGCGCCGCGCCGAAGACTGCGAGGCCCTCGGGCGCACGCGATCGAGCCGGTACCTTCCCGACAATCCGCTTCCCGCCTCCGTCCGCATCGATGCCAACCTCCCCCGCGCGATCGACGGCGCCGAAGCGCTCGTCGTGGCGACCGCCACGTCGGGCCTACGCGAGACGCTGCGTGCGATCGCTGCCTGCGGCTCGCCCGCCGCGGTGATCTGGGCGTGCAAGGGTTTCGAGACCGCGAGCGGATTGCTGCCGCACGAGGTGGCCGCGCAGGAGCTGCCGCGGACGTCGAGCGTGGGCGCGCTTTCGGGACCGAGCTTCGCGCTCGAAGTGGCGCGCGGGCTGCCCACCGCGGTGGTCCTCGCGTCTCGCGACGCGGCGTTCGCCGCGCGCACCGCGGCGGCGCTCAACAGCCCGCGGCTTCGCATCTACTCCAACGGCGATCTCGCGGGCGTGGAGCTGGGCGGCGCGTTGAAGAACGTCGTTGCGATCGCCGCGGGAATCTCCGATGGCCTCGCGCTCGGGCGCAATGCCCGCGCCGCGCTCGTGACGCGCGGCCTCGCCGAGATCACGCGGCTGGGCTCCGCGATGGGTGGGCGCGCCGAGACCTTCGACGGCCTCACGGGGCTGGGCGACCTCGTGCTCACGTGCACGGGGGACCTGTCGCGCAACCGGGCGGTCGGCGTGGCGCTCGCGCAGGGCAAGAGCCTCGAGCAGGCGCTGGGTGGGCTGGGCCACGTGGCCGAGGGCGTGCATTCGGCGCGCGCGGCGCGCGACCACGCGCGCGCGCTCGGAATCGAGATGCCGATAACCGAGGCGGTCTGCGCGGTTCTCTTCGAGGGCCGCCCGGCGCCCGATGCGGTGAAGCAGCTCCTCATGCGCGATCCGCGCTCGGAGCGCTAGGCAATCAGTAGCTGATCGTGAGCATGCGCGGCTGCGTGGCCGCGCAGCTGCTCGTCCCGCACGTGCCTGCCTGGCCGGCGGGCATCGTCCCGGTGATCGCGTAGGACTGCTCGGAGCCGATGCCGGTCGCGTTGGTGCTGCTGAGCGCGAGCGAGTACTGCAGGCCGGCGATCACCGCGGTCGTCGCATCGAGCGCCATCGTGTATGGCAGGAGGCTCGTGCAGGTCACGCCGAAGGTCGTGCCGGCGTTCGAGACGCCGGCCTGGAATGCGCTGTAGGTGAAAGCGACAGTCCCGGGCGCCGTGCTGATCGAGCAGCTTGCCGGCGAGACGATCGTCACGGGAAATGTCGCCGTGGGGTTCGTGGCCCCGCCGTAGCGCAGCGTCATGGTCACCGTGTCCGTGTAGGTGCCTGCCGCCCCGCCGGTCTGGCTGCCCGGCACGCAGCCCCAGAAGCTCACGCTGGTGGTCATGGGCGCGAAGCCCGTGAGCCCCGTGATGGTCCCGGCGATCTGGCCCGCAGCGTTGTTCCCCCAGAGCGTGCCGCAGCCGCTGTCCTGGTAGTTCTCGTAGTTCAGCCGGTTCGCGGCGTTCAATTGCGCGCGGTTCTGCTGTCCCGCCGCGTGCGTGCCGTTGTTGACCCGGATGTTGAAGTTCACCGTCGTGCCGTCGCCGCCCGCGTTGCGCTGGCAGGTCACCGAGACGGTCCCCTGCGTAATGTTGTTCGCGGCTGTCGATGGAACGTACGCCGTCGACCATCCGGTCGAGGAGAACGTGCAGGTGATCCGGGCGTGCGCGGACAGGCCCGCCATGACGATCGCGAGGAGCAGGGCGAAACGCAACGCGCGGATGATCATCGCGGCACTCCCTTGCACGGGAACGGACCCAGGCGCGGGACTTCGTCGGGCGACGGCGGCGGCAGCGCCACGTCGATCGCGCAGGAATGGCCCTGCCAGTCGAGCTCGATCCGGTCCTTGTCCTTCAGGCCCGTGACGAACGCCTCGCCCCGGCGCGCGACGTAGAAGATCTCCTTGTCGCCTTCGATGTGGACGGTGGCACCCGCGGGCGCGGGCGCGCCGTCGTCGAGCACGATGCGCACAAGCGCACCCCGCCCGCCGCGCACGGGAAACTTCACGAACACGCCGCCGCGCCAGGCGGGAACGGCGAGCTGCTCGATGGAATCGAGCTCGGCGCTGATGGGCAGGTCGTCCGGATTCAGGCGCACGGAATTATTCTGGTAAGGCCACAGGTTCGGAATGAACGCGATGCCCTTCGCATCGGTGTGGGCGAGGACCGTGCTTCCGAGGCCCACGCCCACGTCAGGATAGCCCTGCACCTGCGCCACGGCGAAGCTCTGGTCCATTCGCCGGGTCGTGAACACGCTTCCGGCCGCGGCCACCACGCCTCCGCTCGCGCCCAGCCGAAGCGCGGTCCGATCGGCGTCGGTGCTCACGTCGCTCGACAGGACGCCCTTGCTGCCGGAGTAATAGAGCCCCGCCTCTCCATGCGCCTTCTGGTCCTGTGTTCCCGCCAGGGCACGCCACCCGAGCGTCCCATCCAGGCCCGGCGTGCGCGACATGGCGACATACGCGTCCTCGGCACCGTCCCGATGGGTCGCGGAGGCCGTGAGCGTTCTCGAGTTGTCGAGGGGCATCGTGAACGAAAGCCCGAGCGAGTTTCCGGTGACCCCGACGATCGCCCGGGAGGCGGTGAAGTTCAGGCTCGCGCGCTCGAGCAGCGTGATCGAGTAGTTCAACGAGATCGTGGTCACGTCGGCCTCCGCGACCGGCTCGATCTTGGCGAAGGCGAGGCCCAGCGATCCCCACTTGTCGGAATAGTACGTGTAGCTGCCGGCGATCTGCAGGCGGTTGGGCGGGATCAAGTCGTCCTGCCCGAGCATACGGAAGCTCGACGTATTGCCGAGAGCCTGGAAGCTGAGCGCGGAGCGGTTCGAGTTCCGTTCCAGGCCCACGAGCCAGTTGGTGCCGGTGCCCACGCCCTTGGTGTTGCTCGCGGCGAGCGACAAGGTCCCGAGAAGCCGGAAGGGCAAGCCCGTGATCGCGGTCAACCCCACGTTGCGCATCTGCGAGGTGACCTCTCCGTGGCCCTCGAGCGTGAGGGTCTCGGTGATCCCCCGCCTCCAGGTGCCGCTCGCGAAGGTATCGTCGTAGTCGTTGGCCTCGACGCCGAGGTTGCGGCGGACCTTCCCCATCTCGACGCTCCAGTCGTTGAGGCCCGGAGCGAGAAGCTGCGAGCTCGCGAAGAAGGGCTGCACCATCACGGTCTCGCGGCCGAGCAGGTCGCGCACCACGACGCGCGCGTCGCCCGTGCCGCTCACGATCGGGAAATTGTCGATTGTGAACGGGCCCGTCGGCACGTTCGAGACCTGCCTCAGGACGTCGTTCACGTAGAGCTCCACCGTGGAAGGCGCGGTGGACAGCCCACGCAGGGACGGAATCGGCTGCGACACGAAACCCGGAGTGAGCGCGAAGTTCGTTCCGTACTGCACGCCGCCGAAATAGACGTTGCGCCCCCACGTGCCCGCGCGGGTCGTGGCGTCCCCGACGCGAAGCGTCCGGTTCGACTCGGGAAAGTCGTGCGTGAGCGTGGTCTCGAGGCGAAGGAAGGGATGGACCTGGTTGTCCTCGACGCCCTGCGTGACTTTCCTGAGCACCTGGCTGCTCGTCAACACGCCCCACCTGCCCGACGCACCCACCTCCGTGAGCAGCCCCACGTCGTTCACCGTGGGGGCGTCTTTCAGGAACTGTCCCGTGTAGTTGAAATCGTAATTGAGGAACACGCTCGGGAGCGGATCGGTCACCACGGGCCGCTTCACGATCTCCTTCTCCAGCTTGAGGGCCGTGAACGATTGCGCGTCGAAAACGAGCGTCGCCGAGGCCGTGCCGTAGTCGATCTTCGCCTTGAATCCGGGCACCGCCGCGAGCGGCCAATAAGGCTCGCCCCTGAATTCGATCGGCGTCACGTTGGTCTTCAGCTCGATGCGCCATTCGTCGAACGCATCGCGTGGCGCATACAGGGCGCCGTTGCGCTCGATGAAGACCCACGTCCCGCCCTTGGCGCCGTTCACCGTGACGTCCAGGGGAAACACGCGGTCCTGCGTGCCCGCAGGCGCGACGGCGGAGTTGCCGACCTGCGCATGGGCCGCGGGCAGGGCGAACGCGAGCAATCCCGCGGCGAGGACCGCGGCGCGAAGCAACGGGAAGGCTAGTCCGCGAGCTGGACGTCGAAGGTCTTCGTGGAGCCGTCGTCGAGCGAGACGGCGAGCTTCGCCTTGCCGGAGGGAATGGGACCGTCGGCGCGCTTGATGTCGAACTCGCGCTGGATTCCGGGAAGGATGTAGCCGCCCGTATCGCGCGTGGCGAGCTTTTCGCCCGCGGCGCCTAGCAGCTCGAAGCCGCGCGGATTGGCGTACGCGTTGCCCGTGTTCCCGCATTCCGCCTGGACCGCGTCGGGCGCCGAGCGCTTCGCGGTGCAGGCGATCTCGCTCTTCGCTCCGGCCGGCGTGATGAACACGGGCAGGGAGAACGCGAGCGCGATCGAGACACCAACGCCCTTCTCGAGCGGCTTGGCTTCCTGGACCTCGCGAAGGATCATCCGGTACGTGACTTGCGAAGCGCCCTGGACCGGTTTCACCCGCGCGAGGCGCACCACCTGGCGCCCATTGGCCGGCAGCTTCAGGATGGGCGGAGCGAGGAAGAGGTCCTCGGACGGGACGAGCACGTCCTCTCCGCCGGCCTTTTGCGACCACGCGAAGATGTCCGCCTGCATGACCAGGTCCTCGGAGCCCTCGTTCACGACGGTGACAGCCGTCGCGCGGTCCTTCGGCGTCATGTAGATCCGCACGGGACTCACCGAGAACTGCCCCGCGTCCACGGAGGTCGCGAGAAGGCCCGCGACGGCAGCGGCGATCAGGTGAATGTTTCGGATGTGACGTTTTCGGTCAACTCTTCGATAGGTCATCGGTCTACCAGCGCACTGTCATTTCCAGGAAGTCGCGGCCCGCAACCTTGAACACGCGCCAGGAAGTGACGGTGCCGAGTCCGGTGTCCATGTCCGAGTCTCCGGACATTACACCAGCCAACGAGACCGGCGGCAAGAAGCGATAGGCGCCGCCGTGGATCGGCAACCACGCCGCCTGGTCGGCGGGAGGCCCGATTTCGACGACGGTGCCCGTGGCGCACACGACGGTGACTACCGCGCCGTAGGCCCCAGGCATGTTGCGCACGCGGCAGAAGGCCGATCCTGTCGGAGCGGCTTTCTGCAGCGCGGCTTTCACGTAGAACGGAGCGGTGACCTGCCCCGCTCGTGCATCCATCGCGACCGTCGACATCGTCGCTATGGCACAGGCGAGGATGAGGCGGGAGGGATGGGTCACGGTCAGAAGGTCACGATCAGGGTGCGGACGACGGTCGTGGGGCCGCACGAGGCCGTTGCGCACGAGCCAGCCTGCCCGCCGGGCATCGTGGACGTGATCGCGTAGGTCTTCGTGTCGCCCGTGCCGATGGTGGCCGTCGTGGCGGCAGTGCCGGCAGTGGTCGTTGGAGCGGCGGCCGTGAGTGTGTATTGCAGCCCCTGCACGACCCCTACTCCGGCCGCGGTGCCATTCACCGTGTCAAATGCGGCCGACACCGGCGAGAAACCCCGCGTGCACTGGAACGTGAGGTTCACGGCGGTTCCGGTCGCCGCCGCCACCTGGAAGGCGACGTACGTGCCGAATGCGACGGTCGTCGTGCCCGAGTTCGTCGCGGCGCACTGCGACGTCAACGTGACCGTGACGTTGAAGTTGTTGCTCGTCGTCGCCGCTTGGGCGGCCGGCAACGCAAGGCCAAGCGCGGCTGCAGCGGCAGCCGCGCGAAGACTCAGACCCAACTGGAGCCCCTCGAGCGTCCGATCAGAACGAGATCGTCAGCGTGCGTCCAACGGTCGTCGGACCGCACGAGGCCGTCGTACACTGGCCCGGTTGACCCGCGCCCATCGTTCCCGTGATCGTGTAAGTGAACGCATCGGCCGTCGCCCCGGCGCTGGTGGTCGCATCGGTGCCCAACGCAGAGGTCGGACCCGTCACCGCCATCGTGTAGAAAAGGCCCACCACGGTGCCGCCGCCGGCCGTCGTGCCGTTGGTGCCGTCGAACGGAGTTCCCGATACCGTCGGCGCAGGAAGCTTGTGCGTGCAGTTGAACGTGAGCGTGATGCTGGGGTTGGGAGTCGCGGCCGAACCAAAAGCCGTGTACACGCCGAAGTCCAGGGTCGGCGGGCCGCCCGCGGCCACCGCGCACTCGGAATTCAGCGAGGCCGAGACGTTGAACGCGCCGTTGGTCGTACCGGCCTGGGCCGTCGAGGCGAAGGCAAATCCGGCCACGGCAGCGCCGGCGAGAAAACGCTTCATCATTCTGTGTTCCCCTCTCAAGATGTTCCGGATATCGAAACTGTCGGATTCCACGACGGGTCAGATGTCCGCGGTTCAAGAAACCGTCAGGTCCTGCAACGCATTTAGGTGTCCGTTGTGACTTCGGACTGCTATGCAGCGCGTCACAGGTCCCGCCACGTCTCGCACAGGGGGTAATTTTGACAAGATTCGGGCATAAAAGCTAGATAAATCAAAAGTTAACGTACGTGTCTAGTAGTTGATCCTCATGTTCGGGGCTGCCGGTAGTGGTCATGAACATCGACTCGAGGGCGCACCGTTTTGCTTGTAAATACAACGTTTTAAACAACCATTTCAGGAGCGTCGCCACCCCGGAATCCCAACTGGCGCCACGCCTCGAATACAACAACTGCAACGCTGTTCGAGAGGTTGAGCGAACGGTTGCCGGGCCTCATGGGAAGTCGCAGCCGGCATTCGGGGGGAAAGCCTTCCAGGATCGGGCCGGGCAGCCCGCTCGTCTCGCCGCCGAACACGAAGACATCGCCTTCGGCGAACGCGACCTGGTCGAAACGCCGTGAGGCGCGGCGCGAGAACGCAAAAAGGCGCCGGCCCGCGAACCCAGCGAGGCACTCCTCCCAGTTTTCGTGCACGCGAAGCTCGGCGAACTCGTGATAGTCGAGGCCCGCGCGCCGCAGCTGCTTGTCGTCGATGGAGAAGCCCAGCGGCCGGACCAGGTTGAGGCGTGCGCCCGTGTTGGCGCATAGGCGGATCACGTTTCCCGTGTTGGGCGGAATCTCGGCATGGACGAGCACGACGTCGAACATTGCTTCAGCGTATCGCGGGACCCGGCGTGCGCGCCACGGCCCAGGCGCTCACGCGCCCCGCGCCGCATTCGCGAAGCGCCCGAGCGAGGGCGTCCATGGTGGCGCCCGTGGTGATCACGTCGTCCACGATCGCGACGTGCTCGCCCGCAAAGCGAATGCGGCACTCGAATGCATCCTGCAGGTTGCGGATGCGCTGTCTTCGCTCGAGACGCTGCTGGGGCGCAGTCTCGCGCACCTTGCGAAGCGCATCGAAGTCGCAGCGCAGCCGTAGCGCCCCCGCGACGCGGCGCGCCATCACCAGCGCCTGGTTGAACCCGCGCCGCCGCAATCCGCGCGCAGACAACGGAGCGGCGACGATGAGGTCCGGACGAGGGCGTAGCGCCGCCGACTCGGCGAGGCGCGAGGCCAGCCACGATCCCAGCGCGAGATCGCCCGCGTACTTGAAGCGCTGCACGAGGCGATCGATCGGAAAGCGGTACTCGAAAACCGCGAGCGCGTCGTCGAACGCATGACGATCCGGCGCGAGGCACTCGCCGCAGTACGGGCCGCGCGTCCCGAGCGGAATCGCACAGCGCGGGCACGCCCGTGCGATGCGCGGCAGCGCTTCGATGCAGGCAGGGCAGACGAGCGAGGTCGCGCTGCGGCCTGCACAGAGCGCGCAGTCATGCCCGAAAAGGCTTGCCGAAATTTTCAGCAGACGTATGGTTGCGCCCATCTCCGGATTTGACATTGACCCGAAAAACACCAATTATCAGAGCCTTAGGAAAGGCCCATGGACACTGCGATCACCCTGCATTCGCCCGCGAAAACGAGCACCCTGCTGCGGCAGCGCGCTCTTTCGCTCTACGCGCTTCCTCTCAACGACTTGCTCTTCCAGGCGCATACGATCCATCGCGCGAACTTCGATCCCAATCGCGTGCAGCGCTCCACGTTGCTGTCCATCAAGACGGGCGGTTGCCCGGAGGACTGCGGCTACTGCCCGCAGGCCGCGCGCTACCACACGGGCGTCGAGAACGAGGAGCTCATGGCGCTCGAGGACGTGGTGGGGGCTGCGCGAACCGCGAAGGCCCACGGGGCCACGCGGTTTTGCATGGGGGCCGCGTGGCGCGGGCCCAAGGCGCGCGACCTCGATCCGGTCCTCGACATGGTCCGCGAGGTGAAGGCCCTCGGCCTCGAGACGTGCTGCACGCTCGGCATGCTGAAGGACGGGCAGGCCGAGCAGCTTCGCGACGCCGGGCTCGACTACTACAACCACAATCTCGACACCGCTCCCGAGCACTACCGCTCGATCATCACCACGCGCGAATACAGCGATCGGCTCGACACGCTCGAGCGCGTCCGCGAGGCCGGGCTCAAGGTCTGCTGCGGCGGCATCGTGGGACTGGGCGAGACGCGCGAGGAGCGCGCGGGCCTGCTCGCGCAGCTCGCGAGCCTCGACCCGCAGCCCGAATCGGTCCCGATCAACGACCTCGTGCAGGTCGAGGGCACCCCGCTTGCGGGCGCCGAGGAGCTGCCGTGGACGGAGTTCGTGCGCACCATCGCGGTGGCCCGCATCCTCATGCCGAAGAGCATGGTGCGATTGTCGGCGGGCCGCACGCGGATGAGCGACGCGGTCCAGGCCATGTGCTTCTTCGCCGGCGCCAACTCGATCTTCTACGGCGAGAAGCTGCTCACCACCGGCAATCCCGACGTGGCGCGCGACGACGCGCTCTTCGCCGAGCTCGGCGTCTCGCCCGCCTGATTCCCCGCATGGATCCCGCGGCCGAGCGCCTGGCCCTGGGCCTCGCCGAGCTCGAGCGCCGCGACCTTCGCCGCGCCCGGCGCGTGGTCGAGTCGCCGCAGGGGCCGCGCGTGCGCGTGAACGGGCGCGTGCTCGTGAACTTCTCGAGCAACGACTACCTGGGCCTCGCGAGCGATCCGCGCCTCGCGGACGCCGCGCGATCCGCGATCGAAGAGTACGGAGTGGGCGCGGGCGCCTCGGCGCTCGTCTCGGGGCACCTTCGCATCCACGAGCGGGCCGAGGAGCGATTCGCCTGGTTCTGCGGCCTGCCGCGCGCGTTGCTCTTCGGCAGCGGCTACCTCGCCAACCTCGGCATCCTCGCCGCGCTCGCCGATCGCGATGCGCACATCTTTTCCGACTCGCTCAACCACGCGTGCCTCATCGACGGCGCGAGGCTTTCGCGCGCGCAAGTCACGGTGTACCCGCACGCCGACGTGGGCGCGCTTGCAGAAGGACTCGCCGCGTCGAAAGCCCCGGTTCGCATCGTCGCCACCGACGCGGTGTTCAGCATGGACGGCGACATCGCGCCGGTGCCGCAACTCCTCGAGCTTTGCGAACGACACGACGCGTGGCTCGTGATCGACGATGCGCACGGCGTAGGCGTGCTGGGCGCCAGGGGCCGCGGGACGCTGGAGCATTTCGGCGTGCGCTCGCCCCGCATCGTGTACATGGCCACGCTCGGCAAGGCGCTCGGCGGATACGGCGCGTTCGTCGCCGGCGAGGCGCGCGTCGTCGAATGGCTCGTGCAACGGGCGCGCACCTACATCTACTCGACCGCCCTCCCGCCCATGGCCGCGGCGGTCGCGATGCGCGCGCTCGAGCTGCTGGACGAGGATCCGTCGCTGCTCGCGAACCTGCATCGGCGCATCGGCGAGCTGCGCTCGGCCCTGGTGCGCGGCGGATTTCGCGGCACGCACACGCAGACCGCGATCCAGCCCGCGATCCTCGGCCCGGCGGCGCGCGCGGTCGAGGTGTCGGCCCGCCTCGCCGAACGCGGGATGCTGGTGCCCGCGATCCGTCCGCCCACGGTCCCCGAAGGCACCTCGCGCCTGCGCATCTCGCTTTGCGGCGCGCATCGCCCCGAGGAGATCGAGGCCCTCGCCCAGGCGTTGCACGAGCACCTCGCCGCGTGAAAGAGATCGCGTTCCCGGACAAGCACGCGGTGCGCCGCGCCTTCGAGCGTGCCGCGGCGAGCTACGATGGGGCGGCCGTGATCCATCGCGAGGTGGGCCGGCGCCTCGTCGAGCACCTCGACCCGATCCGCATCGAACCGTCCCTCGTCGTGGACGTGGGATGCGGAACGGGCGCGTCGTTCGATGCGCTGGCGAAGCGATTCCCGCGCGCGAGGCTCGTGGGCGTGGACCTCGCAAGCGCGATGCTGCGCGCGGCACGTTCGCGCTCCCCGTGGTGGCGACGAATCACCGCAGCGCGAGCGCCCGGCCTCGTGTGCGGCGACGCCGAGCGCCTGCCGGTCGCGAGCGGCGCCGCGGGCCTCGTGTTCTCGAACCTCGCGATGCAATGGTGCCGCCCCGACGCTTTTGTCGCGGAGGCCGCGCGGGTGCTTTCCCCCGGCGGGCTCTTCCTCTTCTCGACCTTCGGCCCGGACACGCTGCGCGAGCTGCGCGCGTCATTCTCCGCCGCCGATGACGCGGCGCACGTGAATGCGTTCGTGGACATGCACGACCTGGGAGATGCCCTGGTGCACGCGGGGTTCGTCGACCCGGTGATGGAGATGGAGCTCGTGTCCGTCGAGTACGCGAGCGTGGAAGCGCTCGCGCGCGACCTCAAGTCCGTGGGCGCCACGGCGCTTCCCGCGCGCTCCCGGGGACTCGCCGGACGTGCTCGATGGAAGCGAATGGCGGATCGCTACGAGTCGTTCCGCCGCGAGGGCGCGCTTCCGGCCACCTACGAGGTGGTCTACGGCCACGCGTGGAAGGTCGCGCCCAAGCGCACGGCCGACGGCCGGCAGGTGATCGAGTTCCACCGCGCGCCGTGACCCGCGGGATCTTCGTCACCGGCACCGACACCGGCGTGGGCAAGACGCTCTGCTCGTGCGCCCTCATCCATGCGCTCAAGCGCCACGGAGTCGCCGCGATGCCGATGAAGCCCGTGGCCGCGGGCGCCTCGATGTACGAAGGCGCGCTCGCCAACGAGGACAGCGTCGCCTTGCTGCGCGCTGCCTCGCGCGAGATGGCACTCCTGCCGGACGTGACGCCGGTGCTGCTGCGCGAACCCATGGCGCCGCACATCGCCGCCGCGCGTGAGGCAAGGCGCATCACGCTCGACCCGGTCATCGCGGCGTTCGGGCGGCTCGCCTCGGCGAGCGATTTCCTGGTCGTCGAGGGAGTCGGCGGATTCGCCGTGCCCCTCGGCGAAGAGCTCGATACCGTGGACCTCGCTCGCGCGCTCGCGCTGCCGGTGGTGATTGTGGTGGGGCTGCGCCTCGGGTGCCTGAACCACGCGCTGCTCACGGCGCGCGCGATCGAGGCCGCGGGGCTTCCTTTCGCCGGCTGGATCGCCAATGCCATCGATCCCGACATGCCGGTGCGCGACGAGAACGTGGCGGCGCTTCGCGAGCGCCTGCGTGCTCCGCTGCTGGGCCGCCTTCCGTTCGCCTTCCCGCCCGATGCGCTCTCCCTCGCCGCGCGGCTCGACGTGACCTCGCTCGTGCAACCGCCGGGCGGCTGATCAGTCGAACGCGGCGCCGAGCAGCGCCACCCCGTGGGCGCCGTGGACTCGCGCCTCGCGAAGATCGCCTCGCGTGAGCCCGCCGATCGCATACACGGGCATCGCGCGATCGAGGGCAAGTGCGGCGAAGCGCTCCCAGCCCATGGGCGCCGCTCCCGGATGCGATGCCGTCGCTTTCACGGGACCGAGCACCGCGTAGTCCAGGCCGATGCGCCCGGCCTGATCGAGCTCGCGCTCGTCGTGGCACGAGGCTCCCACGAGGCTGCCCGCGGGTCTCGCGGCCGACTGCATCAGCGCCGCGGCCGTGAGGTGCACGCCGTCGCATTGCGGAAAGTGGCCGTTGGCGCTGTTCACGACGACGCGCGCGCCGAATGGCGCGGCGTGGGCGAGCACTCTCGAAAGCACGTGCTGCACCTGCTGCGCATTGGCGCCCTTCTCGCGCACCTGCACCAGCACCTTCTCGTCGACCACGCGCCCGGCGAGCTTCGCGATCCAGCGGTCGACGCCGGTTCCCTGGGCATTCGAGACGATCATGATTGCGGGAAGCGCGAGCGACGCGAGCACCGGCGCGTTGGCGGGCAGCATCGGCGTCACGTCGGTGGCGCCCACGCGTTGCCAGCGGATGTCCTGGTCCTCAAGCGGCTTGGGCACGCCATCCCACGCGCTCACGCGGAAGAAGTGCAGCCGCACAGTGGCGTGCGTGTAAGCGTAGGTCCGCGTGATCCACGGCGAAGACTCGCGCACGTCGATGTCGAGCTCTTCCTTGAGCTCCCGCGCGAGCGCGGCGCGCGCATCCTCTCCGGGCTCGATCTTGCCGCCGGGGAACTCCCAGTAGCCGGGATAGGGCTTGCCTTCGGGGCGCTGTGCGAGGAGGAACTCCCCGCCCGGCCGCTCGATGACCGCGGCGGCCACTTCCGTCACTTTCACCGGATCAGCCAAGCCGGATATCTGCGTTCATCCGCGCTTATCCGCGGACTTCTTGCCCACCCAATCGCGCGCGAACTGCCACGCCACGCGCCCGCTCCGCGATCCGCGCTCGAGCGCCCACACCAGCGCGGCCTTGCGCGAATCCTCGTTCGCCCGTCCGCCCAGCGCGCCCACCCAATGGTCGGCGATCTCGAGGTACTGCTCCTGGTCGAACGGATAGAACGAGAGCCACACGCCGAAGCGCTCCGACAGCGAGATCTTCTCCTCCGTGGTCTCGCCCGGATGGATCTCGCCGTCGATGTGCTTCGCCTCGAGGTTCTCGCCCATGAACTCCGGCATGAGGTGGCGGCGATTCGAGGTCGCGTAGATCAGCACGTTGTCCGCCGATCCGGCGATGGAACCGTCCAGCGCGACCTTGAGCGACTTGAACCCCGGATCGTTCGCCTCGAAGGACAGGTCGTCGCAGAAGATCACGAAGCGCTCCTTGCGGTCGCCCACGAGGTCCACGATGTCCGGAAGGTCCACGAGGTCGCGCTTGTCCACCTCGATGAGCCGCAGGCCCTTCGGCGCGAATTCGGCGAGAGCCGCCTTCACGAGCGAGCTCTTGCCCGTGCCGCGCGCGCCGGTGAGCAGGACGTTATTCGCCGGCCGGCCCGCGACGAACTGCGCGGTGTTGTCCCGCAGGCGCCGCTTCTGCTCGTCCACGTCCTTCAGGTCCGCGAAGCGGATGCTGTGCGGATGGCGCACCGCTTCGAGGTAGCCGCCACGCGCATGGCGCCGCCAGCGAAACGCCGTCGCCTTCCAGTCGGGCTCGGCGGCGGCGGGCGGCAGGAGCCGCTCGAAGCGCTCGATCAGGCGCTCGACGCGGTCGGCCACGCGCTTCCACTCGTCGGTCATTTGAGCGTGAACACCAGCAGCCAGTAGTACTGCAGCGTCTCGAGATGCGCCTCGCGGGCCACGGGCAGCACCGCGGCGCGAAGCTCCTCGGGCTTCGGGAAATTCTTCAGCACCTCGAACTCCTCGCCGTTGGCGAGCTTGCGCATCTGGTAGGTGTTGCCCTCGGCGTCGGTGCGCGTGATCGGGGAGGAGCTGCCCGCGGCGAACTGGTTGTCGAGGATGCCCACGAGGGAGCCGGGCGCGAGCTTCGTCGAGAGGTTCGAGACGAACTGCGCGATGCCGCTCTTCTTCACGTGCGACCACCAGAAGCCCGCGAACGCCGCGTTGCATCCGGGGGGAACGCCCCCGAGCGAGACCGCGTCGGCCTTGAAGAACTCCGCGCGCCCGGGCGCGATCGCCTTCTCGCGGGCGATCTCGAGCACCGCCTCGTTGATGTCGCACGCGTAGACCTTCGCGGCCGCCCTCGCGATGTGCTGCGTCCAGTAGCCGGTGCCGCACGCCACCTCGAGCACCTTGCGGCCGGCGAACAGGCGCGGCACGCGGCCGCGCAGCCACTCGAGCTCGCGCTGGCGCTCGGGCTTGTCGTAGACCTTCTCGTATTCCTTGGCCCTGCGCGAGTAGTAGTCCTCGAGATGCGGGGTCGTGCTGCGCGGGTCTTTCATGGCGTCGTGGCCTCGTTGTTGTGGGTGTTCGTACTCAGCTTCGGTAGTCCGCGTTGATCTTCACGTAGTCGTAGGAGAAGTCGCACGTCCACACCGTGGCCGTGTCCACTCCGCGGCCGAGCGAGACGCGCATCTCGATCTCCGCCTCCTTCATGGCGCGCTGGCCCTGTTCCTCGGTGTAGGAGGCCGCCCGCGCCCCGTCTTCAACCACGACCGTGCCGCCCAGCGAAAGGCCGACGTGCGACGGGTCCAGGTCCTCGATGCCCGCGTTGCCGATCGCCGCGAGGATGCGCCCGAGGTTCGGGTCGGAGGCGAAGAACGCGGTCTTCACGAGCGGCGAGTGCGCGATGGACTTCGCCACGCGCAGGCATTCGCGCGCGCTCTCCCCGCCTTCCACGACGATCGTGATGAACTTGGTGGCGCCCTCGCCGTCGCGCACGATCGCCTGCGCGAGCAGCCGCGCCACGTCGGTGATCGCCTCCTGGAGCTTGCCGAACTCCGCGGTGCCTTCGCCCACGATGAGCGGATTGCCTGCCTTCCCGGTGGCCACGAGCAGGAACGTGTCGTTGGTGGACGTGTCGCCGTCCACGGTGATCGCATTGAACGAGCGGTTCGCCGTATGGCTCGCGAGGTACGCAAGCGCGTCGGGCCCCACGGCCGCATCGGTGGCGATGATGCCGAGCATCGTGGCCATGTTGGGCTGGATCATCCCCGCGCCCTTGGAGATGCCGGTGATTGTGACCATGCGCCCGTCGATCTCCACGCGGCGCGAGACCGCCTTGGCCACCGTGTCGGTCGTCATGATCGCTTCGGCCGCCGAGGCCCAGTTGTCGGGCGACAGATCGGCAACGCACGCCGGAAGCCCCGCCTCGATGCGGTCGACGGGAAGCGCTTCCATGATCACGCCGGTGGAAAGCGGAAGCACCTGCGAGTTCTCGAGCTCCAGCAGCGATGCGACCGCGGCGCAGGTCGCGCGTGCGGCCTCGATGCCCGGCTTGCCGGTCCCCGCGTTCGCAACGCCCGTGTTCACCACGATGGCGCGGATCGGGTCCTTGTCGGCGAGGTGCTCGCGGCAGACGGCGACGGGCGCGGCGGCGAAGCGGTTGCGCGTGAAGACGCCCGCCACGCGGCTGCCCTCGTCGAGCGCGATGAGCAAGAGGTCCTTGCGATTGGGCTTGCGGATTGCGGCGCGCGCGATGCCGAGGCGGACACCGGGAATCGCGAGCAGGTCTTGCGGGCGCGGCGGCTCGAGGTTGACGGCCATTGGGGTCCTTCCGGGTGTGGCGGAATTCTACACGCGACCCGGGGTGGCCCTCGCCCCGATCAGCGGCGACGGGGAATCGAGCGCGTCAGGCGAGCCTTCCGTGGCACTGCTTGAACTTCTTCCCCGAGCCGCACGGGCACGGGTCGTTGCGGCCCACTTTCTGGCTGGAGCGCACGAAGGGCTGGACCAGCGCGCCGCCGGCCACCGCGGAGCCCACCTCGATGGGCGTGCCTTCGGCAGCCGTCGCAGCCGCGGCGACCTCCTCGGCGAGGTCCTGGCCGAAATCCGCGTGCTGGTACTGCACGTTCTTCAGCGCCCGCGCCGCCTCTTCGGCCTGGCGCTCCGCCTCGCGCACCTGCTCCTCGGAGCGCACCTGCACCGCGAGGAGGTGGCGCGTGACCTCGCGCTTGATGGAATCGAGCATCGCGCCGAAGAGCTCGAAGGCCTCGCGCTTGTATTCCTGCTTCGGCTGCTTCTGCGCGTAGCCGCGCAGGTGGATGCCCTGGCGCAGGTAGTCGAGCGCCGCGAGGTGCTCGCGCCAGTGCTGGTCGATGGACTGCAGCATCACGGCGCGCTCGTAGTTGCGCACGACCTCGGCGTCGGCGATGGGCGCGAACTTGGCCTGGTACTCGCGCACGGCGAGCTCGGCCACCTTCGCGGCGATCCCGGCGCCGTCGATCTCGCTGTCCTCCTGCGCCCACTTCGCCACCGGCGCCTTGAGGAAGAAGTCGGATTCGAGCTTGCGCTCGAGCCCCGGCACGTCCCACTGCTCCTCGACGCTCTCGGGCGGGATGAACTCGGCCACGGTGGAGGCGAGCACGTCGCCGCGGATCGTGGTGATCGTGTCGGTGATCTCCTGCGCCTCGAGCAGCTCGTTCCTCTGCGCGTAGATCACCTTGCGCTGGTCGTTGGCGACGTCGTCGTACTCGAGCAGCTGCTTGCGGATGTCGAAGTTGCGCGCCTCGACCTTGCGCTGGGCGTTCTCGATGGAGCGCGTGACCATGCGCGCCTCGATCGCCTCGCCTTCCGGGATCTTGAGCGAGCGCATGATCGACTGCAGCCGCTCGCCGGCGAAGATCTTGAGCAGCGGGTCCTCGAAGGCGAGGAAGAATCGCGAGCTGCCCGGGTCGCCCTGGCGTCCCGAACGGCCGCGCAGCTGGTTGTCGATGCGGCGCGACTCGTGGCGCTCGGAGCCGATGATGTGCAGGCCGCCAGCGGCCACCACGTCGTTGTGCAGCTTCTGCCACGTCTCGCGCACGGCCGCCACGCGGCTTTCCTTCTCGGAATCCGTGAGCGCTGCGTCGCCCTTGAGCTTCTGGATCTCGGGATCGGGATTGCCGCCCAGCACGATGTCGGTTCCGCGGCCCGCCATGTTGGTGGCGATGGTGACCTGCCCGGGGCGCCCGGCCTGCGTGACGATCTCCGCTTCGCGCGCATGCTGCTTGGCGTTCAGCACGTTGTGCGGGATGCCCTCCTTCTGCAGCATCGCCGAGAGGCGCTCGGAGTTCTCCACCGACGTGGTTCCGACCAGCACCGGCTGGCCGCGCGCGCTGCGCTCCTTCACGTCGTTCAGGATCGCCTGGTACTTCTCCTTCTCGGTGATGAAGACCTGGTCGTTCAGGTCCTTGCGGATCATCGGCTTGTGCGTCGGGATCAGCACCGTCTCCAGGTTGTAGATGGTGGAGAACTCGAACGCCTCGGTGTCGGCCGTGCCGGTCATGCCCGCGAGCTTCTTGTACAGGCGGAAGTAGTTCTGGAACGTGATGGTGGCGAGCGTCTGGCTCTCGTTCTTGATCGAGACGCCTTCCTTGGCCTCCACCGCCTGGTGCAATCCGTCGGACCAGCGGCGCCCCTGCATCATGCGCCCGGTGAACTCGTCCACGATCACCACCTCGTCGCCCTGCACCACGTAGTGCTGGTCGCGGTGGTAGAGCGCGTGCGCACGGATGCCCGCGTACAGGTGGTGCATGAGCACGATGTTCGAGGGATCGTAGAGGCTCGCGCCCTGCGGCAGCAGGCCTGCGCGCGTCATGATCTCCTCGGCGTGCTCGTGGCCCTGCTCCGATAGCGTCACCGTGTGCTGCTTGAGGTCCACCCAGTAGTCGCCCTCGCCCTTCTCGTCCTGTTGCGCGACGAGCTGGGGCACGAGGCCGTTGATGGCGCGGTAGAGCGCCGTGGAGTCCTCGGCCTGGCCGGAGATGATGAGCGGCGTGCGCGCCTCGTCGATGAGGATCGAGTCCACCTCGTCCACGATCGCGAAGTTGAGCCCGCGCTGGAAGCGCTCGCCCACTGTCGTGGCCATGTTGTCGCGCAGGTAGTCGAAGCCGAA
>DATJVS010000010.1:0-22960 GCA_035501715.1 Usitatibacter sp.
AAGGGCGTGCGGCAGGTGGCGGTGCGGTTCGGCGAGCCGATGGTGGAGTTCGGGGACCCGCGATTGCCGGAGCCTTTCACCTGGAAATGCGAGGGCGATCCCGCCGCCCACAAGGGCAAGGGACGCTGGGCCGACACCACCAACTGGGCCTTCGACTTCGAGGCCGACCTTCCCGCCGGCCAGCGCTGCACCTTCACGTTGAAGCCCGACCTCAAGACCGCCGCGGGCCAGGCGCTCACGGGGACGAAGACGTTCTCCTTCAATACGGGAGGGCCCACGATCGTGGCCTCCCAGCCGCGCGACGGCAGCCGGAACATCGACGAGGAGCAGACCTTCATCCTCGTGATGGACGGCCCGGTGGCGGCCCCGAGCGTCGTGGCAGGCGCCTGGTGCGAGGTGGCCGGCATCAACGAGCGCATTCCCGTGAAGCTCCTCGCCAACGACGACACGCGCAAGGTCCTCGCGCAGCAGCCGCAGCTCGCCTACCGCTTCTACAAGCTGGTCCTCAAGGGCCGCAAGCCCATCGAGCTCGCGCGCTTCAAGATCGAGGATCCGCGCTGGAAGACACTTCCCATCGTCGGGCTCCAATGCACGCGCCGCTTCCCGAACGCGGCGAACGTGGCGATCGTGATCGGCCCCGACGTCACGACGCAAACGGGCATCCGGCGCGGCGTGGAGCAGCGGGTGGCATTCGGCGTGAGGCCGGAATTCACGGCCCGCTTCCGTTGCCAGCGCGTGAACAAGGACGCGCAGTGCATGCCGACGTCGGCCATGCGCCTCGACTTCACCGCGCCGGTGCCGCGGGAGCTCGCCGAGCGGATCGCGCTCAAGCCCGCGAAGGGCAAGACGCGCGCGGCGAAGCTCGAGCCCAACGTGAAGACGGTCGACGGCGTCACGTTCGAAGGACCATTCCCCGAGCGCGCGCAGTTCGCCATCGAGCTTCCCGAGGGGCTGCACGACGATTCCGGCCGCGCGCTCGCGAACGCGGCGTCGTTCCCGCTCACGGTGAAGACCGATCTGTATCCGGCGCTGCTCAAGTTCCCGGCGCGCTTCGGCATCCTCGAGGCGAGCGATCCCACCTTGCCGGTCACGGTTCGCGGCATCGAGCCGGCGCTCTCGGGAAGCAAGGTGGACGTGACCGGCGCTTCGGGCGAACCGATCGCCGGACGCATCGAGCGCGTCTCCGGGAGCGAAGCGGATCTCACCAAGCGCCTGCTGTCGTTCGTCGTTCCGCCGGAGGACCGCGCCCGCAACGGAAAGCCCGCCGGTCCCGGCGAAGTCTCGTCGATCGAAGCGACCGACGACACGCGCCCGCTTTCGATCCCGCGTCCGCTGAAGGGCCGCGCGACGGAAGTGATCGGCATCCCGCTCGGCAAGCCCGGTTACTACATCGTGGAGTTCGCGAGCCCGCGCCTGGGCACCGAGCTCTTCGGCGTGAAGGACAAGCCGTACTACGTGGCCACGAGCGCGCTGGTGACCAACCTCGCGGTGCATTTCAAGATCGGGCGCGAGACCTCGCTCGTGTGGGTGACGCGCCTCGCCGACGGCTCTCCCGTGGCGAACGCTCGCGTGTCGGTGCGAACGTGCCGGGCCGAGCAGGTCTTCGAAGGCCGCACGAGCGCCGACGGCATCGCGGAGATCCCGAAGAGCCTGCCGCGCCCGCGCGAGTGGCCGCCATGCCCGCTCATCGCCTTCGCGCAGGTGGACGACGACATCTCGTTCACGCTCTCGTCGTGGCGCGAGGGGATCGAGCCGTGGAACTTCGGCATGAACACGGGCTACTGGCAGACCCGGCCGCTCGTGATCCACACGATCTTCGACCGCACGCTCTTCCGCGCGGGCGAGACGGTGAGCATGAAGCACGTGGCGCGCGTTCCCGTGGGCCAGGGCTTCCGCACGCCCACCGCGGCCGAGCTGCCGAAGTCGCTCACGCTCTACCACACGGGCAGCGACCAGCGCATCGAGATGCCGGTGAAGTTCGATTCGAAGGGCATCGCCGAGACTACGTGGGCGATTCCCAGGGAAGCGAAGCTCGGCGCCTACGAGGTGATGTGGGAGACCCAGGGCATCACGATCCAGGGGGCGACGGGATCTTTCCGGGTGGAAGCGTTCCGCGTTCCGCTCATGCGCGCGGCGCTTGCCGTGCCGAAGGCGCCGTTGATTCGCCCGAAGTCGGCGAAGATCGACGCGGCCGTCACCTATCTCTCGGGCGGCCCCGCGGCCAATATTCCCGTCACCGTGCGCCATCGCATCGAGCCGCGCACCGTGAGCTTCGCGGACTACGACGAGTTCTCCTTCGGCGGCGATCCGGTGAAGGAGGGCGTGCAGACGGGTTCCTCCGCGGATTCCTACTCGCTCTGGGACGCGGATGACGACGAGGACACGTCGGGCGATGCGGCGAGCTCCGGCGGCGAGACTCCGGTCGCCACGAAGAAGCTCGCGCTGGACGCGGCGGGCACGGCCGCCATCACGATCGACAACCTTCCGCCCATCGAGCGGCCCGCGAGCCTCGTGGTCGAGATGGAGTACAACGACCCCAACGGCGAGCGCCTCGCCGCCTCGACGCGCGTGGACCTGCACCCGGCGAGCCTCTACGTGGGCATCAAGGCCGACAGCTGGGTCGCGAGCAAGTCGGGCGTGAGCGCGCAGGTGATCGTGCTCGACACCTCGGGCAAGCCCGTGGCCAACAAGCCCGTGGCCGTGGACATCTTCGAACGCAAGTCCTACTCGAGCCGCCGGCGCGTGCTGGGCGGCTTCTACGCCTACGACTCGGTGACGGAGACGAAGAAGGTGGGCGAGGGCTGCTCGGGAACGACGGACGCGAAGGGCCTCGTCTATTGCTCGGTGAAGCCGGGCCTTTCGGGCGAGCTCATCGTCCGCGCGCAGGCGATCGACGAAGCGCAGCGCGCGGCGGCGGCGACCACGAGCATCTGGATCGCCGGCGACGGCGAATGGTGGTTCGATCCGGCCAACAGCGACCGGATGGATCTCGTTCCGGAGAAGCGCCGCTACGAGCCGGGCGACACCGCGCGCTTCCAGGTGCGCATGCCGTTCCGCTCGGCCACGGTGCTCGTCACCGTCGAGCGCGAAGGCGTGCTCTCCCATCGCGTCGTGAACGTGGACTCGCGCGATCCGGTGATCGAGGTGCCGATCATCGGAAGCTACGGGCCCAACGTCTACGTCTCGGCACTCGCCGTGCGCGGGCGCGTGAAGGGGACGGGCGCGAGGCCGCCCACGGCACTGCTGGATTTGTCGAAGCCCGCGTACAAGCTCGGCAACGCGAGCATCGTCGTGGGACGGCGCGGCTACGAGTTGAAGGTCAAGGTCGTGCCGGATCGCGATGTGTTTCGCGTGCGCGAGAAAGCGCACGTGGCCATCGAGGTGACCGACGACGACGGCAAGCCGGCCGCGGGCGGCGAGATCGCGCTTGCCGCGGTGGACGAGGGCCTGCTCGAGCTCATGAACAACGACTCGTGGGACCTCCTCGAAGGCATGATGGGCCAGCGCCCGCTCGAGGTGAACACCGCGACCGCCCAGGGCCACGTGATCGGCAAGCGCCACTACGGCCGCAAGTCGGTGCCCGCGGGCGGCGGCGGCGGCAAGTCCGGCGCGCGCGAGCTCTTCGACACGCTGCTCGCCTGGAAGGGGCGCGTCGGCCTCGACGCGAACGGCCGCGCGAGCGTCGATATCCCGTTGAACGACTCGCTCTCGAGCTTCCGCGTCGTGGCCGTGGCGCTCGATGGCGACGCGAAGTTCGGGTACGGGCGCGCGACCATCCGCACCACGCAGGACCTCATGCTCTTCGCCGGCCTGCCGCCGGTGGTGCGCGAGCAGGACGATTTCTCGGCGATGTTCACGCTGCGCAACACGACCTCCGCGGCGCTCGACGCGCGCATCGCCTGGGCGATTCGCGACAAGGCCGCGGGAGATGCGACGGGCAAGGTGCTTGTCTCGGGTGAAGAGAAGGTGCCGCTCGCTGCGGGCGAGTCGCGTCTCGTGTCGATCCCGGTGAAGGCGCCCATCGGAGTTCCGAAGCTCTTCTGGGAAGTCACGGCGGCCTCGGCGGGCGCGAGCGACAAGCTTCGCGTCACGCAGGACGTGATCGAGGTGAATCCGGTGCGCGTCTACCAGGCGACGTTGCAGCGCCTCGACCAGCCGGTCGCGTTTCCCGTGGCGATTCCGCCGGACGCGTTGCCGGGACGCGGCGGCGTGCGCGTGGAGCTCATGAGCTCGCTTGCGGGCGACCAATCGGCGTTGCGCGACTGGTTCCGCTACTACCCGTACTCGTGCCTCGAGCAGCGCGCTTCCAAGGCGATCGGACTTCGCGACGCCGCGATGTGGGCCGCGGTGGCGGGCTCCGCGGGCAACTACCTGGACAACGACGGACTCGCGCGCTACTTCCCCACGGATTCCCTCGAGGGAAGCGACGTGCTTACCGCCTATCTGATACAGATCGCGGATGCCGACGGGCGCACGTGGCCGGACGACACGTTGCAGAGGATGCTGGCCGGCCTCGAGGGATTCGTCGCGGGCCGCGTGGTGCGCGGCAGCGCGCTGCCAACGGCGGACCTCACCCTGCGCAAGCTCGCCGCCATCGAGGCGCTCTCGCGTTACGGCCACGCACGCCCCGAGATGCTCGACTCCATCACAATCGATCCGGCGCGCTGGCCCACTTCCTCGGTCATCGACTGGATCGGGATCCTGCAGCGCGTGCAAGGCATCCGCGACGGCGCGGCGAAGAAGGAGCAGGCGCTCTCGATCCTGAGGAGCCGCATGAACTTCCAGGGCACGGTGATGACGTTCTCCTCGGAGAAGTCGGATGCGCTCTGGTGGCTCATGGTGGGCGCGGACCTGAACGCGAACCGGGCGCTGCTCGCGGTGCTGAACGAGCCTTCCTGGAAGGCGGACGTGGGGCGCGTCGTGCGCGGCGCGCTTTCGCGCCAGCTCAAGGGCACGTGGAGCACGACCACCGCCAACGCGTGGGGCACCGTGGCGCTTGCGCGGTATGCCGAGGCGTTCGAAGGCACGCCCGTCACCGGGACCACGCGCCTTACGCTCGCCGGAGATCGCACCGACGTCGAGGTGGGACCGGGGAAGAAGACGACCGACCTGCCATGGCCGCGCGGGAAGGGCACGCTCACGCTCGCGCATTTCGGCGACGGCGCTCCGTGGGCGATCGTCCAGTCGCGCGCGGCGCTCCCGCTGAAGGAGCCGCTCTCGACGGGCTATCGCATCACGCGCACCGTGAAACCCATCGACACGAAGGAACGCGGAGCTTTCTCGCGCGGAGACGCGTATCGCGTGACGCTCGAGATCGACGCGCAGTCCGACATGACGTGGGTCGTGGTGGACGATCCGGTTCCCTCGGGCGCCTCCATCCTCGGCTCGGGGCTCGGGCGCGACTCGGCGTTGCTCACCCGAGGCGAGAAGGAGCAGGGCTGGACCTGGCCCGCCTACATCGAGCGCACGTTCACCTCGTATCGCGCGTACTACTACTTCGTGCCCAAGGGCAAGTTCACGACGGAGTACACGGTGCGCCTGAACAACGCGGGCCGCTTCGACCTTCCGGCCACGCGCGTGGAGGCGATGTACGCGCCCGAGATGCTGGGCGAAGTGCCCAATGCGCCGATTGTGGTGAAGCCATGAGGGGCGCTTACGCCGCCGCGGCGGCGATTGCGGGCTTCACGCTGGCCCTCGTCTCGAGCCTCTTCGTGGCGCCGTATCCCGTGCGCCCATTCGAAGAGGTTCGCGCGGAATGGCGCGGGGCCGATGCGTGGCTCCTGGATCGCCGTGGCGAGCGGCTTTCGCGCGTGCGCATCGATCACGAGCGGCGCCGCGGAGACTGGACTGCGCTTGCGGACGTTTCGCCGGCGTTGGTCGATTCGGTCATCGCATCGGAGGACCATCGTTTCCGCTCCCATGCGGGCGTGGATTGGGAAGGCCTCGCGGGAGCCGCGCGGCAGACTTCGCTGGGCGAGCGGCGCGGCGGAAGCACGCTCACGATGCAGCTCGCGGCGCAGTTGAATCCCGAGCTCGAGCGCGGCGGGCACCGCGGCCCCGTGGACAAGTGGCGCCAGGTGCGCCAGGCGCTCGCGATCGAGAAGGCGTGGACCAAGGACCAGATCCTCGAGGCGTGGCTCAACTTCGCGCCCTTCCGCGGCGAGATCGAAGGCGTGGACGCGGCCGCGCGGGCGATCGCGGGCAAGCGCCCCTCGGCGCTCGATCGCGCGGAATCGGCTACGCTCGCCGCGCTCGTGCGCGCGCCCAACGCGCCTGCCGACCTCGTGGCGAGGCGCGCGTGCATCCTCGCCAACGGCGACGCCGCCGTGTGCGACGAGGCGCAGCGCCTTGCGGATGCGGGCCTCGCCTCGCGCAAGTTCCGCGACCGCTTCGAGGGCGATGCGCCCCACCTCGCGCGGCGGCTGCTCTCCACGCCCGGCGAAGCGCTTCGTTCATCGCTCGACGCGCGCCTGCAGCGATTCGCCACGTCGACGCTCGCGCGGCATATTCGCGAGCTGGACGGGCGCAACGTCCAGGACGGCGCGGTGGTGGTGCTCGACAACGAGACGGGCGAGGTGCTCGCGTACGTCGGATCGAGCGGAAACCTCTCCCGCGCGCCGGAAGTCGACGGCGCGATCGCGCGGCGCCTCGCGGGCTCGACGTTGAAGCCCTTCCTTTACTCGCTCGCCATCGAGCGGCGCATGCTCACCGCGGCTTCGATCCTCGACGATTCGCCGCTCGCGATCATGACGGCGGCAGGCCTCTACGTGCCGCAGAACTACGACCGCAACTTCAAGGGGCCCGTGACGCTGCGCCGGGCCCTGGCTTCGTCGCTCAACGTCCCGGCCGTGCGCACGCTCGAGCTCGTGGGCTATGCCGCGTTCCACTCGCGGCTGCGCGACGTGGGGCTCACCACGCTCGATCGCGATGCCGAGCACTACGGCTTCGGCCTCGCGCTGGGCGGAGGCGAGGTCACGCTCCTCGACCTCGCGAATGCGTATCGCACGCTCGCGAACGGCGGTCGCTACTCGCCGGTGAGCTTTCGCGCCGATGCGCCGAGGAGCGAGGGTGTCGCGGTGATCGATCCGCGCGCGGCGTTCATCGTGGGCGACATCCTGGCCGATCCCGCGGCGCGTGCCGGCACCTTCGGCCTCGCAAGCTCGCTCGCCACGCCCTATCACGCGAGCGTGAAGACCGGCACCAGCAAGGACATGCGCGACAACTGGACCGTGGGCTACACGCAGCGTTTCACGGTGGGCGTCTGGGTCGGCAATTTCTCCGGCGACTCCATGCACGACGTGTCGGGCGTGACGGGGGCGGGTCCGGTGTGGCGGGAGGTGATGGACTATGCGATGCAGGGCGTGACGCCGGTGCGGCGCGCGCCGCCCGAAGGCGTCGTGCATGTGGCGACTCGTTTCGACGGCATCGAGCCGGATCGCGACGAGTGGTTCGTCGCCGGCACGCAAGTGCAGGACGTGGTGCGCGTGGCCGGCAACGCGGGCGTCGTGCGCCTCGAGTCGCCGGCCGATGGCGCGATCTACGCGATCGACCCGGACATTCCCGCGGCGAACCAGCGCATCCTGCTGCGCGCGCGCGGCGCGGGCGACGACGATCGCTTCTTGCTCCCCGATGGAAAGCAGGTGGCGGCGAGCGAGCCGTACCTGTGGAAGCCCGCGAAGGGCGCTCAGGCGGTCGCGCTGGTCTCCGCGGACGGCCGGGTGCTCGACCGCGCGAGGTTCGAGGTGCGGCAATAGGCCGCGCGGGCGGCGCCAAACATATCGCAATACGATATAATTACCGCCTCTCCGGCACAGCCTGAAAGGAGACGGCCATGATCGAAGTCCTCAAGGACTTTCCCGACGATGTGCTGGCGGTTCGCGCGAGCGGGCGCCTGAGCGCCGGCGACTACCGGGAGACGCTGATTCCCGAGGTGGAGCGCCGCGTCGAGCGGCATGGGTCCCTTCGCATGCTGTTCCAGCTGGGCCCCCAATTCGACGGCGTGACACCCGGCGCGATGTGGAGCGATGCGACGCTGGGCATCCGCCACTGGAGCGACTTCGGCCGCATCGCCGTGGTCACCGACGCCGACTGGATCGTCAACGCGGTGCGGCTGTTCGCGCCGTTCTTCCGCCACGCCGTGAAGGTCTATCCGAATTCGCGGATCGAGGAGGCGAGGGGCTGGATCCTGCAGCCCGAAGCGGAGCCTCCCCGGCACGAGCGCGCGCACTGACGCGCGGCGCGGCGCCGGGCTAGCCCTTGTAGGCGACGACCTTCTGCCTCTGCTCGCCCAGGCCCGTGATGCCGAGCGTGACCACGTCGCCGGGTTTCAGCCAGATGGGCGCGGGTTTCATGCCCAGGCCCACGCCGGGCGGCGTGCCGGTGGTGATGATGTCGCCGGGCAGGAGCGTCATGAACTGGCTGATGTAGGAGACGAGGTGCGCGCAGCCGAAGATCATGGTGCGCGTGTTGCCGCGCTGGCGCTTTTCGCCGTTCACGTCGAGCCACATGTCGAGCGTCTGCGGGTCGGCGATCTCGTCGGTGGTGACGAGCCACGGTCCCACGGGGCCGAAGGTGTCGCAGCCCTTGCCGCGGTCCCACTGGCTGCCGCGTTCCAGCTGGAAGTCGCGCTCCGAGATGTCGTTCACGACGGTGTAGCCCGCGACGTAGTCCAGCGCCTTCGATTCGGAAACGTACTGCGCCTTGGTGCCGATCACGATGCCCAGCTCCACTTCCCAGTCGAGCTTGGTGGAGCCGCGCGGCTGGATCACGTCGTCGTTGGGGCCGGAAAGGCAGGTCGTCGCCTTCATGAAGAGGATCGGCTCCTTCGGGATCGGCATGTTCGACTCGGCGGCGTGGTCGCTGTAGTTCAGGCCCACGGCGACGAACTTGCTGATGCCCGCGTAGGGCACGCCCAGGCGCGGGCTGCCGCGCACGATGGGAAGCGTCTCGGGCTTCACGCGGGCGAGGCGCGCGAGGTTGCGCGGCGCCAGCATCGCGTCGTCGATCTGCGTGATCACCTTGGAGAGGTCGCGGACGTTGCCCTCCCTGTCCGCGAGGCCGGGTTTTTCACGGCCGGGCGGGCCGTAGCGTAGGAGTTTCATTTCTTTTTCTCCGTCATCCCGATGTGCGCCGGGTGACAGAGTTTAAAGACTCATGCCGCCGTCGACAAATATCGCCTGCCCGGTCATGAACGAGGATTCGTCCGACACGAGGTAGACGAAGGTCTCGGCGATCTCCTCGGCCGTGGCGAGGCGTCCCATGGCCTGGCGCGCAATGAAGTCCCTGCGGGCCTGCGCGGGGTCGGCGAACGCGTTGATGCGGTCGGCGAGCGAGGGCGTGTCGACGGTGCCGGGGCAGACGCAATTCACGCGGATCTTCTGCTTCACGTGGTCGATGGCGAGCGCGCGCGTGAAACCCGCGACCGCAGCCTTGCTCGCGGCGTAGGCGAGGCGATTGGGCGCGGCCTTCCCGGCGCCCAGCACGCTCGCCATGTTGAGGATGACGCCGCCGCCCGCGGCGATCATGCGCGGCACCATGTGCTTGCACATCGTGTACATGCTGCGCACGTTGATCGCGAAGCTCTTGTCCCAGTCCTCGGGACGGCACTCGACGATCGAGCCCTGGTGCACCCAGCCCGCGCAGTTGAAGAGGATGTCGACGGCGCCGACGCGCTCGACCAGCGCCTTCACCTCGTCGTCGCGCGTGACGTCGAGCCGCTCGGCGGTGACGCCGCCGATCGTGGAAAGCCCCGCCACGAGCGCGAGGTCGATGTCGGTGGCGACGACGGAGGCGCCTTCGCGCGCGAAGGCGAGGGCGGCCGCGCGGCCCATGCCCTGGCCCGCGGCGGTGACGAGGGCGCGCTTGCCCTGGAGGCGATTGGACATCGGGAATCTCCGTGCTAGAGTGCCTCGGAATTGGCCTGACCACTTTACCAGAAACATGCCCCTCCAAGCCGTCGACAACAGGCGCCTGTACCGGCAGATCGCCGACCAGATCGCCGCGCTCATCGAGAAGGGCGAATACGCCGCGGGCGCGAGGCTTCCGCCGGAGCGCGACCTCGCGAAACAGCTGGGCGTGAGCCGCCCGTCGGTGCGCGAGGCGCTGATCGCGCTGGAAGTCGAGGGCTACGTGGAGGTGCGCGTGGGCTCCGGCGTGTACGTGATGGGGCCGCGCGCCGCGGCGCGCGCCGAGCCCTTGCCCGCGGACTCCGGCCCCTTCGAGCTCATCCGCGCGCGCTGGCTGATCGAGGGCGAATGCGCGGCGCTCGCCGCGAAGAACGCCACCCGTGCGCAGGTCCGCTCGATGGAAGAGGCCCTCGACCAGATGGAGTCCGACCGCGACAAGGGCACGGTGCCGCTCGCCCACGATCGCGTCTTCCACCTGCGGCTCGCGGAGGCGAGCGGCAACAGCGCGCTCGCGCTCGCGGTGAAGGTGCTCTGGGACCAGCGCACGGGGCCGCTCTTCCTTCGCCTCGAGCACCACTTCGACACGCCGCAGCTCTGGACCGTCGCCATCAAGGAGCATCGCGACATCGTGGCGGCCATCGCCAAACGCGATGCAGCGGGCGCGCGCGCGGCCATGCGCCGGCACATGGACCACGCGGCCCGGCGCTTCAGCACCAGCTGGGACAAGAAGAAGAGGGCGGGCTGATGGAAGGCGAGCGCGCGCGCGGCGAAGCTCTCCGTGGAAAGGACTACGATGGCGATCCACCCTTCGCGTAACCCTCGACGACAATGCTCCGCGAAACTCCCCTGTATCTCCGCCTGAACCCGGCCGACGACGTGGTGATCGCGTGCCGCGAGCTGGAGACGGGCACGAACCTGCTGAAGGAAAACGTCGTGGTGCGCGAGCGCATTCCCTCGGGCCACAAGGTGGCCACGCGCGCGATCGCGAAAGATTCGCCCGTGCGCCGCTACAACCAGATCATCGGCTTCGCCACGCGACCCATCGAGGCGGGCGACCACGTGCACGTCCACAACCTCGAGGTGCGGGAGTTCACGCGCGACTACGCGTTCGGCGAGGCGTATGCGCCCACGAAATTCGTGGACGAGCCCGCGACCTTCCAGGGCATCGTGCGCCCCGACGGGCGCGTGGCCACGAGGAACTACATCGGCATCCTCTCCACGGTGAACTGCTCGGCCACGGTCGCCAAGCACGTCGCGCGCGCCTTCGAAGGCGATGCGCTCGCCTCGCACCCCAACGTCGATGGCGTGGTGGCGCTCACGCACACCGCGGGCTGCGGCATGGACGTGGCGGGCGAGGGCATGGACACGCTGCGGCGCACGCTCGCGGGCTATGCGCGGCACGCGAACTTCGCCGGCGTGCTCATCATCGGCCTGGGCTGCGAGGGCAACCAGATGGACGCGCTCTTCTTCACGCAGGGCATGCAGCAGGGGCCGTTGCTTCGCGCGATGACGATCCAGGACAAGGGCGGCACGGCCAAGGCCGTGGCCGAAGGCATCGCGATCGTGAAGGAGATGCTGCCCGTGGCGAACGACATCGTGCGCTCGACGTGTCCCGCGAGCGGCATCGTGGTGGGATTGCAATGCGGAGGCTCCGACGGCTACTCGGGCATCACCGCGAATCCCGCGCTGGGCGCCGCGGTCGATCTGCTCGTGCAGAACGGCGGCACGGCGATCCTCTCCGAGACGCCGGAGATCTACGGCGCCGAGCACCTGCTCACGCGCCGCGCGGTGAGCCGCGAAGTGGGGCAGAAGATCGTCGACCGCATCCACTGGTGGGAGGAATACACCGCGAGGAACAAGGGCGAGATGAACAACAACCCGTCGCCAGGCAACAAGGCGGGCGGGCTCACCACGATACTCGAGAAGTCCCTGGGCGCCGTGGCCAAGGGCGGCACCACGGGCCTGATGGGCGTGTATCGCTACGCCGAGCCCGTGACCGCCAAGGGCTTCGTCTTCATGGACACGCCGGGATACGACCCCGTCTCCGCGACAGGCCAGGTGGCGGGCGGCGCGAACATGATCTGCTTCACCACGGGGCGCGGCTCCGTCTATGGCTGCAAGCCATCACCGTCGCTCAAGCTCGCGACCAACACGCCGATGTACGAACGCATGGAAGACGACATGGACATCAACTGCGGCGCGATCCTCGACGGATCGCTCACGGTGCAGGAAGCGGGACGGAAGATCTTCGAGCTCATCCTCGCCACCGCGTCGGGCGAGGCCAGCAAGAGCGAGATGCATGGGTTCGGGCAGGATGAGTTCGTGCCGTGGTACATCGGCGCCGTGGTCTAGGGGCGAGGCGCGATGATCGTCGTCCATCACCTGAACAATTCCCGCTCCCAGAGAGTCCTGTGGCTGCTGGAGGAGCTGGGCGAGCCCTACGAGATCGTGAAGTACCAGCGCGATGCGCAGACGATGCTCGCCCCGCCGGAGCTGAAGAAGGTCCATCCGCTGGGCAAGTCGCCGGTGGTTGTCGATGGCGACGCGGTGCTCGCCGAATCCGGGGCGATCCTCGAGTATTTCGCGGAGAAGCATGGACGTTTCCTTCCCGCGCAGGGAACGCCCGACTGGCGGCGCTATCGGTACTGGATGCACTACGCGGAAGGCTCGGCGATGCCGCCGATGCTCCTGAAGCTCGTGTTCGACCGCCTGGAGCGCGCCAGGGCGCCGTTCTTCGTGAAGCCCATCGTGAGGCAGATCTCGAGCAAGGCGAAGGACGGCTTCATCGGCGCGCAGATCAAGCTCCACCTGGACTTCATGGAAGGCGAGCTTGCGAAGAGCGCGTGGTTCGCGGGCAGCGACTTCACGGTGGCCGACATCCAGATGAGCTTCCCGCTGGAAGCGGCCACGGCGCGGGCCGGACTTGACGAGTCGCGCCCGCGTCTGATGGACTTCCTCGCGCGGATCCACGCGCGGCCGGCCTACAAGAGGGCGCTCGAGCGCGGGGGACCCTTCAGGCTCTCTTGAGCGGAGGCAGCGCGCCGCCATGGCAAACGCCCGGACGCACGAGCATCGCAGGACCGCCGATCGCGCGGGCCTGCACTATGTGACCGACGGCATCGCGGGCATCACGCGCAAGCGCGCGGGCACGGGCTGGGCGTACTACGCGCCCAACGGCTCGCGCATCCGCGATACCGACAAGCGAAAGCGCATCAACTCGCTCGCGATCCCGCCCGCGTGGACCGACGTGTGGATCTGCCCCGATCCGCAGGGGCACATCCAGGCCACGGCGCGCGATGCGCGCGGCCGCAAGCAGTACCGCTACCACGCCCAGTACCGCGAGGCGTGCGACCGCTCGAAGTTCCGCCGCATGCTCGAGTTCAGCGAAGGCCTTCCGCACCTGCGCGACCGTGTGGAGCGCGACCTGGGCTCGGGGCACCTCTCGCGCCGCCAGATCCTCGCCACGGTGATCCGCCTCCTCGACCGCACGTTGATCCGCGTGGGCAACGACGAATACGCGCGCGAGAACCGCTCCTTCGGCCTCACCACGCTGCGCCAGCGCCACGTGCAGGTCGAAGGCCACTCGGTGCGCTTCTCCTTCCGCGGCAAGAGCGGCGTGGAGCACGACGTGGCGCTCACCGACCGGCGCCTCGCGCGCATCATCCAGCACATGCAGGACCTGCCCGGCACGGAGCTCTTCCAGTACCTCGACTCCCACGGCAAGCGCCAGTCCATAAGCTCCGAGGACGTGAACGCGCACCTGCGCGAGATCTCGGGCCGCCAGATCACGGCCAAGGACTTCCGCACCTGGGGCGGCACCATGCACGCGGCGCGCGCGCTGCACGACATGGGGCCCGCGTCCACGCGGCGCGAGGCAGACCGCAACATCGTGAAGGCCGTGGACATGGTGGCCGAGAAGCTCGGCAACACGCGCGCGGTGTGCCGCAAGTACTACGTGCATCCGGCCCTCATCGAGGCGTACCTCGAGGGCAGGACGGTGGAGCTGCCCTCGTCGCAGGCCGGCCTGCATCCCGACCGGATTCACGTGGGCGCGGCCCTTCGCCAGGACGAGGTCGCCGTGCTCCAGTTCCTCCAGGAGGAGCTCGCCGATGGATGAGCCCGAATTCATGCTGGACGGAGCGCGCGTGCTGCGCTTCGCGCTCCTCGATGCGGCCCGCG
The DNA here is from genome assembly GCA_035501715.1 of Usitatibacter sp. Taxonomy (GTDB): domain Bacteria; phylum Pseudomonadota; class Gammaproteobacteria; order Burkholderiales; family Usitatibacteraceae; genus Usitatibacter. The sequence continues at coordinate 14,085 of DATJVS010000010.1, forward strand.
GCCCGTACAGCACGGTCGTGAACGGCCTCGCGCTGGATTCGTCGATCGTGACGCGCCTCGTGATCGCCGAGGACCTGGTCGAAGGCGGCGTGCACCTGCTGCACTGCAATTCCGATTGGGAGACCGTGGCCGCGAACCACTTCGCAAGCGCGGACGAGGCCCAGGCCGCGGCGATTTCCGCCTACGAGAGCGCCTCTCCCCGGTGGCGCGCGTATCGCGATCTCACCGAGGAGGAGCTTCGCCAGGTGGAGACCACGCGCGCGTTCCTGCGCGAGCTCGCCGCGGGCGGCTAGCGGCTTTCACGCGCCGCGGAAAGTGCTAGGCTAACGGCCACGCGATCGGTGGCACTTTTTTCGAGGAGGAGCGCCATGGTGACGATAAAGCAGGCCCGCAGGATCGCCATGTCGCTGCCCGAGGCCGAGGAGCGCCAGCACCACGGGCATCCGGACTTCCGCGTGAACGGCCGGATCTTCGCCACCCTCTGGCCCGACCAGTACCGCGCCGTGGTGAAGCTCGCGATCCCCGACCAGATCGCGCTGGTGCAGATGGATCCTTCCGCGTTTTCCCTGAACGGCTGGTCGCGCCAGGGCTACACCACCGTGGACTTGAAGCACATCGACGTCTCGCGCCTTCGCACGGTGATGGAGTCGGCCTGGACCAACGTCTGCGCCAAGCGCGGCGGCAAGCCCCAGGGCTAGCGGCGGCCCTTCAGGGCATCTTCACCCACGGAACGTAGACCTGGTTGTTGGGCCGGTGCACGACGGTGACGCCGGTGCGTGACAGCCACGGGATCACTTGCCGGTGCAGCGGGATCACGAGCACCTGGTCGCGCACGATGGCGAAGGCGCGATCGATCTCGTCCTGGCGCTTGGCCTTGTCCATCTCGATGGCCGCCGCGTCGATCAACGCGTCGAGCTCGGGCACCTTGTAGTTGCCGGCGTTGTTGTTGCCGGCGCCGGTCACCTCGTTGCGGCTGTGGAGCACGGGCTTCAACGTGTCCATGGCGTCGCCCGAGTCGCTGCCCCAGCCCCAGATGTAGGCCGAAACGTCGAGCTTGAGCGCCTTGGGGAAGAAGAGGGCGCGCGGCATCGCGTCCACCTTCACGTCGAGACCCACCTTCGCCCACATGGCGGCCACCGCCGTGCAGACCTTCTCGTCGTTGATGTAGCGGTTGTTGGGGCAGGTGAGGGTGAAGCCGAATCCGTTCGGATAGCCCGCCTCGGCGAGGAGCGTCTTTGCCGCCGCCGGGTCGTAGGGCATGCGCTTGTCGAAGCTTTCCGGAAGCCCCGCGCTCGTGGGCGAGGGCACCGCCACGCCCGTGGGAATCGAAAGGCCGCGCATCACGGTGGTCCGGATCGCCTCCACGTCGATCGCCTGGTACAGCGCCTTCCTCACGCGCACGTCCTTGAACGGGTTCTTCCCCTTCACGTCCGAATAGAGCAGCTCGTCGCGCGCCTGGTCGAAGCCCAGGAAGATCACGCGCGTCTCGGGGCCTTCCCACACCTTGAGCTGCGGATCCTCGCGAAGGCGCGGGATGTCCTGCACCGGCGGATCGAGCACGAAGTCGAGCTCGCCCGACTTGATCGCCGCCACGCGGGTGGGCGCGCTCGTGACCTGCAGGTACTCGACCTCGTCCACGTTGCCCTCGAAGAGCCCTTCCTTCGTGCCCCACCAGTCGGGATTGCGCTTGTACCTGGTGCGCACGCCCGGCTCGCGGGTGACGAGGATGAACGGGCCCGTCCCGTCTTCGTTGCGGGCCGAGAAGGTCTCCTCGCGATTGCGGATGTCCTGGGGCTTCAGAACGTTGTGCGCCTCGCACCACTTCTTGCTCATGATCGCGATCGAGGCCACGGTGTTGAGCTCGATCGGGTTGGGGTTGGGCGTGTCGAACTCGACCGTGTAGTCGTCGATGCGGCGCGGCGTGCCCGAGTCGGTGGCGAAGATGCGGAAGGACGCCGTGGTGAACTTCGCGCGCTCGAAGGAGAAGACCACGTCGTCGGCGGTGAAGGGCGTGCCGTCGTGGAACTTCACGCCCTTTCGCAGGTGGAAGATCCAGCGCTTCGGCTCCGGGTTCTCCCACGAGGTCGCGAGCATCGGCGTGAGCTTCATCTGCTTGTCGTACTGAAGCAGCGATTCGTAGGCGAGCAGCGCGATCTGGTTGGTGACGTTCTCGTTCTGCGCGTGCGGGTCGAGCGACGCGGCGTCGCCCTGGGAAGCCCAGCGGAAGGTCTTCGCCGCGGCGGGGCCCGCGCAGGCGAGCGTTACGGACAGCAGAACGGCGCGTATTATTTTCATTGGGTCCTCCCCTGGAGTAGCATCATCTTACGATGGAACCTGCGGCCCTCGTCCTCGCGCTGGCCCTGCCCTCGATGCCGATGAAGCCCGAGGGCTACGACATCGACGCGCCGATCAAGCGCGCCATGGTCGACCTCAATTCGCCGGAGCTCAAGGACCACATCACCGCCGCCATGGCCTGGCCCTACAAGTACGGCGTGACGCAGATGCCGTGCAGGGCGAAGGCGATGCAGCCCGAGCGCAAGTGGTACCCGGCGCGCGAGCCCAGCGGCCGCATCGAGTGGGTGCAGGGCCCCGTGACCAAGGTGCTGTGGGGCGGCATCTATGGCACCTGCATCATCCAGGCGCCGCGGGAGCGATCGCACGTGAAGGAGCCCGAGCGCACGGCACTCGAATGCGAGTGCAACGGCTGGATGCCGCGGCGCTGATTCTTCTCGGGGGATTGGTGGGTCGTACTGGGATCGAACCAGTGGCCCCTGCCGTGTGAAGGCAGTGCTCTACCGCTGAGCTAACGACCCTGAATGCTTCAGGCGAAGGGGTCCATTTTACCAGACACACCCCGTAGAATGGCGGTCTTTTCCCGCACGACAGCCATGATCCGCACCCGCTTCGCTCCGAGCCCCACCGGTTTTCTCCACCTGGGCAGCGCCCGCACGGCGCTGTACAACTGGGCCTATGCGAAGCGCCACGGCGGCGTGTTCCTGCTGCGCGTGGAGGACACGGACCTCGAGCGCTCCACGCAGGCGTCGGTGCAGGCGATCTTCGACGCGATGCAGTGGCTCGGCCTCGATTACCAGGAGGGCCCCTTCTTCCAGATGAAGCGCCTCGACCGCTACAAGGAAGTGGGCGAGCAACTTCTCGCGAGCGGGCATGCGTACTACGACTATTGCTCGAAGGAGGAGCTCGAGGCGATGCGCGAAGCGCAGCTCGCGCGCGGCGAGAAGCCCCGCTACGACCGGCGCTGGCGCGATTCGAAGGAGACGCCGCCCGCGGGGCGCACGCCGGTGCTGCGCTTCAAGAACCCGCTGCACGGCGACGTCACCTGGAACGACCTGGTGAAGGGTCCGATCACCGTCTCCAACGACGAGCTGGACGATCTCGTGATCATCCGCGGCGACGGCGTGCCCACGTACAACTTCGGCGTGGTCGTGGACGACATCGACATGGCGATGACGCACGTGATCCGCGGCGACGACCACGTGAACAACACCCCGCGCCAGATCAACCTCTACCACGCGCTCGGCGCCGGCATTCCGCACTTCGCGCACATCCCGATGATCCTCGGCCACGACGGCCAGCGGCTGTCGAAACGCCACGGCGCGGTGAACGTGATGCAGTACCGCGACGAGGGATACCTGCCCGACGCGATGGTGAACTACCTCGCGCGCCTGGGCTGGTCGCACGGCGACGAGGAAGTGTTCTCGCGCGAGCAGCTCGTGGAGTGGTTCGACCTGGAGCACGTGAGCAAGTCGCCCGCCCGGTGGGACCCGGAGAAGCTCAAGTGGATCAACGGCGAGTACCTGAAGAAGGTGCCCGACGCGGAGCTGGTCGCGCGCCTCGCGAGCGAGAAGCCCGAGCTCATGAAGACAATCGCCGCCGAGATGGACCCGCTCGCGATGACCGCAGCGGGACGCGCCAAGTACCATACGCTCGCCGACCACGAGCAGTTCCTCGCGGCGATGGCGATGCCCGCGCCGTCGATCGATCCCGCCGTCGCGGGGCACCTGAACGAGGAGGGGCGCGAAGTGCTGCGCGCCGTGATCCCGAAGCTCGCTTCGGTGGATCCCTGGGCCGCGCCCGCGATCAGCGCGAAGCTCAAGGAGACCGTGGCCGAGCGAAAGGTGAAGATGCCCGCGGTGATGATGCCGTTTCGCGTGGCCCTCACGGGCCTCGCGCAGACGCCCGCCATCGACGCGATTGCGGCGGCGCTGCACAAGAACGTGGCCCTCGGCAGGCTGGAAAGAGCGGCCTCGGACTGATATAATTTCGGGTTCGGTAGGGGGTATAGCTCAGCTGGGAGAGCGCTTGCATGGCATGCAAGAGGTCAGCGGTTCGATCCCGCTTACCTCCACCAACCGAAGCAGCAGTCCGAACGTAGTCCCCATCGTCTAGAGGCCTAGGACACCGCCCTTTCACGGCGATAACCGGGGTTCGAATCCCCGTGGGGACGCCAAAAACAAAAACGCCGGCTGTGGGCCGGCGTTTTTTCTTCCAGCGTCATTTTCGAGGACATACCGCAATGACCGAAACCCTTCAGTGCCTGAAAAAATATGGCCAGCGACTGGACCTCGAGATCGCGAGGGAGATGCGGGTGCCGCTCGCAACCGTGAGGCAGCACCTCACGGCCCTGGCCGAAAGCCGGGAGGCCATCGTGTGCAAGACCATCCAGTTCGAGAACGGGCGCCAGTTCGAAGCGTGGCAGGGCCGCGTCTCCGGTTTCGTCCCGCCGGCCGCCCCCGGTCGAAGACCGAAACCGAAGGCGTGATCGCGATCGTTGCTATCATCGATCATCGAACTCGGTTCCCACGGGACATCGCCATGAAACGACTCCTGTTCCTCTTCGCCTTCGCCGCGCTCTGCGCGCAGGCGGAGATCTACAAGTGGACGGACGAGAAGGGCCAGGTCCACTACGGCGAGCAGCCGCCGCCCACCGCCAACACGACCACGATCAAGGCGCCCTCCGGCCCGCCCTCGGCTCCCGCCGAAGCGCCTGCGGCCGCGCCCGGGGCACCGACGCCGCCCGGCGACAGGCTCAAGGCCGCGCCGCGCGACAAGGACGGCCCCAACAAGACGCCCACCGACAAGAGCGAGCGCTGCACGTACGAGAAGCAGCAGCTCGAGCTGCTCAGCAAAGAGGGCGAGGTGCGCTACTACAACGAGCAGAAGCAGCTGGTGACCCTGCCCGCCGAGAAGCGCGAGGCCGCCAAGGCGCAGGTCCAGGACAACATCAAGCGTTACTGTTCTTGAGGCCGTCTTGAAGTATCGGATGTAACCCATTGATGCATAAGGTTGCATCCTTACAACTGCAACGCCAAAACCCACTGTTTTTCGGGTAGAATTCGCTCCTTGTGCCGGTTCGGCAGGTGATAGGGTGCACGGGATGGCGAAACTGATTCGAGGAACGCGTTGGGCGGCGCTGGCGGTTGCAGCGTGCGTGGCCGCGCCCGCGTTCGCCGACATCTACTCGTTTCGCGACGAGCACGGCGTCGTGCACTTCACCAACATCAAGGGGCTGGATCCGCGCTACCGGCTGGTGCGCAAGGAAGGCGCGGTCAATCCCGTCTCCTACACGCCGACCGCACCGTACACGCCCACGGCCGACGAGCTCGAGCGCTACACCGCCATCATCAAGACGGCGAGCCAGAGCTACGGCGTGGACTCGAGGCTTGTGCACGCGGTGATCTCGGCCGAGTCCAACTACAACCCGAACGCGGTCTCGCGCACGGGCGCCAAGGGCATCATGCAGCTCATGCCCGACACCGCGCGCCGCTACGGCGTGCAGAACTCGATGGACCCCATCGAGAACATCCACGCGGGCACCAAGTACCTTCGCGACCTGCTCGCGATGTTCAAGGGGCGCCTGGATCTCGCGCTCGCCGCGTACAACGCCGGCGAGAACGCCGTGATCCGCAACGGCGGCATCCCACCCTATGCGGAAACGCGCAGCTACGTGCCGCGGGTGCTCGGCTACTACAGGGAATTCCAGAAGAAGGGCTGAGAAGCTAGGCGGGAATGTCGGGGACCAACTGGCGCTGCAGCATGAAGATCTGGTCCTTCAACATCAGCTTGCGTTTCTTGAGGCGCTTCAGTTGTAGCTCGTCGTGAAGCGGGTTTTGCTCCAGGGCTTCGATCGCCCTGTCCAGGTCGCGGTGCTCCAGGTTGAGCTCGCTGATGCGCCGCTTGATCTCTTCGCCGCTCTCCACCGTCAGTGTCTCCATGGGCGCGACTCCTCCGGTATTTCAAGGCACCTTACTCCCCTTGCAGGAGGGCCGCAAATGGGTTCAAATGCCGGGATTCAGGGTGGGCGCAACCTCAAACAAAAGCCCATAAAAAACAGCAGCATCGGGGCAAGAGGCGCATGAACTTCCGACGCAGCGACTTCGACGTCACCAACCGGATCAATACCACCGATCCGGTGTGCGTGAAGCTCGAGGTGATCCGCATCTTCCGCGCGCTCTATTCGCGCAACCAGGCACCGTCTCTCGCCCAGGCTTTCGACGACATGGTGCGCCTGTACCGCGGCGAATTCCCGGGCTACACGCACTGCGACACCGAGTACCACGACCTGCAGCACGTGCTCGACGTCACGCTCGCGATGGCGCGGCTGCTCGACGGCTACGAGCGCTCGCGCGGCGATGCGCGCGGGATCGGCGAGCGGCTCTACCAGCTGGGCGTGATCTGCGCGATCTTCCACGACATGGGCTACATCCGCCGCGTGGGAGACACCAAGCACGCGAACGGAGCCGAGTACACGCTGGTGCACGTTTCCCGCGGCGCGAGGTTCCTGCGCGAGTACCTGCCCACGATCGGCATGGAGGACTACGCCGAGGTGGCGGGCTCCATCGTGCATTTCACGGGCTACGAGCGCCCCGTCGCGGAGATCCGCGTGCCCGATCCCATCTTCAAGCTGATCGGAAGCCTGCTGGGCTCCGCGGACATCATCGCGCAGATGTCGGACCGCTGTTACCTCGAGAAATGCCGCGACCGCCTCTATCCCGAATTCGTCGCGGGCGGCGTCACGCGGCGCCAGACCGAAGGCGGCGAAGTCGTCGTCTTCGAGTCGCCCGAGGACCTGCTTCGCAAGACGCCCTCGTTCTTCCAGAGCGCCTCGAAGCGCCTCGACCAGGATCTGGGCGGCGCCTACCAGTTCGCCAACGCGCACTTCGGCGGCACCAATCCGTACATGGAGGCGGTGCGCCAGAACATCCGCTTCGTCGAGAAGGCCCCGGCCAACGACGAGATCGTGCTGCGGCGCCATCCGCCGTCCACCTGCTACGAGAATTAGAGCGCATGGCGTCGTAGAGGGCGCCGACTCCGTCACCTCCGTCGTGCAGAAGGCCATGTCGCACACGGAAGATCCGCGCCTTCGCGAGATCATGGCCTGCCTCGTGAACCACCTGCACGCCTTCGCGCGCGAAGTGCGCCTCACCGAAGCCGAGTGGGAGTTCGCGGTCGACTACCTGGTACGCGTCGGCAAGGCCACCAGCGAGAAGAAGAACGAGATGGTCCTGCTGTCGGACCTGCTGGGGCTTTCCACGCTCGTGGTGTTGCTCAACAACGAGCAGGGCAAGGGCGAGACCGACGCCGCGTTGCTGGGCCCCTTCTGGCGCGCGCACGCGCCGCTTTGCGCGCATGGCGAATCCATCGCGCGGGACACGGGCGGCGGCGAGCCGCTCGCGGTCGCGGGCGTGGTGAAGGACCTCGCGGGCAAGCCGGTGGCCGGCGCCATCGTCGATGTCTGGCAGGCTTCTCCCGTGGGACTCTACGAGAACCAGGACGATGGCCAGCCCGACCACAACCTGCGCGGGCGCTTCGAGACCAATTCCGAGGGGCGCTTCGACTTTCGCACGGTGCGTCCCAAGGGCTATCCGGTTCCGGTCGACGGCCCGTGCGGCGAGCTGCTTCGGGCACAGGATCGCTATCCGTACCGGCCCGCGCACCTGCACTTCATGATCGCGAAGGAAGGCTACAAGACGCTCGTCACGCAGGTCTTTCCCGACGACGAGCCCACGATCGCGAGCGACGTGGTGTTCGGCGTCACACCGGGCCTCGAAGGGCACTTCGAGCGCAAGCCCGACGGCACGTGGAAGCTCGACTACGGCTTCGTGATGCAGCCGGGCAAGCGCCGCATCCCGAAGGCGCCGATTCCATGAGCGAGGGCGCTTTCGCTCCCCTCGCGCGCCTCGATGGACGCGCGGTGCTCGTGGCCGGCGGGCTCGGCGCCGTGGGCCGCGCATGCGCATCGCGCTTTGCGCGCCTGGGCGCCCGTGTCGTGGCGCTGCATCGCAAGAGCGACGACGAGGCCGCGGCGTTCCTGCGCACGCTCGAAGGGGCGGGGCACTTCGCGGTGAACGCGTCGATCACTGATTCGGCGAGCCTCGCGCGCGCCGCGCAAGCGGTGAGGGAAAAGTCGAGCGCGCTGCACGTGCTCGTGAACACCGCGGGGTTCACCAAGCCCGTCGCGGCGAACGACCTCGATGCGCTCACCGATGAGTTGATCGATTCGATCTTCGCGGCCAACTGGCGCGGCGTCTTCGCGACGATCCGCGCGTTCCATCCTCTGCTCAAGGCGAGCGGCGACGGCCTCATCGTGAACGTCTCGTCGATCGCGGGGATCACCGGAACGGGAAGCAACCTAGCGTACTCGGCGTCGAAGGCGGGCCTCGACGTCCTCGGCAAGGGGCTCGCTCGCGCGCTCGCACCGGAGGTTCGCGTGCTCACCGTCTCGCCCGGCGTGGTCGATTCGACCTTCGTGCCGGGGCGCGGCGCCGAGTTCAACGCGAAGGCAGGGGCCACGACGCCGCTGAAGCGCGTCGGCACGCCCGACGACGTCGCCGCGGCGATCGAAGCCTGCGCGACCA
>DATJVS010000011.1:0-57323 GCA_035501715.1 Usitatibacter sp.
TGGTGTAGCGGATGCGCTCGATGGCCTCGATCTTCGCGACCTGCGCGAGGAGCAGCGCGAAATCCGCGGGCGTGCCGTCGGCGAGCTCTCCGCGATAGGCGTTCACGTTCTGGCCGAGCAGCGTCACTTCCTTCGCGCCGCGATCGGCGAGATGGCGGATCTCCGCGAGGCAATCGGCGAGCGGGCGCGAGACTTCCTCGCCGCGCGTGTACGGCACCACGCAGAAGCTGCAGTACTTGCTGCAGCCTTCCATGATCGAGACGAAGGCCGAGGCGCCCTCGACGCGCGCCGGCGGCAGGTGGTCGAATTTCTCGATCTCGGGGAAGGAGATGTCCACCTGCGCCTGGCCCGTCTCGCGGCGCCGGGCGATCAGCTCCGGCAGGCGATGCAGCGTCTGCGGGCCGAAGACCAGGTCCACGTAGGGCGCGCGGCGCACGATCTCGCCGCCCTCCTGGCTCGCGACGCAGCCGCCCACGCCGATCATCACGCCGGGATTGGCCTGCTTGAATTCGCGAACGCGCCCGAGGTCGGCGAAGACCTTCTCCTGCGCCTTCTCGCGCACCGAGCACGTGTTGAAGAGGATCAAGTCCGCATCCGCCGGATCGGCCGTCTTTTCGTAGCCCTCGGCGGCCGCCAGCACGTCGGCCATCTTGTCCGAGTCGTATTCGTTCATCTGGCACCCGAAAGTGCGGATGAACACCTTCCTGGTTCGGGACATGCGCCTGGGAGCGGAGGTTAATCCGGGCAGGGAGAAAGGAGCGGATTCTACTCGATCCGCGCGGGAGCAACCGTTACCGAGTGCTACGCCCTCAGTAGTGCTCCGGGACCATCATCTCGGGCGGGAGCGCGTGGCGCGCGTATCCCGCGTGGCGCTCGCGGTCGGGAAGCTCGACCTCGGTGCGATCGATCTCCTCGTAGTCCATGAGGGAAAGGAGGTGCCGGATGCAATTCAGGCGCGCCTTCTTCTTGTCCACGGCGTTCACGAGCCACCACGGCGCCTCGGGGATGTGCGTGCGCTGGAGCATCGTCTCCTTGGCGAGGGTGTACTCCTCCCAGCGCCGGCGCGACTCCAGGTCCATGGGCGAGAGCTTCCATTGCTTGAGCGGATCGTGGATGCGCGCGAGGAAGCGGACCTCCTGCTCCTCGTCGGTGATCGAGAACCAGTACTTGATGAGCTGGATGCCCGAGCGCACGAGCATGCGCTCGAACTCCGGCACCGAGCGGAAGAACTCCTCGTACTCGTCGTCGGTGCAGAAGCCCATCACGCGCTCGACGCCGGCGCGGTTGTACCAGCTGCGGTCGAAGAGGACGATCTCGCCCGCCGCGGGAAGGTGCGCCACGTAGCGCTGGAAATACCACTGGGTGCGCTCGCGGTCGCTGGGCGCGGGAAGCGCCACCGTGCGGCACACGCGCGGGTTCAACCGCTGCGTGATGCGCTTGATCACTCCGCCCTTGCCGGCGGCGTCGCGCCCTTCGAAGATCACGATCGCCTTGCGCCGGGTGGCCGCGACCCAGTCCTGGAGCTTCACGAGCTCGGCCTGGAGGCGGAAGAGCTCCTTGAAGTACGCGGCGCGCTCGGCCTTGGCCGCATCGTCGCTTTCGTGGATGCCCTCGGGCGAGAGGATGTCCTCGTGGGTGCGATCCTCGATCTCGAGCTCGAGCTCCTCGTCGAAGCCGTCGATGATCTCGCGCTCGATGCGCTTCAGCAGATCGGGCTGTTCCGGCAGTCCCACGGCGCTCTCTTGGAAGAAGGGGGTGAAAACCCAGTATAGCGTCCGGAAAACATGGGCGCGGCGTATCATCGGGCCCCAATAAGACGGCCTCGTGACGAGCAGCGTGGACGCTTTCCGCGTACACTGGCGGTGCAGATCGCAAAAGCAGCGAAGCTTCAGTCCCCTCCCGACCGCCGCGATCCCGCGGGCGGTGCCGAAGCGACATTTCCCTTCGTTGGTCCTCGCTACAGCCGCGAGCCGGTCTCACGCATGCCGCGCGCCAGCGCATCGATTGCAGCACTCAACCCGAGGACAAACCGTGTCACGAGAAGAAATGATCGAAATGGATGGCGTGGTGAACGAGGTCCTCCCGGACACGCGCTTCAGGGTCGCGCTCGAGAACGGCCACACCATCATCGCCTACCTGGCCGGAAAGATGCGCAAGCATCGCATCCGCATCCTGGCCGGCGACAAGGTGAAGATCGAGCTCACGCCGTACGACCTCACCAAGGGACGCGTTACGTTCCGCCACAAGGACGAGCGCGGGTCGGGCCCCGCGATCCGGCGCCCCCCGGTGTACGGGCGCCGCTAGGCCGTCATCCAGATGAGGGCGGCCAGCATCAGCCCCATCAGGACCCAGTCCAGCGGGAAGCCTTCGTCGTCGTTCGCGGGCCGCACCTTGCGCCCCACGGCTAGGCCACCAACATGACCAGCAGCGCGACGGAGAGCAGCGTGAGGCCGAGGACGGCGGCCACGCCTTCGGGGCGGCCGTCGATAGTGGGTTCGTCTTTCATTGTTCTGTAGCGCTAACTACATAAAGAGGAGCCAGTCTAGGACCGGTTCCCGGGCCATGTCAAGACATTTCTTATCAATCGCTATATAATGGTCGCCATGACTTCGACCCCCGCCAGGACCCGCGGACGCCCCCGCGCCTTCGATCGCGACAAGGCGCTCGCGGCGGCGGTCGAGGTCTTCTGGAGGAAGGGCTTCGAGGGCACGTCCATCAGCGACCTCACCGAGGCCATGGGCATCAATCCGCCCAGCCTCTACGCCGCGTTCGGCGACAAGGAGCAGCTCTTCCTGGAGGCGGCGGAGTCCTATGGGCGCAAGCGGGGCAGCGAGTGCCCGTACTGCGACGAGCCGACGGCGCGGGGCGCCGTGGAGAAGCTCCTCACCTACATGGCCCGGGAGTTGAGCGCGAGCGACCAGCCGCGCGGCTGCATGATGGTGAACGCCGCCGCCACGAGCGCCAACGCCTCGCCCCGCCTTCAGCGGGTGCTGGCGGAAAAGCGCGCCGCCAATCGCGAACATATGCGCGCCCGGATCAAGCAGGGCATCGCCGACGGAGACGTCCCGGTGGATACCGACGCCGGTGCGCTCGCCGACTTCTACGTGACGATCATGTCGGGGCTTTCGATGCAGGCCCGCGATGGCGCGAGCCGCAAGAGCCTGCTCGCGACCGTGGAGCGCGCGATGCTGGTGTTTCCGAAGCGGTCGAAGCGGAAATCCGCGCCGGCCCTTGCCGAGCCGAAAAGGAAAGCGCCCGCTACCGCCTGAGCCGGCATCGTCCGGATCCCCACCTCGGTATCATGGTGGGGACCACCCATGCCAGCGCCCGCCGCCATGGCCCAGCGGTACCGTTTCGGTGTCTTCGAACTGCAGCCCGCCGAGCGGCGCCTGCTCGCCGGCGGCGGTGACGTTCACCTCGGAGCGCACGCCTTCGACCTGCTCGTGGCGCTCGTCGAGCGCAGCGGCCACCTCGTCACCAAGGACGAGCTGCTGAAGCAAGTCTGGGACAAGGTGATCGTCGAGGAGAACACGCTCCAGGTGCACGTGTCGACGCTTCGCAAGGTGCTGGGCGCGCAAGCGATCGTCACCGTCTCCGGGCGCGGCTACCGCTTCACGCCGGAGGTCACCGTCGATTCGGAAGGTGCAACGACGAGAAGGCGGAAGAACAACCTTCCGCTGCAGCTCACGAGTTTCATCGGCCGCGAAGGGCAAGTCGCCCGCATCCGGGAGATGCTCGGTTCCACGCGCCTGCTCACGCTCACGGGATCAGGCGGGTGCGGGAAGACTCGCCTCGCACTGCAAGTGGCGAAGGGTATTGTCGACGAATACGCCGACGGCGTGAGCTTCGTGGAGCTCGCGCCGATCTCAGAGACGACAGTGCTGGTGCAGACCGTGGCCAACGCGATGGCGATAACGGAGGTCCGTGGCCCGAATCCCGACGAAGCGCTTGCGCTGCTGATCGGAACGCAGCAATTGCTCCTGATCCTCGACAACGCCGAGCACCTCATCGAGCCCTGCGCGCGCCTCGTCGAAATCCTGCTTCGCCGCTGTGACCGGCTGGTGGTGCTCGTGACCAGTCGCGAGCGCCTTGGAATCGCAGGCGAGCTTACGCATCGCGTGCCGTCGCTCTCGGTGCCGGAACTCTCGCAGCCGCCCGATGAGGCGCTCGCGTGCGAGGCGGCGCGCCTCTTCATCGAGCGCGCGCGCCTGCAGCGCCCGGAGCTGCAAGTCACCGACAACGACGTACCCGCCCTCACCTCCATCTGTCGCCGGCTGGATGGCATTGCGCTTGCCATCGAGCTGGCCGCCCCCAGGGTACGCGCCATGTCGATCTCCGAGCTGGCGAATCACCTCGATCGCCGCTTCCTGCTCCTGGCCGATGGATCGCGCACGGCGCTGCCTCGCCACCGCACGCTCCGTGCCCTCATCGACTGGAGCCATGACCTTCTCACCGATGCCGAGCGGGCCACCCTGCGTCGAGCATCCGTATTCGCCGGCGGCTGGACCCACGAGGCGGCGGAGCACGTGTGCGCCGACGCAACCGTGGACCGCGCGGAAATCCTCGACCTTCTCACCTCGCTCACGGACAAGAGCCTCATTGTCGCGGAAACCAACGGGGCCGTGACCCGGTTCTCCATGCTGGAGACGGTTCGCCACTATGCCGCTGACCGACTACGCGAGAGCGGCGAGGAAGGCGAAACGCGCTCGAAGCACCTGGAATACTTCCAGGGCCAGGCGCAGAAGCTCGATGAAGCCGCGAGCGATCCGGAGCGACTCGAATGGATCAACCGTCTTCGCACGGAGTCCGACAACCTGCGCAGCGTGCTGGCATGGTGCGAGGCGGATGCGTCGCGCGCCGTGGCCGGCCTGCTGCTTGCCGGAAGGCTGTACTGGATGACGCTCGGGTTGGACCTGGGCGAGGGCCGGGCGTGGATCGAAAGGCTTCTTGCGGCGGCGCCGGACATCGAGAAAGGGTATGCCCACGCCCTCGCGCACCACGCCGCGGGAACGTTCGCCAAGAACCTGAGCGACTTCCGTGCCAGCGAGTCCCACCACCGCGCTGCGCTCGAGATCTGGCGTCGAATGGGCAACCGCCGAAACACGGTACGCTCGCTCGGCAGCCTCGGCGCCCTGAGCACCCATACCGGCGATCTGGAGGGAGCTCGTTCGCTCTACGAGCAGGCGCTCGCCATCGCGCGCGAAACCGGCGATCGGCGCAGCACATTTTTGGGCCTGTATTCGCTCGCCCTGGTTGCGTGGTATTGCGGCGAGCCCGAAACCGCCGAAAAGCTGGCGGGGGAGTCCGTAGCTCTCGGCCGCGAGATCCGCGCCTCGCAGACGCATCTCGCGCTCGCATTGCTCGCCCGGGTGCGCCATGCGCAAGGACGGCGAGAGGGAGTACGCTCCCTGCTCGCAGAAGCCGCGCGGGAGTTGCAGGGACAAGGACTTAATGTCGCCCAGGTTGTCCATTTGCTGGCAGAGATTTCAATCGATGAAGCCGATTTCGAAGGAGCGAGGCAGTCGCTACGCGAAATGCTGTCGCTCTACCGAACGGCGGGCGTTCTCAGATCCGAAGCCACGCATTTCCTCGGCAGGTTCGGCGAGCTCTGCGCGACGCGTGCGGCGCCGACAGCGGCAAGCCTGTGGGGCTGCCAGGAACGAATCCGCGAAGAGACCGAGCTGCCGCTTTACCCCATCGAACGTCAACGCAAGGCGCGTTACATGGCGCTCGCGCGCGGCGCATTGAACGACGACGCTGCATTCGACCGCGCCTGGGCGGAGGGCCGGTCGTGGACGCTGGAGCACGCGATGCGCGTGGCCATGGAGATCTGAGCCGCCAGGCGCGCCGTCATCTCGACCAGGCCCGGCAGCGACCGGGCGCCCATCTTCTCCATCACCTTGCCGCGGTGTGCCTTCACCGTGATCTCGCTGATCCCCAACTCGAAACCGACCTGCTTGTTCAGCAGGCCTTTCGTGACCCCCGCCATGACCTGGCGTTCGCGGGGCGTGAGCGTTGCGTAGCGCTCCTTCAGCTCGCGGACCTGGGACTCGTTCCACAGGGCGGTGCGGCTGCGCTCGATCGCGCTCGTGATCGCCTGAAGCAACGGACCTTCGTCACAGGGCTTGGTGAGGAAGTCGACGGCACCGGCCTTCATGGCGCGCACGGCGGTCGGCACGTCGCTCTGCCCCGCCACGAACACGACCGGCAGCTCGACACGATCGCGTGTCACGCGCTCCTGCATCTCCAGGCCGCATATGTCCGGCAGATGGATGTCCAGAACGAGGCACGACGGGACTCGCGCAGCGGGAGACGCGAGAAACTCTGCCGCGCATTCGTAGGCTTTGGCGCGCCAGCCCGCCGAGGCGGCGAGTTGCTCGACCGACTCCCGCACCGAAGGATCATCCGCAATCACGAAGACAAGAGGCATCTGGTCGGGCTTGGAATCCATTTTTCCGTCTCCTCAGGGGCACTCGGCCCATGGAAGCCAGCATCGCGATCCTGGCCGCGGAAGTCCTTGGCATCGGCCTGAAGATTTCCTGAAATCGCCGGACTCGCGATCGAAGCAGGAGACGCAACGACCGCCCTTCCGCCCTGCGTTTGGCTTGCACGGCGGAAGAGCGGTCGTGACTACGCGGTCGAGCCGTTGCTTGCTAAAAGTCCTTGCGCACGCTGATCTTGCTCACTACGACGCCTTCCTGGGCGAAGACGACGGAGAAAGTGGAATCGTAGCCCCACGCGTCGTTGTAGTCGTAGTCCCACGTCGTCGTTTTCGTACGGGGGAACTTCGACATGTGGTCGGGCGAGCCAATCAGCGCCGCGACTTCCGCCTCTCCCATTCCGGGATGGATGTTGTCGATTGCCGTTTCGTCGATGCGGTTCGGCGGAGTCACGCGAATGGTCCACTTCGCGGCGGCGTCCGAAAGATTGGCCTCGGCGGGCAGCACGGCAAAGGGGGCAACGAGGAGCAGCATGCAGGTTGCGGTCTTGCGAATCGATTGCTTGAGTTGAGACATCTTTGATCTCCTATGTCGGTACCTGTGGTTGAGGAACGAATCGAGCAGCGAAGTGCTCCATTGCATTCTGTCCGCAGCTCATTTGCAGGAACACTCGACCAAGGTATCGATCGACACCATCTGTGGAGCCCCGCCGCGCATCCCCTGCGACGAACGTATCGGCCGATACGTTGGTACGTGGCAGGGCTCCCGCGACGCCGATCAAATGGCGGGACTAGCCCCGAAACCCGCGGAGAATCCCATGAGCGCATCGCAACGCAGCATCGCCGAGAGGAATCTCGACGCAGACGAATCTCGCCATGCCTTGCTCGAAAGGGCGGTATTCGCGGCGGGCGTGGCCGTTTGCGCGGACATCGGAAGCGATCAGCTGGCCTCGACCTGCACGGGTGTGCCGTGCTCGGCGACGGTCCCGGGCAAGATCACCAGGTAGCGGCGCGGCGTCTCCACATCGCCTTTCACGACCCTGCGGATCGGTCCCACCGCATTCACGATCGCGGCGCCGGCGGGGTTGGTCATGAACGACGAGAGCGGCTCGAGCGCACCGCTCCCATCGCGCGTGGTGGACAGTGCGAGTAGATAGGGGGCGCGCGGCGCAAGGCCCGTGACCGAGGCTTGCAGGACTTGGAGAAGGCCCTGGTCGAAAAGCGTGACGCTGGTCGGCGTTCCTCGACCCGGGCTCGCGTTGACGTCCACGAGGGAAAGGTGCGCCGCTTGTCCTGCCACGCCCAATGGCTGCAGGCCCTGGGTGCCGTCTCCCTGTGGCACGGCGTCCGGAACGTAGTTGATGGCTTGCGCCGCCTGCCCGATGGGCACTGTCGCGACCACCTGGTTTGTCATCGTGTCGATCGCGGCGAGCCGGTCGTCGTTCTCGAGACCGACGTACACGCGGGTGCCGTCTCCCGATGGCCAAATGCCGTGGGGAAGGTTACCCACGGGGATGGTCGCAATCTTCGCGAAGTCGCTCGTGCGGAATACCTGCACTTCGTTCAGCCCTCCGATCGTGACGTATGCGAACGATCCGTTGGCATTCGTCGCCAGGTTGACGTGGTTGGTGATGGGTCCCGTGTCCATCGTGCGAAGTACCGTGAACGGCGGGCGCGCGTCGAAAACCATCACACGGCCAATGTCCTTCAGCGTGAGCCAGACCTGCTTCCCATCGGGAGTGGCCGCGATGTCGGGGCAGAAGGGACTGTCCTGCTTCACATGCCCCACGATGCGGTGATCCGCGACGCTGACCACCACCGTTTCCGGCACGAAGGACGAGCAGACGTAGCCGTACTTGCCGTCGGGCGAGAAGATCTGCATGCCCGGCCCGTTCGGCACGACGATGCGCGTCCTCTCCTCATAAGTCGTCCCGTCGAGCACCGCGACATAGTTCTCGCCACGGACGGTCACCCAGACCTCCTTTCCATCCGGCGTGAAGAAAGCCTCGTGCGGCGAGCGGCCCACGTATGTCGTGTGCTTGACCGCATTGGTCGCGGTGTCGATGAAGGTCACCGAATTCGATCCGATCGAGACCACCGCGATCGTCCTGTGGTCGGGCGAGTAGCCCATGCCGTGCACGAGCAGCTGGCCGCGATACAGAGGGCTCACGTTCGCCGGCGTGGGGTCCCCCAGGCGGATCACGCCGAGCAACCGATTGTCCGCGGGATCCGTGACCGACACGGTGTTGGAAAACTGTTCGGCGGCGTACACCCGGTCGCGATGGCTGATCGGGATGTCGTGGGCGGCAGCCGCGCCGGGCGCCTGGCCCGCACACGCCGAGAAGGCGATGAACGCGCCGGCAAGCGCGGTGATGCATCGACTACGGATGATCTGCATGTTGATGCCTTTCATGAAGCGGCAAGGTCGCCGGCTCGAGTGTGAGTTGCATCGCGACGATCTCGTCGCGCTGCGTGACGACGATCTCCTGGGCAAGGCGGCGCAGTCGCTCGTTCGTCCCGTATCGCAAGTAGGCAATCGCCATGTCGATGGCGCCCTGGTGGTGCGGCACCATCATGGTCACGAAGTCCTTGTCGATATCGCCGGTGGGCGCGGAATGCATGGCGCTCATCATGCGGTCCATCGCGGCATCGTTCTCGGCCGAAAACGAGGCGTCCCGGGCGATGGGCGTTGCAACGTCGCCGGCCAAAGCCGACGACGTTGCGAGGCCCATGACGAGCACCAGGTTCAACCAGCTCTTCGCGATCGATGGGCTCATGGCATCGGCACCCGGGCAGCTGCGACGGCTTCGCGGTCATCGAACATCGCGCAGACGGTCGTGTCTTCGCCCCACTCGTCGCGATAGTCGAAAATGCATACCCTCGCTTGCGACGGAACGAAACGCGTCGTGTATCCCGCCGGCCCGATGAGGTCCCGGACCTCATACCCCGTTGAGCAGGGATCGGCCTCCTCGATCACATCGTCGTCGAGCAACAGCACTTGCGGCACGAGGTTCAGCCACCATCCCGCGACCGGCTGGCCAGTGCTCGCGGTCGCGGAAATGCCGGGGACCGAAACCGCGAGCGACAGCATCGCGGCAGCGGCACTCGATTGCAGGGATCCCATGAGGCGCTCCTTGATGAGGTTGGTCATGAGTCGCCATCACACCCCAAGCGCGTAACGGGCTCCATGCGACCAAGGTATCGGCCGATATCAAAGCATCGATCCATACCTTCGTGCGATGGCCGGGAGAGTTCGTCCATGTTCAGCTTGCGGCGAGTTCAACCGACAAGGAGCGCTGCAAATGAAGACGAACAGGCTGGTGGCGGTGACCGCGGTCGCAGGCGCGATCGCCTGCGCGGGCGCGTGGGGCATGTCCGCGCAAGACAAGTACGAGCTGCAGGTGCCGGGGGGTCTCGCCTTCTCGGAATTCCGGGGATACGAGTCGTGGCAATTGGTCTCCATCAGCCAGGACGGCCCGTTGATGGCCGCCGTCCTCGCCAATCCCGTGACCATCCAGGCCTACCAGTCCGGCATCCCGGGCAACGGCCAGCCCTTCCCCGACGGCGCGAAGATGGCGAAGGTCCACTGGACTCCGACGAAGCTGCAGATCTTCCCCAACGCGACGGTACCCGGCGCGCAGCACGACATGGACTTCATGGTGAAGGACAGCAAGCGTTTCGCCGACAGCGGCGGCTGGGGATACGCGGCGTTCGATTACGACGCGGCCACCGATACGTTCCGCCCAGGCGACCTGAACGATTCGCCGCCCCAGGGCAACGACGCGAAGTGCGGAGCCGGCTGCCACACGATCGCCAAGGCCAAGGACTCTGTCTTTACCGATTACGCGCACCGCTGAGCACCCGCGCGCAATTCACGACCTGGAGATACGTCAATGTCCGAATCCATCAATCAGGATCGCCGGCGCATTCTCGGCGCGACAGCTGCCACCGTCGCCATGACGCAGTTGGGCAGAGCCGTAGCGGCCGACGCTTCGATTGCGAGCACGAAGGTCTCCTTCGGGCCAGTGAAGCAGCTCGATGCCGGGCCGCTGAACGTGGGCTACGCGGAAGCCGGTCCGTCCGGTGGTTCCCCGGTCATCCTCCTCCACGGCTGGCCGTACGACATCCACAGCTTCGTCGATGTCGCGCCGTTGCTTGCTTCGGCCGGATATCGGGTGATCGTGCCGTACGTTCGGGGCTATGGCACGACGCGCTTCCTTGCGACCGACACCTTCCGCAATGGAGAGCCGGTCGCCGTTGCTTCGGATGTCATCGATCTCATGGACGCCCTTCACATCGAGAAGGCGATCCTCGCCGGATTCGACTGGGGTGCACGGTCGGCAAACATCGTGGGAGCGCTCTGGCCTGAGCGTTGCAAAGCCATGGTCTCGGTGAGCGGCTATCTCATCGGCACCCCGGAAGGGGAAATGAGGCCGCTGCCTCCGGCGGCCGAGCTGCAGTGGTGGTACCAGTTCTATTTCGCCACCGAGCGCGGCCGACTGGGCTACGGGAAATACACTCACGATTTCGCGAAGCTCATCTGGCAACTCGCTTCGCCGAAGTGGAACTTCGACGACGCAACGTTCGATCGCTCCGCGGCATCGCTGACCAATCCGGACCATGTCGCCATCGCGATTCACAATTACCGCTGGCGCCTCGGCCTGGCTGAGGGCGATCCCAAGTATGCCGGGCTCGTGCGCCGGCTCGCCGGAGCGCCCGCCATCGGCGTGCCGACGATCACGATGGAGGGCGATGCGAACGGCGCGCCGCATCCCCCGGCCGAAGCCTATGCGAAGAAATTCTCCGGCGCGTACGAGCACCGGGTGATCGCCGGCGGTATCGGGCACAACTTGCCCCAGGAAGCTCCGCAGGCGTTTGCGCAGGCCGTGGTCGATGTTGATCGCCTCCGAGCGTAGCGGACGCCGGGACGGAGAAGAGCATGGACCGAATGCGCGGGCGCGAGGACGACAGGGGTGAGCCGACCGCGACCAGGGTCGCGCAGGCCCTGCTGGGCTTTCGCCATGCCTTCCTCGACTTCGCGACGTGCGCGATATACCTCTCGACCGATCGCCGTGGAATTCCCGCGAACTTCCACTCGTACGAGGGACTGCCCGACGAAGTCGTCACGCGGCGCTGGATGACCGGCAGCGTGGCGAGCGTCAAGCCCTCGCTCATCGCAGGGTTCGAGCGTAACGGCGTGTTCTACACCCGCCGGTCCGCCGCGCGTGCCGCCGTGGAGTGGCTCGTCATCCGTTGAGGGGAAGGACTTGGCGGGCCGATTTCGGATCGCCCCACCGGGATCCGCTTCCTGGACCCCGGTGCGCGCCCTGCGACTTCACGCTCGACGCGACCGCGCGTACCTTACGCGGCATTGAGCGCAATCACCGGCGAGGCCGCGGTCAGCGCCTCGCCCCTGATGAATGCAAGCAGATCCGCATTCACGATGTCGGGGTGCACCTGGCATATGCCGTGCATGCCGCCGTGATACGTCTTGAAAGTCGAGCGCTTCACGAGCTTCGCGGAGAGCGGTCCCGAGTCCGCGAACGGCACTATCTGGTCGTCGTCGCCGTGCAGGATGAGCGTGGGAACCTCGATCGCCTTCAGGTCCTTGGTGAAGTCGGTCTCCGAGAACACCTTGATGCAGTCGTACTGGGCCTTGGCACCACCCATCATGCCCTGGCGCCACCAGTTCTGGATGAGGCCCGGCATCACCTTCGCGCCCGGGCGATTGAACCCGAAGAACGGACCGGAGGGCAAGTCGAGGTAGAACTGCGAACGGTTCGTGGCAAGCGCGGCGCGCAGCCCATCGAACACCTCGATGGGCAAGCCGCCCGGATTGTTGCCCGACTTCACCATCACCGGCGGCACGGCGTCGATCAGCACCGCCATGGCCACGCGCCCCTCCGCGGCCTGCGCGACATAGCGGGCGACCTCTCCCCCGCCCGTCGAGTGCCCGATGTGCACGGCATCCTCGAGGTTCAGGTGTCTCACCAGCTGCTTCACGTCGTCGACGTACGTGTCCATGTCGTTGCCGTGGTCCGTCTGCGACGAGCGGCCATGGCCGCGGCGGTCGTGCGCGATCACGCGATAGCCCTTCGAGACGAAGAACAGCATCTGCGCGTCCCAGTCGTCCGCCGACAGCGGCCAGCCGTGATGGAACACGATCGGCTGCCCGCTGCCCCAGTCCTTGTAGTAGATGACGGTGCCGTCCTTGAGCGTAAAGGTGGTGCTGGACATGCCAATTTCTCCTTTGGGTTGGGCGGCAAACGCCGCCATGGAGGGAACGACGAAGCTGATTGCTGCCGCCGTGCCGCCGAGAAGGATTCCCCGGCGCATCTCGTTGATATCGCCCACTGCGAGCTCCTGAAGAAAGGTCCTGGACAATTACGCAGCACCCGTGGTGCGGCGTCGATTGGACGATGGTCTCGCCGATACGATCGGATCAGCGCTCCTTCCCGCCGGCGAGCCGCCCCAACGGACGACTTCGGCGAATTCCCTTGCGATTCCCGCGACGTGGAAGCGCAGACTGTGATCGCCGGCCATGGCAATCACGTGAAGGATCATTCGGCCGAGCGCGAATTTGGCGAGCGTCATCATGGCGCCCATCACACCAGAAGGCCCCGGCCGCCAGCATCCGACCTTCGTATCGATCGATACGAAGGTGCAGTCGACCAACACCTTCGTCTGATTTTTCCGTGGGGCATCCTCTGCTGAGATGAGCGCTCGTACGACGCTCGGGAGGACAAGCGATGGTGACGCTCACGGTAAACGGCAAGACGCATTCGGTTGACGTCGCCGAGGACACGCCGCTGCTCTGGACCCTGCGCGACCTCCTCGGCATGACGGGGACCAAGTTCGGTTGCGGCCAGGGGCTCTGCGGCGCCTGCACCATCCACATCGACCGCAGGCCCGTGCGCTCCTGCCTCACGCCGGTCTCGGCAGCGGTGGGCAAGAGGATCACCACGATCGAGGCGATCGGCGCCACGCCACAGGGCAAGCGCATCCAGGCCGCCTGGCTCGCGCTCGATGTCCCGCAATGTGGTTACTGCCAATCCGGGCAGGTTATGTCCGCCGCCGCGCTCCTCGCCGCGAAGCCGCATCCCACCGATCGCGACATCGACGACGCGATGGCGGGGAACATCTGCCGCTGTGGAACGTATCCGCGCATCCGCGCCGCGATCAAGCGCGCGGCCGCTGGAGGCGAATCGAAATGAACACGATCCGCCCAGGCCTCCTGCCTCCCGCCGGCTTCTCGCGTCGCAGTTTCCTCAAGATCACCGTCGCCACTGCCGTCGAAGGCGGGCTCCTCCTTGGCCTGGGCCTGCCGGCGCGCGCGATGGTGAGCGATACCCTCACGACCGACGCGCCGTTCGCACCGAACGCGTTCCTGCGCATCGGCCGCGATGGAACCGTCTCCTTCGTGATGCCGATGATCGAGATGGGCCAGGGCACGTACACGTCCCTCCCGATGCTCATCGCGGAGGAGCTGGAGGTCGACGTGGACAAGGTCGTCATCGAGCATTCGCCGCCGGACGACAAGGTCTATGCGAACCCGCTGCTCGGCGCGCAGATCACAGGCGCATCGACCGCGATCCGCAGCATGTACGTGCCGCTGCGTCGCGCCGGAGCGACGGCGCGCGTGATGCTCGTGGCCGCAGCGGCCCAGGCCTGGGGCGTCGACCCGGCGACGTGCGTGGCGGCCGACGGCGCCGTCGTGCATTCCGCGACCGGTCGCAAGCTTCAATACGGCGCGCTGGTCGACGACGCATCAAAGATTCCGCTGCCCGCGGATGTGCCCCTCAAGGACCCTTCACAGTTCCGGCTGGTAGGCAAGCCCCATCACCGTCTCGACATCTCGGGCAAGGTCGACGGAAGCGCCACCTTCGGCATCGACGTACGGTTGCCGGGATTGAAGTTCGCGGTGCTCGCGACCTCGCCCGTCCTCGGCGGGACGCTCGCCTCGCTCGATGAGAAGAAGGCGCTCGCCGTACCCGGCGTGACCCAGGTCGTGCGCCTCGACGACGCGGTTGCCGTGGTCGCGAGGCATACCTGGGCCGCGAAGCAGGGCCTCGCGGCGGCGGATCCGCAATGGGATGCAGGTGCGAATGCGAAGGTCTCGAGCGCCGACATCGTGGCGCAGCTTGCGAAAGCCGCCGAGATGTCCGGCGCCGTCGCGAAGCATGTGGGCGATCCCGTCGCGGCGATCCCGAGAGCGGCGAGGCGCGTGGACGCGGTTTACGAACAACCCTTCCTTGCGCATGCAACGATGGAGCCGATGAACTGCACGGTCCACTTCACGAAGGACTCGTGCGAGATCTGGGTCGGAACCCAAATCCCCGGCCTCACGCAGTCGGCGGTGATGAGGCAGACGGGGCTCACGCGCGAGCGGGTTCGCCTCCACAATCACCTCCTCGGCGGCGGCTTCGGCCGGCGCCTCGAGTACGACGGGACGCTGCGCGCGGTGCAGGTTGCGCGCCAGGTCGAGGGCCCGGTACAGGTGATCTGGACGCGCGAGGAAGACATCCAGCACGACATGTACCGTCCGTATTACTACGACCGCATGAGCGCGGGCCTCGACGAGCACGGCGCGCCGCAGGCGTGGTGGCACCGCATCACCGGCTCCTCGATCGTCGCCCGCTACAACCCCGCGTGGATGAGGGGCGGCGTGGACCCGGATGCGGTGGAGGCGTCGGAGAATCTGCCGTACGAGTTGCCGAACCTGCACGTGGAGTATGTGCGCCAGGAGCCGTTGACCGGCATGCAGACCACGTGGTGGCGCGGCGTGGGCGTGACGCGCGGCACGTTTGCAGTCGAAACGTTCATCGACGAGCTTGCGGCGGCCGCGGGCAAGGATCCCGTCGCCTATCGCGTGGCGCTGCTCGCGAAAAGCCCGCGCGCGGCGAACGTGCTGCAGCGCGCGGCGCGGGCATCGGGATGGGGTGCGAAGCTACCTGCGGGACAGGGCCGTGGCATAGCGCTCTGCACCGGCTTCGGAAGCTTCATCGCGCAGGTGGTCCATGCCAATGTCGACAAGGACGGGACGGTCACGCCGATGCACGTGTGGTGCGTAGTCGACTGCGGCCTGCAGGTGAACCCCGACACGATCCGCGCGCAGATGGAAAGCGGCGTCATCTTCGGTCTTTCCGCGGCGCTCTTCGGGGAGATCACGATCAAGGACGGACGCGTCGAACAGACCAACTTCGGCGACTACCGCGTGCTGCGCATCAACGAGGTTCCCACGATCGATGTCGAGCTCGTAGACAGCGGCGAGGCACCCGGCGGCATCGGCGAGCCCGGGACTTCGTGCCTCATGCCGGCGCTCACCAACGCCATTTTCGCGGCAACCGGCAAGCGCATCCGAAAGCTGCCCGTGGGCCAGCAGGCGCGCCGCGCGTGAAACAAATCCAGCCGGTGGTTCCCGCCTTGCGCGCCATCCTGCCGGAGGAAATCGCGTGGCATCCCTTCCCGGCCTTCCCGCCGGCCGCCCGGCTTGCGATTCTCGTGGGCAACCCCTCGGCACCCGGGCCGTACGTGATCCGCGTGAAGGTACCGGACGGCACGAAGCTCATGCCGCACAGCCATCCCGAAGATCGCGTCTATACCGTGCTCTCCGGCGTGTTCTACATCGGCGTGGGCAGTGTGTTCGATCCCGATGCGATGAAGGCCTATCCGCCGGGCAGCGTGATCGTGCTTCCCGGCAACACGCGGCACTTCCATTGGGCGAAGTCGGGCGAGTATGTGACTCAGGTGACCGCCATCGGGCCGCTCGGCCTCGAGTACGTGCACGCGCGGGACGACCCGCGCGGATCGTCATCGGCGAGATCACCGTAAACACGATGGTATCGGACGAAACGTTCGTCCAATGGGCACCGCGCCGATTTGACTCGAACATGGGGACACGCCGGCCCCATCCCCTAGGCCGCGTTCAAGAGGACTCCCCATGAAGAACGAATTTCGCGTCGGTGGCTGATGGACCTGCGCATTGCCAACGCCTTCCCCGCCATGACTGCGGCGGTAGTCGTTGTACTGCTCGCGATCACCGCCTCCGTGGCGCTATTCACCGTGGTCGTCGCCATGGAGCCCGGGGACGTGACCCCGATCGTGGACGTACTCGCAGCGGGTGCGAGCCCCTCTTCTTCGCCGGTGGCTGCCACGCCTGAGCAAAAGGGAACTGGGCAAAACGCCAGAAGTACCACCGGCCATCTGGGGCCCCAATTGCAACCCAACCTGCTTGTGAGCGACTCGGGACATCGGTAAACCGTTCGCCCCGAGGTTGTCACCCATGTCCCAGGTACAACCTGTCACCTATGTGTTCGGGTCGTACCCTTCATGTCTGGCGCGCCCGGCAGGATTTGAATCCACGACCCCCTGGTTCGTAGCTCGATCCTGGCGGCCCACCTACTTGAATTTGCCTTGTTAACTGCGGTCGCGCCCGTTGCAAACTGCATGACCGTGCAGCACAGTGCGCTACTCACTTCCGCAAGAGTCCGGATGAGTGCCGACAGTGTCGAAGTTCTCATACATACCGGGGTCATCCGGCCGTTCGGGATCCGATGAATGGGTGATCATGCTCATCAATCTCACCGCGTGTCAGTGAAAGATCTCGCGCGCGCTGCCTGTGCAGTGCCAGCGCATCTCGCGATCGCCGAACCTGTTACCTTCCCCTCGGGAAGGAGGCACGACTTTTCGCGTTTTACGCCGCGATGACTTGCCTAGCAATCGGTCCTAGAATGTCCCGGAAGTTATGGGGAGATCGGGGATGCTGTCCGAAACCGCGCAAAGCTTTGACGAATTGACCGGCCGGTCGGTCCTGGATACGCTCCCTGTGAGCACCGCGCTCTTATCAGCCACAGGCGAGGTCGAGTTCGTCAATGAACAGATGCTGCGATATTTCGGCAAGCCGTTCGACGAGCTGAAGGGCTGGAGAACGAGCGATGCCATTCATCCCGACGATCTTCCGACCGCGATCGAGAAATTCAATCGATCAATATCGACCGGCGAGCCCTTCAAGAACGAGCAGCGCCAACGGCGCTTCGATGGTGTCTATCGTTGGTTCCAGACGTTCGGGCGCCCCATTCGCAATGCCGACGGATCCATCGCCCGATGGAACATTGTGCAACTCGACATTGATGAGCGCAGACGTGCCGAAGAGGCGCTGCGCGAAAGCGAGCGCAATGCCCGTCTGATTGTCGACAGCATCCCCGGTCTCGTCGCCGTCTTTACGCCAAATGGCGAGGTCGAAGCCCTCAGTCCGCAGGTTCTGCAGTATTACGGAAAGACATTCGAACAGCTGAAACATTGGGACATCGACGACACCGTTCACCCCGACGATCGCGGACGCGTCCTCGAGACGTTTTCCCGTGCGATGAAGTCGGGCGAGCCATTTCACATCGAGGCACGCGCCCGCCGATTTGACGGGGTGTACTGCTGGCATCAGTCCCGTGGAATACCGCTCCGGGATCCGAAAGGACAAATTCTCCGCTGGTACAACCTCATCACCGATATCGATGACAGAATGCGTGCGGAGGAAGAGCTGCTCCGCAGCGAGGCTTTTCTGGCCCAGGGCGAAGCCGTCAGCGAAACCGGGAGCTTTCTATGGGATTTGGAAAGCAACCATATCCGCTGGTCCCAGCAGCTCTACCGGCTCTTCGAGTGGGAGCCAGGCTCCCCCGTAACTCTGGAACGTATCGCGACGCTGGTGCATCCCGAGGATCATTCGGATATGCGCGAAATGGCCGAGCGCGCGCATGCCGGCCTTGATTCCGAATATGTTCACCGGCTTCTCATGCCGAATGGCTCGATAAAGTATTTCCACTTCGTCGCGAAATCCGTCCGCGACCGCGATGGCCGATTGTCCTATATGGGCTCGGTTCAAGACATCACGCGTCGGAGAAAGGCGGAGGAAAACCTCGATAAGGTGCGGTCAGAGCTCGCGCATGCTTCTCGGGCCATGAGCCTCGGTGTGCTCACGGCCTCGATCGCGCATGAAGTCAATCAGCCGTTGACAGGAATCGTGGCAAACGCTTTGACCTGTTTGCATATCCTGGCCGCAGAGCAGCCGAACATCGAGGGGGCGCGCTCGACCGTCGAGCGCGCATTGCGCGATGCCAATCGCGCGTCGGAGGTCATCCAGCGGCTGCGGATGATGTTCGCTCGCAAGGATCCGGTGACTGAAAGAGTCGACCTGAACGACTCAGCGCGCGAGGTGCTCGCGTTGTCGTCGAGCGGGCTTCGCGAGAGCAGCATCCTCGTTCACACCGATTTCGATCCGGATCTTCCCGATGCCGTCGGTGACCGAGTCCAACTGCAACAAGTCATGCTGAATCTGATTCTCAATGCCGCGGACGCAATGAAGGAGATCCGCGACCGCCCACGCGATCTCTTGGTGGGTACGGCGCGGGAAGGCTCTCACGAAGTACGACTCTCGGTGCGTGACTCGGGTTGCGGCATCGATGCCGAAAACTCCGCAAAGCTCTTCGACCCGTTCTATACGACCAAGAGCGATGGCATGGGCGTCGGGCTTTCGATCAGCCGCTCGATCATCGAAAGCCACGCGGGGCGCATTTGGGCTGTATCAAACGCCGGACCGGGGGCGACCTTCACATTTACCGTCCCATGTGCGAGAGAACGGTCTTCGCAGTCCTGAAAGCTCGTATCGGAGCGATTGCCTCGACCGATACCAAAGTATGATGGAGTGGACGTCGAGGGCAGAGCATCCTGACACATTGGGATTGGAGGACAGTTCAATGCCCGAGCCCATTCTGGTGTGCGTTGTCGATGACGACGTGTCCGTTCGCGAGGCGCTACCCGACTTGTTGAAGGAGCTCGGCTTCTCCGTTCGTACGTTTTCCTCTGCGGAAGCATTTCTGAATTCCGGCGTTCTTCAGCAGACAAGATGCCTGATTCTCGACATCGCGCTGCCTGGCATCTCCGGTCCCGACCTTAGAGACGAGTTGGCACGGCGGAAGGTGGACATTCCGATCGTCTTCATCACCGCCCATGCGGAGGTGTTGACACGGCCCGATGAGATTAAGGGTGCTGCCGCCGGCCTGGTGAAGCCGTTCACCGACGCGGCATTGCTGAATGCCTTGAAGACTGCTCTGAGGAAGACCTAGACGAACATTTGCGCAACGGAGGCCGGCATGGGTTTAATTGCAGCACAAGGCGGCTTTTCGGGAGTGCCCGTGTCGCATGCGGCACCCATTGTGTTCGTGGTCGACGACGATATCTCGGTTCGCGAGGCCCTCGTCGCGCTCATTCATCTGGAAGGATGGCAGCCGGAGGCTTTCGATTCCGCGCGGAGCTTCTTGGACCGACCGCCCTCAGCCACGCCTTGTTGCGTCATCCTGGATGTCAATCTCCCGGACCTGAACGGTCTCGATCTTCAAGAGCGCGTCCTGCGTGATCGCGCCGGCATGCCCATCATCTTCCTAACGGGATTTGGAGATGTCCCCATGACGGTCCGCGCCATGAAGGCCGGCGCCGCTGAATTTCTTACCAAGCCGTTCGATAATGAGGTCATGCTTGACGCCATTCGCAGCGCGATTGAACGCAGCAAGGAAGCGCTGGCGCAAGAAGGCGAGGTCCGAGCCTTGCGGGAGCGATATGCGTCTCTCACCAGGCGCGAGCGAGAGGTCATGACGCTGGTTGCGAGAGGCCTCTTGAACAAGCAGGTCGGCGGCGAGCTCGGGATCAGCGAGATCACCGTGAAGGCCCATCGCGGCAAGGTGATGGAAAAGATGAGGGCGAAGACTTTTGCGGATCTCGTGAAGATGGCCTCAAGCCTGGGCGTTACGGCCGCGAAGCCATAGCTGTCTGATCAGACCAACGTAGCGGATTTGGGCATCAGCGAAGTTGCCGTAAAGGCTCACCGCGCGGCAGTTCAAGCGCCTCTCCATCCATCTCGCACGGGATCCCGAATCCGCGGCGCACGTAACATCAGCGTTGTCATCGCAACTCGGCCGTAACGGCACCGGCGTTTTCTCCACGGCCAGGTAGGTGGCGGTGGCCATCTCTACCTCGGCGCGCTCTATCCAATCGGCAAAATGCGACCGTGCTCTCATGCGTCGTTGGCCATGTGGTCAAACGCGACCCCTTGAGACGCCTTCAAAACTGGTGGCGAGTCAGGGATTTGAACCCCGGACCAACGGATTATGATTCCGCTGCTCTAACCACTGAGCTAACTCGCCGAACCCCAAATTTTATCAGAACGAGACACCCAGGGCACCAATCACGACCTGGTCCGACGACCCGGGGTTGAACCAGTAGGCGCTCAGCGTGAATTTCCCCTGCGTGAGCTGGACGAGCCCGCCGCGCTGGGTCTCGCGATCGCCGCCGTAAACGCGAGTGTGCTGTCCCACGAGGCCCACGCGCAGCCATTCGGCCGGACGCCAGCCGAGCTCGGTCCAAGCGTAGTTGTAGCTGCCGCCCACGCGATCGTCCACGTGCTCGGCTTCGATGTAGTAGTCGAACGGGCCACCCGCGATCGAGGCCTCGAGTCCTGCGATGGGACCGCGCGCGGTGCCGGTCACGCCGCCCACGATGGGACACAAGTCGAGCGTGACGTCCTTTCCCCACGAGAACGAGTAACCGACGAACGCCGATTGCGAATGCACCGCCTCGTAGTTGGCGCGCGCTTCCAGGTGCCATGGGTCGCGATCGGCCGTGAAGATGCCCGAGGCGAAATCATCCGCGCCTTTCGGTGCATTCCAGTAACCGGTCGCGGAGAATTCCCAGGCCTTCTCCTGGGCCTGTGCGACACCCGCCGTCGCCACGGCGATGCAGGCAATCGCCGCGCGGGCTCTCATCCGCCGAGCGCGATGATCGCGGCCGTGAGGGCAACGCCCAGCACGAGCATCGACGCACCGGCCTTCCATCCCGCGTAGCCGGCGTGCGCGCCGAGCGCATAGCCTCCCCCGAAGAGCATCGCGAAGGTGAGCAGCCGCGAGACGAGGAGCGCGGCCTTCATGTCGTCCATGAGCACGAAGGGCAGCGCCACCGGGAACGTCGAGAGCACGACGATGACGAAGATCCCGGCGGCCCCCTGGAAATCGCGCGCGTGGAACCTCGGCCTCTCCGGAAGCGCGTGCTTCGTCAGGCCTTCACGGATCCTCGCCAGCTCGTGCTCGCCGACGAGCCTTCGGAGCAGCGGGGGCAGGTTGTCGTGCAGCACCTTCGATGCGGCCTCGGCATTCGGCGCCGCGCGGACCGCGATCGCCAGCGTGAGGCGCTTGCCGCGCTCGGTGAGCGTGCGCACGAGATACATCACCGCGTCCACGAGCCCCCACGCGAGGTTGCAGCCGAGGGCCGTGTAGAACATCGTGCGGGCCGCCGTCTGCTCCTGGCCCGCCGTGGCGGCCGAGACCGCTCCCACGAACGTGAGCGCCATGAACAGGCCGAAGCACATCTCGGAGACACGCTCGATCGTGTTCAGCACGGGCTCCCGGTCCTCGCGCGCGATCACGATGCGATCCTCTTCTGGTATGCGGCCACGGCATCCTCCACGGTGAAGAACATCCGCTCGCGCCCCATGCGCGCGGCGAGGGGCGTGCGCCGCACGAGCTCGAGCGCCTCGGGGTTGAGCGCGATGAGCCAGAGCTCCACGCCATTCTCGCGAAGCGTCTCGTCGGCGTCGACGAGCATCGCAAGAGCCGTGTACTCGAGCCCGGGGATCGCGCCGCAGTCGATGGCGAGGACCTTCGGCTTCTCCCGGTCCACGAGCTCGCGCACCTTCTCGGCGAACACCGGCGCGTTGGCGAAGTACATGCGCCCGAGGGTGCGGATGATGAGCAGGCCCGGAAACGATTCATCCTCGGGCTTGTCGGGGCCGCGCGGGCGAAAGACGTTCGTTCCGGGCTTGCGCCCCAGGATGTAGAGCGGCGGATCGTTCGCGAGCTGCATCAGGCCCACCATCGAGAGGATGACGGCGGCAAGGATGCCCTGCAGCGTCCCCAACAGCACGACGCCCGCGAACGCCGCGATGGCCCAACGGAATTCCAGGGTGCGGATGTTGCGGATCGCGGCCATCTCGGAAGGGCTGATGAGACCCAGGGAATAGGCGATCACGACGGCGGCCAGGGCGGCATTGGGCATGGGCGCCAGCACGGGAGACAGGAACAGCATCGCGGCGGCGGCGGTCGCCGCCGTGACGAGCTCCGCGACCTGCGTGCGCGCGCCGGCGCCGAGATTGACGTTGGTCTGCGAGGTCCCGCCCCCGGATGGCATCGCGCCGAAGAGGCCCCCAAGCACGTTGCCGGCCCCGACCGCCACGAGCTCCTGGTTCGAATCGGTTCTCGCGTCCTCGTCGCGCGCGAAGGCACGCCCCGCCGCGATGGTCTCCGTGAAGCTCATGAGGGCGATGCCCGCAGCCGGGGCCCAGAGAGCGAGGAACATCGACGTGTCGGGCAAGGTGAGCGAAGGCAATCCCGAAGGGATCGCGCCGACCACGCTCACGCCCTGCGCCTTGAGCCCCAGCAACGCGGACACCGCGATCGCCCCGCCGAGCGCGACGAGGGGCGGGGCCGCGCGCGGAAAGAACTTCTCGAAGACACCGATGACGGCGAATGTCCCGATGGCCACCGCGACCGTGGCGATCGACGCTTCCGGAGCGTGTCCCGCGATCGAGGCGATGTCGCGGAAGAAGCCCGCCTTCTCGATGTGGATCCCGAGGAGCTTCGGCAACTGGTCCACGACGATCACGAGGCCGATGCCCGCCTTGAAGCCCGTGAGCACCGGGTCGGAGATGAAGTTGGCGAGAAAGCCCAGCCGCAGCGCGCGCGCGGCCAGCAGGATCGCGCCCACGAGCATGGTGAGGGTCGCGGTGGCGGTGGCGAGGCTGACGCCGGGATGCGACTGGGCGAGCTCGCCCAGCTCGGCCCCGCACAGGATCGCGATGGTGGTCGTGGTGCTCACGCTCAGCACGCGCGAGGTGCCCAGCACGGCGTAGATCGCCATCGGGACGAACGCGGTGTAGAGGCCCACCTGCAGCGGCAGGCCCGCGATCGTCGCGTAAGCCATCGCCTTCGGGATCACGATGGCGGCCGTCGTGAGGCCCGCGACGACATCGGCCCCGAACCAGACGCGCTCGTAACTCTTGAGCCAGTCCAGGGCCGGCATGAGGGTCAGACGTTGAAGCGGAAATGCATCACGTCGCCGTCCTTCACGATGTAGTCCTTGCCTTCCAGCCGCATCTTGCCCGCTTCCTTCGACTTCTGCTCGCCGCCGAGCGCCACGTAGTCGTCGTACGCGATCACTTCCGCGCGGATGAAGCCCTTCTCGAAATCCGTGTGGATCACGCCCGCGGCCTGCGGCGCCGTGGCGCCCTTCTTCACGGTCCAGGCACGCACCTCCTTCGGGCCCGCCGTGAAATACGTCTGCAGGCCGAGCAGGTCGTAGGTCGCGCGGACGAGGCGGTTCAGGCCCGGTTCCTCGAGGCCCATGTCGGCGAGGAAGACGAGCTTCTCCTCCCCCGAGAGATCCGCGATCTCGGCTTCCAGCTTCGCGCAGATCGCCACCACGGGCGCGCCTTCCTTCGCCGCGTATTCCTTCACGCGGTCGAGGAGCGGATTGTTGGCGAAGCCCTTCTCGTCCACGTTGGCGATGTAGAGCGCCGGCTTCGCGGTGAGCAGCTGCAGCGGCTGCAGCAGCGCCATCTCCTCCGGCGTGAGGCCCAGCGCGCGAACGGGGTGAAGGCCGTCGAGCGACTTGTGCACCTTCTCGAGGACGGCGACCAGCTTCGCGTCGTCCTTGTTGCCGGCGCGCGCGCTGCCGATCTTCTTCTCGCGGGCGCGATCGACGCTCGCCATGTCGGCGAGGGCCAGCTCCGTGTGGATCACCTCGATGTCGGAGATCGGATCGACCTTGCCCGCCACGTGGATCACGTTGTCGTCGCTGAAGCAGCGCACGACGTTGGCGATGGCCGCCGTCTCGCGGATGTTCGCGAGGAACTGGTTGCCCAGGCCCTCGCCCTTCGACGCGCCGGCGACGAGCCCCGCGATGTCCACGAATTCCACGACCGCGGGCAGCACCTTCTCGGGCCTGGCGATCGCGGCGAGCTTGTCGAGGCGCGGATCGGGCACTTCGACGATGCCCACGTTGGGCTCGATCGTGCAGAAAGGATAGTTCTCCGCGGCGATGCCCGCCTTGGTGAGCGCGTTGAAGAGGGTGGACTTGCCGACGTTGGGCAGGCCGACGATGCCGCACTGGAGAGTCATGTTTCCTTCTTTTCTTTCGTGTGCAGCCAGGTCATCGCGTCCGTCATCCGTCCCGTGGCGATTCTCGGCAGCAGCTCGAGCGATCGCTCGAATGCCGGATCGATCAGCTCCTGCTCCTCGCGCCTCGCTTCATGCAGCACGTAGTCGGCGACGAGGTCCTTGTGCCCCGGGTGGCCGATGCCGATGCGCAGGCGCCAGAATTCCTTCGTGTCGAGCGCATCGATGATGTCGGTGAGCCCGTTGTGCCCGCCGGCGCCGCCGCCCTTCTTCAATTTCACCGTGCCCGGCGGGAGGTCGAGCTCGTCGTGGACCACGAGCATCTGCGCGGGCTCGATGCGATGGAAATGCGTGAAGGACGCGACCGAGCGGCCGCTTTCGTTCATGTAGGTGTCGGGCTTGAGCAGCCAGAACTCGTGGCCGTCCGCGTCCACGCGCGTGGTCCAGCCCGAGAACTTCGACTGCTTCGACCACGAGGCGCGCTTCGCGCCCGCGATCGCATCCACCCACCAGAACCCCGCGTTGTGGCGAGTGCGGTCGTACTTCTTGCCGGGATTGCCGAGACCGACGATGAGCCGGATATCTTCCATGAAAAAAACGCCCGCCATTGGCGGCGGGCGTCCCTTTGCCCGGGGCGTCGAGCGGCGAATGTCGTCCGCTCCAACGACCGCCCCGATGTATCGCTTCCGTTATTTCTTTTCTTTCTTCTCTTCCTTGCCGGCCGCGGGCTTGGCTTCCTTGCCGCCAGCCGCCGGGGCCGCTCCTGCTGCTTCCTCCTCCTTCGCCTTCTGCGCCGTCGTCGGGACGTCCGCCGCCGACACGACCGCGGTGGCCGCCGCTTCCGCAGCTTCCTCTTCCGCCGTCATCACCTTCGGGATCACGATGGTGGCCACGGTGGGATCTTCGCCCTTCGGCACGATCGCTTCCACGCCCGCGGGGAGCGCCACGTGCGAAAGGTGCAGCGAGTGGCCGGCCTGCAGGCTCGCGAGGTCCACCTGGATGAACTCCGGGAGGTCCTTCGGCAGGCACGAGATCTCCAGCTCCTTCATCACGTATTCCACCAGGCCGCCGGCGACCTTCACGCCGGGCGAGATCTCGGCGTTCACGAAGTGCAGCGGCACGCTCATGTGGATCTTCTTGCTCGCGTCCACGCGCTGGAAATCGGCGTGCAGGATGAGCGGGCGGAACGGGTGCATCTGGTAGTCGCGCAGGAGCACCTGCGACTTTTCGCTGCCCACCTCCATGTCGAGGATCGAGGCGTGGAAGGCTTCCATCTTGAGCTTGAACCAGAGGTCCTTGTGGTCGAGCTGGATGGCCTGCGCGTCCTTGCCGGCGCCGTAGATGACGCCGGGGACTTTCGACTCGCGGCGCAGGCGGCGGCTCGCACCCGTGCCCTGAACGCTCCGCGGTTCGGCTTTGATTGCGATCTTCATGACTTCTCCAAGGTTGATTTCAAAAATTCGCCGCGGCCCGCGACCAGGCTCGCTGCGATCACTCCACGAACAGGGAGCTCACCGAGCTCTCCTCACAGATCCTGCGCATGGTCTCGGCGAACAGCTCCGCCACGCTCACCACGCGAATCTTCTTCGAGCCTTCCGCCTCGGGCCGCAGCGGGATGGTGTCCGTCACCACCAGCTCGTCGATCACCGAAGCCTCGATCCTGCCCACCGCCGGGCCCGACAACACGGGGTGCGTGCAATACGCCACCACCCGGACCGCGCCCTGCTCCTTCAGCGCCTTCGCCGCTTCGCACAGCGTGTTCGCCGTGTCGACCATGTCGTCCATGATCACGCACGTGCGGCCGTTCACGTCGCCGATGATGTTCATCACCGTCGCGACGTTCGGGCGCGGGCGGCGCTTGTCGATGATCGCGAGGTCGGACTCGAGCCGCTTCGCGAGCGCCCTGGCGCGCACCACCCCGCCCACGTCGGGCGACACCACCACCAGGTTCTTGTACTCGTGCTTCCACACGTCTCCCAGCAGGATCGGCGTCGCGTAGACGTTGTCCACCGGGATGTCGAAGAACCCCTGGATCTGGTCGGCGTGCAGATCCATCGTCAACAGCCTGTTCACGCCGGCGACGGTGAGCATGTTCGCCACCACCTTCGCCGAGATCGCCACCCGGGCGCTGCGCGGGCGGCGGTCCTGGCGCGCGTACCCGAAGTACGGGATCGCCGCCGTGATGCGCGCCGCGCTCGAACGCCGGAGCGCGTCGCACATGATCATCAGCTCCATCAACGTGTCGTTCGTCGGCGCGCACGTCGATTGCAGCACGAAGACGTCCTTGCCGCGGACGTTCTCGAGCAGCTCCACCATCACCTCGCCGTCGCTGAAGCGCGAGACCGTGGCCTTGCCCAGCTGGACGTTCAGGTTCTTCGCCACCCGCTGCGCGAGCTTCGGGTTGGCGTTGCCCGTGAACACCATCAGGTTGTCGAAGGCCATCGACTCTCTCTCGGTGAGGCGATCAAAAGTTCTGGCAGGGGAGGAAGGATTCGAACCCTCGCATGCCGGAATCAAAATCCGGTGCCTTAACCAACTTGGCTACTCCCCTACGGTGCTACTCGAGCAAGGGATGCTGCGCGAGCCCTTGCGCGACGAAACCCTTCATCGACCCGGGGAGCGCGTCGATCACGCGTTGCGCGCTCCCGCGATCGTCGAACGCCGCGAAAACGCACGCCCCCGAGCCCGTCATGCGCGCGTCGCCGTGCTTTCGCAACCACGCGAGATGCTCACGCACTTCGGGAAATCGGCTCGCCACCACAGGTTCGAGATCGTTATGAAATCGACCCCCGCGTGACCCTGCCGAAAAGTCTTCCATTTTAAGGGGTTCCGTGTTGCGGGTCAATTCCGGAGCCCCGTACGCGACGGGGGTCGGAACCTGCACGCCGGGGACGAGAATCGCGTACCAGCGCGGGGCGATTTCCAGCGCGGTGAGGCGGTCGCCGATGCCCTCGGCCCAGGCGCTGCGCCCGAAGATGAAGAAGGGCACGTCCGCGCCCAGGCCCGCGCCGATTTCCGCGAGCGCCTCGCGATCGAACCCCGTCTTCCAGAGGCGATTCAGCACGACGAGCACGGTGGCCGCGTCGGAGCTGCCGCCGCCCAGGCCTCCGCCCATGGGGATGCGCTTGTCCACCTCGATGTCCGCGCCCAGCGCAGTTCCGCTCGCCTCCTTGAGCAGCAACGCCGCGCGCACCGCGAGGTCCTGGTCCGCCGGCACGCCGGGCACTTCGTTCACCCGACGCACCGCGCCGTCGTCGCGAACGGCGAAGCGCAGCCGGTCGCAGAAGTCGATCAGCGTGAAGACGCTTTGCAGCAGGTGATAGCCGTCGGCCCTGCGGCCCACCACGTGGAGGAAGAGATTCAGCTTCGCCGGAGCGGGGAAGTCGGGGCCGGGCAACCGCAAGCGCTACTCCTCGATGGGACGGTATTCGTCGACCACGAACTTTACGACGACATCGCCGCGCGATGCAGTGATGCGCTTCGCGATGTCCACGGAGCCGGCGCGCTGCGTCTCGTCGAGCGAGACTTTCCAGCCTTCGGGCGCGCCCATCGTCGACGCGCCGTGGAGCCACCCCGCGAGCATGTCGGGATCGAGCGCGACTCCCAGGTACTTCTCGGTGACCGCGCCGAATGATGTGGTCCAGGCGGAATCGGAACCGGCGGCGAGGATCGTGGCGCCCTCGGGCCCCGAATCGATGCGCGCGACTTCGTTGCCGAGCGGCGAGGAGATGATCCATTCGTCGTAGCCGCCGGGCATGCGCTTCCAGCGGAGCTTCGCGATGTCGCTTTTCTGCCCGTCGCGAACCGAGATGCGGCCCGCGACTTCGAACCACTGCGGTGCGCGAGCGAGCTGCGGGAGCGGTTGCGGGGGCGTGGCGGCGCAGGCGGCGAGCGCCAGCGCGGCGATGCAGACGAAGTGTCTCAGTTGGCGTGCTTCTGCATCACCGCGAGGAGCGCCTCGTGGCCGGGATTCTCGACGAGCGCGTTGTGCCAGATCTTCTGCGCCTCGTCGTGCTTGCCGCCGGTCCAGAGCACCTCGCCCAGGTGCGCGGCGATCTCGGGATCGGAGCGCGAGCTGTAGGCGATCTGCAGGTACTTGAGCGCCTCCGGATTGTTGCCCAGGCGGTAGTACACCCAGCCGAGGCTGTCGAGGATGAACGGATCGTCGGGGGCGAGCTTGTAGGCCTTGTCGATGAGCTCCTTCGCTTCGGCGAGGCGATTGGTGCGATCGGCGAGCGTGTAACCCAACGCGTTGTACGCGTGGGCGTAGTCGGGCTTCATCTTGATGACCTTGCGCAGGTCCGCCTCGAGCACGTCGAGCTTGTCCACGCGCTCGGCGGCCATCGCGCGGTCGTAGAGCAGCTCGTAGGAGTCGGGATACTCGTCGACCGCCTTGCTGAGCATGTCGTAGGTCTCCTGCCACTCCTTCGCATCGCGGAGCAGCTGCGCCTCGACCTGGATGATCTGGATCTTGTCGTCGGTGGTGCGCGCCTCGATGTGCTGCAGGTAGTCGCGCCCCGCCGGCAGGCCCTGCGTGCGCGTGATGAGCGTCGCGATCTTCAGCTGCGCGCGGATCCAGTCGGCCGCGTCCACCTTCTGGTACCAGCGGATGGCCTCCTCGTATTGCTTGAGGCCCTCGGCGGCCTGGCCGAGGCCCAGGTACACGGCGGTGGGCTCACGGTACTTGCCCTCGAGCGCCCGCTCGAACGCCTCCTGCGCGCCCGCGTAGTCGTCGAGCTGGAGCGAGAGCAGCCCCACGGCGT
Source organism: Usitatibacter sp. (assembly GCA_035501715.1). Lineage (GTDB taxonomy): Bacteria > Pseudomonadota > Gammaproteobacteria > Burkholderiales > Usitatibacteraceae > Usitatibacter. The sequence continues at coordinate 29,412 of DATJVS010000011.1, forward strand.
ACGAAGCCTGCGAGTCGTTCTTCGCGCGCTTCTCGACTTCGCGGAACTGGTCGCGCGCCTCCGCGACCTTGTGATCGGCGGCAAGCTCGCGCCCGAGCTGCATGCGCACGTCGTTCGCCTCCGCGTTGGAGGCCACGAACGATTCGTAGAACGGGATCACCTCGTCGGGCGCGGTGCGGCGCAGGATCTGCGCCTTCAGGATCGCCGCCTGCTCCCAGCCCGGGCGCATGGCGAGCGCGGCATCGACTTCGGAAGTCGCCGTGTCGGACTGGCCCGCCACCAGGGCCGCGACGCCGACGGCATAGCGGGATTCGGCCACCGCATACGGCGCGGTGAGCTCGCGCACGGCCGCGAGCACCGCCGCCTTGTCGGAGAACTTGGCGAGCAGCGACGAGAGCTGCGTGAGCATCGGCCCGCGGTCCTGCGCCTTGGCCAGCAGCGAGGCGAGATTGTCCCGGGCCTTGTCGATGGAGCCCTCGTTGGCGAGGATCGCCGCCATGATCTCGCGCGCGAGCGACGATTCGGGATCGAGCTCGAGCAGCAGCGATGCGCTTTCCATCGCGGGGCCGAAGGCGCGCGCGCGGATCGCCGTCTCGACGGCGCGCTTGGCGATCGCGGGGTCCTTCATCTCGCGGGCGAGGCGCTCGTAGATCGCGATGGCGCCCTCGGTATCGCCGCGCTGGGCGGCCACCTCCGCGAGGAGGTATTCGAACATCGCGTCGGTGTCGACCGTGCCTTCCTCGGCTTGCTGCGGCGCCGGCGCCGCCGGCTCGTCGGCCCAGGACGGGCCCGCAAGCCCCAGGAGGAGCCATGCCGCTCCCGGGATCCACCACCTCGCGCCTTTCATTTCTTCCACGCCTTTCTCCGCGCCCCGTTCGGCGCACCGAGCTTCCTATCATAGAACGATTCGGGGCCCCCGGACCCGCCCCGTATAATCGTGAGCCCACGTCCAATCCACCCTTCGACCGAACCTCGATGCCGGAGTTGCCGGAAGTCGAAACCACGCGGCGCGGCCTGCTGCCGCACCTGGTCGGGCGGCGCATCCGCGGCGTGGTCGTGCGCAACCCGAACCTGCGCTGGCCGGTGCCCCACGACCTTGCCCGGCGCTTGCGCGGCGAGGAAGTCGTGGGCATTCGCCGCAGGGGCAAGTACCTGCTCATCGATTGCCGCAAGGGGCACCTGCTCGTGCATCTGGGCATGTCGGGGCGCCTCACCCTCGTGCCCGATGGCGCGCCGGCGCTCAAGCACGATCACGTGGACGTGAAGATCGAAGGCGAGCGCACGCTTCGCCTCACGGATCCGCGGCGCTTCGGCGCGATGCTCTGGCTCGAGGAGCCCGCCGAGGGGCACGCGCTGCTGCGCAACCTCGGCATGGAGCCGCTCGACGCGCAATTCACGGGCGAAGGGCTGCATCGCGCCGCCCGCGGCCGCAAGGTATCGGTGAAGCAATTCCTCATGAACGGTGGCATCGTCACGGGCGTGGGAAACATCTACGCATCCGAAGCCCTTTTCCGCGCGGGCATCCATCCGGGCCGCAGCGTCGGTCGCATCTCCGCCGCGCGCTGGTCGAAGCTCGCCGACGCGGTTCGCGCCACGCTCGAGCACGCGCTCGCCGCGGGCGGCAGCACGCTTCGCGACTTCGCCTCCGCCGAGGGCAAGCCGGGGTACTTCCAGCTTCGCCACGCCGTGTACGGGCGCGAGGGCAAGCCCTGCCGCGTGTGCGGCACGCCGATCCGGGCGCTGCGCCAGGGGCAGCGCTCCACGTTCTTCTGCCCCGGCTGCCAGCGATGAGCGCGACCGGCTCCTTTCCCCAGTCCCACTCGTTCGAGACGAGCCTCGAGGAGCTCAAGCTCTGGCGCGACCAGGTGTCGGGTTCGCTCGCGGCGTTCCGCCGCTGGGCGATGTCCTCGCGCCTGATCGACGAGCAGGCCGCCGCGCGCCTCGTGCACCTCGAGCAGCGCCTCGTCACCGAACGCCTCACGCTCGCCTTCGTGGCCGAGCTCTCGCGCGGCAAGAGCGAGCTCATCAACGCGCTTTTCTTCGCGGCGGCGGGCGCGCGCCTGCTGCCCGCCTCCGGGGGCAAGATCCTCTCGCCCGTGGAGATCCTCTGGGACGCGTCGCGCCCGCCCTCGATCCGCCTGCTGCCCATCGAGACGCGAGACGAAGGGATGGCGTTGCGCGAGTGCTTCGGCGAGCCCCGGCTCTGGCGCGAGATCGCCCTCGATCCGTCGAAGCCCGAGACCGTCGCGACCGCCTGCGAGGTGTTCACGCAATCGCGGCTCGTCGACGGTACCGCCGTGCCGCGCTGGCGCTACGCCATCGTGAACTTCCCGCACCCGGTGCTCGCCGCCGGCGTGGTGCTGCTCGACACCGCCGGGTTCAACACGCTCGCCTCGGAGCCCGAGCTTTCGTTCCATCGCGTCCCCGATGCGGCCGCGGTCGTATTCGTCGTGTCCGCGGGCGATGCCGTCACCGGGATCGACCGCGCGCTCTGGACGGAACACGTGGCCACCATCTCGGGGATCCGCGAGTCGTGCTTCGTGGTCCTCAACAAGATCGACGAGCTTCGCGACGGCGCGCGCGCCGAAGGCCAGGTGCTCTCGGAGATCGACCGCCAGGTGAAGGCCGTGGCCGACGCGCTCGGCGTGGATCCCACGCGCATCTTCGCGCTCTCGGCCAAGCAGGGACTGAACGCCAAGCTCGCCGGCGATCGCGACGCGCTGCTCAAGAGCCGCCTGTATCGCCTGGAGCAGGCCCTTTCGCGCGGCATGACGCACCAGCGGCGCGTGGCGCACGCGATGGAAGTGCGCGCCGAGGCGCACGGCGTGCTGGGCGAGACCCGGGCCCTCATCATGAGCCGCCTGGGGTTCGCCAACGACCAGGTGGAGGAGCTGGGCGCCCTGCAGGGCAAGAACCAGAAGCTCATCGAGGCGCTCGCCCGCAAGGCCGGGATCGAGCGCGGACGCATCGAGCAGGCGCGCGCGACGATGGCGGGAATGCGCGCCGCGCACGACCGCCAGGCCGCCGAGCTCGAGAAGCTGCTCGATCCCGCGTCCGCGCGCGCGGCGGGCCTCAGGGTCCGCGAAGCCGTCGCCTCGACCGCCTTCTCGCGCAACATCGGCGAGATACTCGACGAGTTCTTCCGCGAGTCGCGCGAGAAACTCACGCAGGCGATCGAGGTGATCGTCGAGGCGCGCCGCCAGATGGCCATGGTCGGGCGCAAGATGACCGAGGAGTACAAGATCGCCACGATCGAGGCGGCGCAGTTCGCCACGGAGCGCTTCCTGATCGAGCTCGAGCGCATCGAGGAGCATTGCCGGCGCGAGTTCAAGGGCGGCTCGAGCATGTTCCTGAAGAGCCGCAAGGCCCTGGGCGCCCTCTTCTTCGACTCGGTGGCCACGCAGGTCGTGCGCATCTTCGAGATCGCGGACCGGGAGACGCGCGCATGGATGGGCGGATTCATCCGCCCGCTCGAGGCGCAGATCAACGCCTACCAGGAGCAGTCGTACTCGCGCGTCGAAGGGATGGGGCGCATCCAGGTGGCCGAGTCGGACCTCAACGCGAAGCTGGACGAGCTGAAGGCGCTCGTCGCGCACCTGAACCGGCAGCGCGAGGAGCACCAGGAGCACGAGCAGCGCATCATGGCGCTGCTAGCGGTGGAGCGAACGCCCTCGCTCGCCTAGGGGCCCTTGGCGGCGGCCTCGCGCCGCAGCCTCTCGTACTTGGCCTGCAGCTCGCCGCGCGACTCCGCGTGGTCGGGATCGAGCGGGATGCAATCGACGGGGCAGACCTCGACGCACTGGGGCTTGTCGAAATGGCCCACGCACTCGGTGCAGCGGCGCCAGTCGATCACGTAGATCTCCGGCCCCATGCGGATCGCGTCGTTCGGGCACTCGGGCTCGCAGACGTCGCAGTTGATGCACTGGTCGGTGATCTTGAGGGCCATCTACTCCGCGGTTTCGCCGCGCCCGATCTTCGCGCGCATGCGCTCGGCGGTGACCGGGTGCACGAACTCCGAGATGTTGCCGCCCAGGACCGCGATCTCGCGAACGATGGTGGCCGAGAGGAACAGGTACTTGTCCGACGGCGTGAGGAAGAGCGTCTCCACGCCGGGGGCGAGGCGCCGGTTCATCCCCGCGAGCTGGAACTCGTACTCGAAATCCGAGACCGCGCGCAGGCCCCGCAGGATCACCGAGCAGTTCTGTTCCTTCACGAACTCGGACAGCAGCCCCTTGAAACCGTGCACCGAGACGTTCCTGAACGGCTTGAGGACTTCCCGCGCGATCTCGATGCGCTCGTCGAGCGAGAAGAACGGGCGCTTCGCCTGGCTGTGGGCCACGCCCACGATCACGTGGTCGAACAGCTTCGAGGCCCGGTGGATCAGGTCCTCGTGGCCGTTGGTGATCGGGTCGAACGTTCCGGGATAGACGGCGCGGATTGTCATCGCTGGATCTCGTAAAGGCCATAGCGTACCGCCCCGGCGCGGTCTTGGCGAAGGGCGCGCCACGGAGCGGGCGGCTCGAGGCCGGCTGCGCTTTCCAGGTAGACCCGTGCGCCCGGATTCAGGCGCGGCTCGAGGCGCTGCATCGCGCCCAGCGCGAGCTCGCTCGCGTAGGGCGGATCGATGAAGACCAGGTCGAAGCGCTCGGTGCAGCGATCGAGGAACGACATCGCATCGCCCGCGACGATCTCGGCGCCCTCGGCCTCGAGCAGCTTCGCCGACTCGCGCAGCGCCGCCGCGACGCTTCGATCGCTCTCCACGAGCACGGCACGCGAAGCGCCGCGCGAAAGCGCCTCGAACCCGAGCGCGCCGCTGCCGGCGAAGAGATCGAGGCACGAGAGGCCGTCGAGGCGCTGGCCCAGCCAGTTGAAGAGCGTCTCGCGCACGCGATCGGGTGTGGGGCGCAGCTGCGCGGTGGGATGAAAGCGGATCACGCGGCTGCGCCACCGGCCGCCGACGATGCGAACGCGGTTGCGGCTTGCGGCCATGATGGGCGGATCATAACGTAAAATATTCGTCCCAATGCCTCCCCTGCTTGCGTTCCTCCGCAAGGACCTGGAGCTCACGCGCGATCGCTGGAAAAGCGCGCTCGGCCTGCTCCGCTCCCACGCGAAAATCGACGATTCCCTCTACGAGGAGCTCGAGTCCCAGCTCATCGCGGCGGACGTCGGCGTGGCCGCGAGCGCGAGCCTCATCGCAGCGCTTCGCAAGGCGCAGCGCGACCAGCGCCTCGAGGATGCCTCAGCGCTCGAGGCGGAATTGAAACGCGCGCTCGTCGCCATGCTCGCCCCCCTCGAGCGCACGCTTCCGGCGGCGACGCCCTCCCCGTGGGTGATCCTGCTCGCCGGGGTGAACGGGGCGGGCAAGACCACCACGATCGCCAAGCTCACCCACCTCTTCCAGTCACAAGGCAAGTCGGTGTTGCTCGCCGCGGGCGACACGTTCCGCGCGGCCGCTCGCGAGCAACTGGCCGAGTGGGGACGTCGCCACCACGTGACAGTCGTCTCGCAGGAGAAGGCCGACTCCGCCGCCGTGATCTTCGACGGCATCCAGTCGGCGCGCGCGAAGAAGATCGACGTCGTGCTCGCCGATACCGCCGGGCGCCTGCCGACGCAGCTCAACCTCATGGAGGAGATCCGCAAGGTGAAGCGCGTGATGGCCAAGGCGGAGCCCGCCGCGCCCCACGAGACGTGGCTCGTCATCGACGCGAACACGGGTCAGAACGCGGTGCGCCAGGTGACGTCGTTCGACGAGGCGCTCGGGCTCACGGGGCTCGTGGTCACCAAGCTCGACGGCACCGCGAAAGGCGGCGCGGTCGCGGCGATCGCGCGCGAGCATCCCGTGCCGATCCTGTTCGTGGGGATCGGGGAGAAGGCCGCGGACCTGAGGCCCTTCGACGCCGCCGCCTTCGTCGAGGCCCTCTTCGCGTGATCCAGTTCTCTTCCGTGGCCAAGCGCTACGAGGGCGGGCTCGAGGCGCTGCGCGGCGTGAGCGTCGAGATCGGCGCGGGCGAGATGGTCGCCGTGACGGGGCACTCGGGCGCGGGCAAGTCCACGCTCCTCAAGCTCGCCGCGGGCCTCGAGCGCGCAACGAGCGGCACCGTGGTGGTCCACGGGCAGAACGTGGGCGCGCTCGGCGAGACGGCGCTCGCGATGCTGCGCCGGCGCATCGGCTTCGTATTCCAGGACCACAAGCTGCTCTTCGACCGCAGCGCCTTCGACAACGTGGCGCTTCCGCTTCGCGTCTCCGGGCTCGCGGGCGACGAGATCGGGCGGCGCGTGCGCGCGGCGCTGGACAAGGTGGGCCTGCTCGCGCGCGAACGCGCCATGCCCGTCGCGCTCTCGGGAGGCGAGCAGCAGCGCCTGTGCATCGCGCGCGCCATCGTGAACCGACCCTCGATCCTCATCGCCGACGAGCCCACGGGCAACCTCGACGCCGATTACGCGAAGGCGATCCTCGAGCTCTTCCAGTCGTTCCACCGCGTGGGCGTGACCGTGCTCCTCTCGACGCACGACGAAGCGGGCATCGAGCGCCTGGGCTGCCGCCGCGTAGCGCTCGTCTCCGGAGCGCTCGCGCCGTGATCACGTGGCTTCGCCTGCATCGCCACGCGCTCGCCGACGCGCTTCGCCGCCTGGCCTCGCAGCCGCTCGCTTCGGCCTTCTCGATCCTCGTGCTCGCGGTGGCGATCTCGCTCCCGGTGCTCGCAGCGGTCGCATTGCAGAGCGCCGGCACCGTGGCAGCGTCGCTCGAGACCGAGCCGCACGTGAACGTGTTCCTCGCGCTGGATGCCACCGACGACGACGTGCGCCGGATCGGAGAAGCGCTGCGCTCGAATCCCGAGGCCGTCTCCGTGAAGTTCATCTCGCGCGCGCAGGCGCTCGAGGAGCTCAAGGCGACGACGCATCTTGCGGAGATCCTCGACAGCCTCGACGGCAATCCGCTACCCCACGCCTTCACGGTTCGCGTGCGCACCACCGACGTCGCGAAACTCAACGAAGCGCGCGACGCGTGGTCGAAGCTTCCCAAGGTCGACCAGGTGGCGGCGGACTTCGAATGGTCGGAGCGCCTCGGGCAATGGATCCGCTTCGGCGACACGCTGCTCGCGACGATCGCGCTGGTGCTGTCCGCGGCGGTCGCTTTCATCGTGGGACATCTCATCCGCCTGCAGGTCGTCTCCCAGCGCGAGGAGATCGAGGTGAGCCAGCTGGTCGGCGCCACGGCCTCGGACGTGCGCCGGCCCTTCCTCTACCACGGGCTCACCCAGGGGGCGCTGGCCGGGGCGGTGGCGATCGGGGCGGCGGCGGCCGTCGCCGCCTGGCTGGGATCCCAGTTGCGGGCACTCACACCCACCTATGCTGCTGAATGGAAAATGGTTTTTCTCAGCCTCCCAGCCTGCCTCGCGGTGGTGGCCATCGCGGCCGCCCTGGGGCTCGCCGGGGCCTGGTGGGCGGTCGGGCGGGAGCTTCGGCGCTTCGGCCAGGCACGCTAGGAACTCCCCGCGGGATTAGCACTCAAAGACTGCGAGTGCTAAAATTATCCCAAGGAGGGTTTTCCACAGTGACCACCATGTCTCTTCCGGCGCTGCCGCCGGTTTCGAGCCCTGAAGCCTACGTCCAGGCGGTCAACGCGATTCCCATGCTCACGCTCGAAGAGGAGCAGGAGTATGGGCGACGCCTGAGGGATCAGAACGACGTCGCGGCCGCGAGCAAGATGGTGCTCTCGCACCTGCGCCTCGTCGTGTCCGTCGCACGCAACTACATGGGATACGGCCTGCCGCAGGCCGACCTCGTGCAGGAAGGAAACATCGGCCTCATGAAGGCGGTGAAGCGCTTCGACCCGGAGCGCGGAGTGCGCCTCGCCTCGTTCGCGATCCACTGGATCAAGGCCGAGATCCACGAATACATCCTGCGCAACTGGCGCCTGGTGAAGATCGCCACCACCAAGGCGCAACGCAAGCTCTTCTTCAACCTGCGCAGCATGAAGCCCACGAGCGCCGCGCTCACGCGCAAGGAGATCAAGCAGGTCGCCGCGACGCTCAACGTGAAGGAAAGCGACGTGATCGAGATGGAGAAGCGCCTGCAGGGCGGCGACGTCTCGCTCGAGCCCACGGTCGAGGACGGCGATGACTTCGTCGCCGCCCCGATCGCCTACCTCGCCGCCGATCCTTCCGAGGGTCCCGCGGAGCTCTACGAGCGCCACGAGTCCGAGGGCAACACCGCCGACGGGCTCGCGAAGGCCCTCGCGAGCCTCGACGATCGCAGCCGCCGCATCATCCGCGCGCGCTGGCTCGCCGAGTCGGACCCGAAGACGCTGCACGAGCTCGCCGACGAGTTCGGCGTCTCCGCCGAGCGCATCCGCCAGATCGAGGCGAAGGCGATGCAGAAGATGAAGAAGCAGATGGCGGAGCTTCGCTGAAGGGCTAGCCCGGCGTATTGAGCAGCAGGTGGATGTCCGACGCCATCGCGTCGGGCGTGAAGCCGTAGCCGATCACGAGGCGCAGCCTCCCCTGCGGGTCGTAGGCGTAGGTCTGCGCCGAGTGGTCGACCGTGTACGTGTCCGGCGTCTTGCCCGGGCGCTCCGCCGCGTAGATCTTGAAGTCGCTCTCGGCCTTCTTCGTCGCCGCCTCATCGCCGTAAAGGCCGATGAACGAGGGATTGAAGGCGGGCACGTACTCGCGCAGCAGCTCGGGCTTGTCGCGCTTCGGATCCACCGTGACGAAGAGGACCTGCACGCGCGAGGCGTCGGGGCCGAGCTTCTTCATGGTGGAGTTCAAGTCCTGGAGCGTCGTGGGGCACACGTCGGGGCATTGCGTGTAGCCGAACGTCACGAGCACCACCTTGCCGCGGAATTCCTCGAGGGAGCGGGGCTTGCCGTTGAAGTCGTTCAGGTGCAGCTCTCGCCCCACGTCGCTGCCCGTCACGTCCACGCCGTTGAACGGCGTCTTCGGCTGCGAGTCGCATCCGGCCGCGATCAAGGCGCCCGCGATGGCCAGCCCCGCGAGGATCCGTTTCACCCGAACGCGACCGGCAGGTAGTGGTCGATCATCAGCGCCGCGAAGAGCAGCGCGAGATAGAAGATCGAGTAGGCGAACGTGCTCTTGGCGAGCGCGTCGCTGTAGCGGCGCCAGATCGCCACGGCGTAGGCGAGGAACACCCCGTCCAGGACCAGCGCCGCCCCGAGGTAGAAGACGCCCGCCATCTTCGAGGCGAAGGGCAGGAGCGTGACCGCGGCGAGCAGCAGCGTGTAGAGCAGCAGGTGCAGGCGCGTGAAGGCCTCGCCGTGCGTGACCGGCAGCATCGGGACGCCCGCGCGTTCGTACTCCTTGCGGCGATAGAGCGCCAGGGCCCAGAAGTGCGGCGGCGTCCACGCGAACACGATGAGGAAGAGCAGCAGCGGCTGGAACGTCACGTCGCCCGTGACGGCGGCCCAGCCCAGCACCGGCGGCATCGCGCCCGACGCCCCGCCGATCACGATGTTCTGCGGCGTGGCGGGCTTGAGGACCACGGTGTAGATCACCGCGTAGCCCACGAACGTGGCGAGCGTGAGCCACATCGTGAGGGGATTCACCGCGTGCCAGAGGATCGCGAGTCCCAGGCCTCCCACCGCGCCCGAGAAAAGCATGATCTGCGCCGGCGTGATCGTTCCCACCACCGTGGGCCGCCCGCGCGTGCGCGCCATGACGGAGTCGATCTTCTGCTCGACGAGGCAGTTGAAGGCGGCGGCCGCTCCGGCCACGAGCGCGATGCCCAACGTGGCCGCGAAGAGCAGGCGGGGATCCGGCAGCGTGGGCGACGCGAGCAGCATCCCGATCACCGCCGTGAAGACGATGAGCGAGACGACGCGCGGCTTGGTGAGGCGCCAGAACTGCACGCCGATGCCGGGAACGTGGCTGGTGGTGGCAAGCATGGGAGAGCGATATTTTAGCGCATCAACCGATCTGCGACGCCTTGAGAAGGGTCTGCAGGTCCTTGAGCATGCGGCGGAAATCGGGCGATTCGGGCCAGCGCATCATCACGTTGCCGTGCGGGTCCACGAGGTAGATGTGGGCCCGGTCGTTGCCGGCGCCCGGCGACAGGGACAGGCCCCGTGGGGTGAGAGCCACGACCAGGTCTTCGAGCGGATCGAGCACGGCATGGTTGGGCGCGGCCAGGTCGTCGACCACGAAGACCCGCGCCACGCGCGTCGCGTCCCGCCCGAGGGCGAGGCGCACCTGGCGCATCATCCGCAGCTTCTGCGCGCAGGCGACCGGGCAGCCGCCCGAATCCGACGCGACGAGGATCCAGCGGTCGCGAAGGTCGGCGAACCGGAACGCGGCCCCGTCTTCGCGCGAGAACGCATGCGCGGACGCCTGCGACGGCGGCAACAGCAGCTCGCCGTAGTTTCCCGTGGGCTCGACATCGACGAAGAGATACGCGCCCACGGACGCCACGATCGGCGCGGCGAACACCGCGGCAACCAGCAGCAGCTTCGCGCGCGGCGTGAGCTTCATCGGGCGCGGCGCGCGTTGAGCGCGACCCACAGCACGAGGGTGAGCACCGAGAGCGAGTACCAGGTGAGGGCGTATTCGCGATGCCGGTCCACGCCGGTGTCGGGCCGCTCGTGGACGGCGGCGAGCGGCGCCGGGGCGTAGTCGGCGACGAGGACGAAGGGCAGCACCGCGCGCCCGGTCACGCTGCCATAGCGCTCGATGGACAGGTTCTGCCACACGTCGCCGTCGATCACGTCCGAGGAGAGCTCGAGGAACCGCTTCGGGGGAAGCGTGGCCATGCCGGCGACCTGCACCTCGCCGCCCGGCAGCTCGACACGAGGCGCCTTCGGATACTCGGGCCCGCGCTCGATCCAGCCCCGGTCGACGAGCAGCGCCTGCTTGAGGCCGGCGATCCGCAACGGCGCGATCACGTGGAATCCCGCGCGGCCCTCCAGCACCCGGTTGTCGATGAAGAACTGCGCGCCCGTGATCCATTCGCCCTTCGCGCGGACACGGCGGTAGAGGATGTCGTCCGCAGACGCGATCGGCGCGGACAGATCGACAACCGGCTCCCGCACGCGCGCCTCCAGCAGCTGCTGCATCGCCTCCTTCTCGTCGCCGCGGCCGGTCTGCCAGTGCCCCAGCCAGAGCGTGAGCGCGAGCATCGCCGCGGCGCCGATCGTGGGCCAGGGGCCGGGATTGAAGTCGAGCGTTCCGATCCTCACGACCTGTGGGACGCCCGGGGCGCGTAAAATATGTCGATGAAGATCGTCATCCTGCTGCTGCTCGTCGCGGTGATCGCGAGCCTTTTCTCGGGCCTTTACTTCGTCTACAAGGACAAGGGCAGCACCAACCGCGCGGTGATCTCGCTCACCATCCGCATCGGGCTTTCGCTGCTCGTGTTCGGCCTGCTGATGGCCTCCTACTACTTCGGGTGGATTCCCAACGGCAGGCTCTAGCGTTGCCGCTCGCTGAGACAAAAAAGCCGCACCGAAGTGCGGCTTTTTTTCGCGGTCGCGCCGCTAGACCCAGTAGACGAAGACGAAGAGCAGCAGCCAGACAACGTCCACGAAGTGCCAGTACCAGGACACCGCCTCGAAGCCGAAATGGTGGTCGGGCTTGAAGTGGCCCGCCACGCAGCGGAAGAGGATCACCGTGAGCATGGTGACGCCGAGCGTCACGTGGAAGCCGTGGAACCCCGTCAGCATGAAGAACGTCGAGCCGAAGACGCCGGTGGTGAGCTTGAGGTTGAGCTCCTCGTAGGCGTGGCCGTATTCGTGCGCCTGCAGCGTGAGGAAGATGAGGCCCAGGATGATGGTGAGCGCGAGGCCGAAGATGAGGTTCTGGCGGTCGCCCTTCTTGAGCGCCCAGTGCGCCCACGTGACCGTCACGCCCGAGGAGAGCAGCAGCAGCGTGTTGATGGCGGGAATGCCGAACGCGGCCATCGGCGTGAATTCCTCGGGGCGGTACGGCCCCATGGTCGGCCAGTGCCCGGCGTAGTCCGGCCACAGCAGCTTGTTGTCCAGGTCGCCCAGCCACGGCACCGAGAACTGGCGGGCGTAGAAGAGCGCGCCGAAGAACGCCGCGAAGAACATCACCTCGGAGAAGATGAACCAGCTCATGGCCCAGCGGAACGAGTGGTCCACCTGCCCGTTGAAAAGGCCCCCTTCGCTCTCGCGGATCACGGTGCCGAACCATCCGAAGAGCATGTAGATGAGAGTGAAGAGCCCGATGGCGAACGGCACCCAGCCGATGCCGTAGCCGTTGAACAGCAGGACCGCGCTCATGGCGAGGAAGAAGAGCGCGGTCGAGCCCACGACCGGCCAATGCGAGGGCGGCGCGAAGTAATAACCCGACGAGTGCGTGTGTTCCACTGTTCTGACTCCTTGGTTTGGCCTGTTTAGCTCGTGATCCATTTCACCAGGCCGAAGAGCGCGAGCACGAACCCCAGCGCCGCCACCAGCCCGGCCACGATGACCTGATGCGGGCGAAGCTCGCGCGCGTCGGCATCGTAGTCCTCCCGCTTCCTCACCCCGAAGAAGCTCCAGAACACCGCCTTGAATGCCGCGGGCGTCATGATCCCTTCGCCGGCAGCTCGAGGAACGTGTACGACATCGTGATCCTGTCGATGTCCTTCGGCAGTCCCGGCAGGACGCGGAAGACCACCGGCATGATGCGCGACTCGCCCGCGGCGAGCGTCTGGTTCGTGAAGCAGAAGCATTGCTGCTTCGAGATGTAGAGCGCCGCGTTGGACGGGGCCGTGCTCCACGAGGCGTGCGCCGTGACCGGCCGGCCGAGCGTGTTGGTCACGCGATAGCGCACCGTCACGAGCTCGCCCGGATGCAGCGCCACCTGCCGGTCGAGCGCCTCGAAGCGCCAGGGGAGCCCCGCCGTGTTCGCGATGAACTCCACCGCGAGGTCGCGGCTCGCGTCCACCTGCGTGTTCGCCGGCGCGACGATGCGCGTCTGGGCGATTCCCGTGGCCTTGCACACCTGCTTGTAGATGGGGACCATCAGGTAGGCGAAGCCGAGCATGCCCGCGACGATCACCAGGAGCTTGCCCACGAGCTCGCGGTTCTGTTGTCGAAGCGCCGTGTTCATCGCAGGGCCGCGCCTACTTGTAGACGAAGAACTTGAGGATCACGACCGCGTAGATCCCGACGGCCATCGCGGCGAGCGCGATGGCCGAGATGAAGGCGCGCTTCCTCTGCTCGGGAGTCGTCTCGGTCCTGGGGGCCATGTCGCGAAGGGCGCCTTCCCGCCTTACTTGAGGACCGGCGGGGTCTCGAACGTGTGGTACGGCATCGGCGTGGGCAGGTGCGTCCACTCGAGCGAGTCGGCGCCTTCCCACTGCTTCTGCTGCGCGGCCTTGCCGCTGCGGATCGTCGAGACCACGTTGTAGAGGAACAGCAGCTGCGAGAAGCCGAAGATGAACGCGCCGATCGACGACCACATGTTCCATTCGGCGAACTGCAGCGCGTAGTCCGGGACGCGCCGCGGCATCCCCGCGAGGCCCAGGAAGTGCTGCGGGAAGAACGCGAGGTTGAAGCCGATGATCGAGAGCCAGAAGTGCAGCTTGCCGAGCGCCTCGTTGTACATGTGGCCGGTCCACTTGGGCAGCCAGAAGTACGTGCCGCCCATGATCGCGAAGAGCGCGCCGGACACCAGCACGTAGTGGAAGTGCGCGACCACGTAGTAGGTGTTGTGCAGCGTGATGTCCACCGGGACGATCGAGAGCACGAGCCCCGAGAAGCCGCCGATGGTGAACAGGCACAGGAACCCCACCGCGAAGAGCATCGGCGTCTCGAACGTCATCTCGCCGCGCCACATCGTGGCGATCCAGTTGAAGACCTTCACGCCCGTGGGCACCGCGATCAGCATCGTCGCGTACATGAAGAAGAGGTTGCCCGCGGCCGGCATGCCGACCGTGAACATGTGGTGCCCCCACACGATGAACGACAGGATCGCGATGGAGGCCGTCGCATACACCATCGAGGCGTAGCCGAAGAGGGGCTTGCGCGCGAAGGCGGGCAGGATCTGCGAGACGATCCCGAACGCCGGCAGGATCATGATGTACACCTCCGGGTGCCCGAAGAACCAGAAGATGTGCATGAACATCGTGGGGTCGCCCCCGCCCGCGGCGTTGAAGAAGCTCGTGCCGAAGTGGCGGTCGGTGAGCAGCATCGTCACCGCGCCCGCGAGCACCGGCATCACCGCGATCAGCAGGTAGGCCGTGATGAGCCACGTCCAGACGAACAGCGGCATCCGCATGAGCGTCATGCCCGGCGCGCGCAGGTTCAGGATCGTCGTGATGATGTTGATCGAGCCCATGATCGACGAGGCGCCGAGGAGGTGCACCGCGAAGATCGTCATGTCGACCGCCATGCCCTGCTGGATGATGAGCGGCGGATAGAGCGTCCAGCCCGAGGCGGCCGCGCCGCCGGGCACGAAGAACGAGCCGATCAGCAGCAGCGCCGCGGGGATGAGCAGCCAGAAGCTCCAGTTGTTCATGCGCGGGAAGGCCATGTCCGTCGCGCCGATCTGCAGCGGGATCAGCCAGTTCGCGAAACCCACGAAGGCGGGCATGATCGCGCCGAACACCATCACCAGGCCGTGCACGGTGGTGAGCGAATTGAAGAACTCGGGATCGAAGAACTGCAGCCCCGGCTTGAACAGCTCCGCGCGGATTCCCAGGGCCATCGTGCCGCCCATGAAGAACATGAAGCACGCGAACCACAGGTACATCGTGCCGATGTCCTTGTGGTTGGTCGTGTACATCCAGCGCGTGAATCCCGCCGGCGGGCCGTGATGGTCGTGCGCGTGGTCGTGCGCGTGGTCGTGGGTGTCGTGAGCGTGGGTCGAGGTGCTCATAGGTGCTCCGCTTTCTCGATTCGTGGTGTCCGTTACTTCGCCGCGGCGGCCATGTAGTCCACGGCCATCTTCACCGCATCGTCCGACAGCGTCATGTTGCCGCCGTGCGGCGGCATCGCGCCCTTGCCCTTGAGGGCCGAGGCGTACAGCGCGTTCTTGCCCTGCGCGAGGCGCGGTGCCCAGGCCGCCTTGTCGCCGAACTTGGGCGCGCCGGCCGCGCCGGTGCTGTGGCAGGCCGTGCAGGTGGTATCGAAGACGCTCTTGCCGTCAGTGGGCTGGGCCGCGGGAGCGGCGGCTGCGGGCGCCGCGGCGGCGACCGGCTCGGGCGCCGGAGCGGGCGGCGGCGGCATCTTCGCCTTCATGTCCTTCACCCACGCGGCGTAGTCGGCGTCCGACTTGGCGACCACGACGATGGGCATGTAGCCGTGCTCCTTGCCGCAGATCTGGCTGCACTGGCCGCGGTAGGTGCCGGGCTGCTCGATCTTGAACCACGCTTCCTTCACGAAGCCGGGGATTCCGTACTGGTTCACCCCGAGCTGCGGCACGTACCAGCCGTGGATCACGTCGTTGGCGGTGATCAGCAGGCGCACCTTCTTGCCCACCGGGACCACCATGGGGTTGTCCACCTCGAGCAGGTAGTTCTGGTTCTTCGCCTCGCCCGGGCCCTCGCGCTCGTCGATCTGGCTGCGCGGCGTCGAGAGGTTCGCGAAGAAGCGCACGCCGTCCTGCTGGTAGTCGTATTCCCAGCGCCACTGGTAGCCGGTGATCTTCACGGACATGTCCGAGTTGGACGCGTCCTTCATGGCGAGCACGGTCTTGGTCGCGGGGTACGCCATCGCGATGAGGATCACGAACGGCACGATGGTCCAGATCACCTCGACTGTCGTGTTCTCGTGGAACTGCGCGGCCTTCGCGCCCACGCTCTTGCGGTGGCGGAAGATCGACCAGAACATCGCGCCGAACACGACCACGAAGATCGCGACGCACACCCAGAGGATGCCCCAGTGGAGCGCGTAGATGTCGCTCGAGATGGGAGTGACCGGGGGCAGGATGTCGACGTGATAGTCGGCGAATCCGGGAGCGCTGCCGAGGAGGAGCGCCGCGAATCCGGCGAGCGCGCGAAGGCGTTTCAGAAGCATGGCCAGACCTTTTTTGTACAAGTTCTATCTGTTTGCGGTTAGGGCGATCCTGCCACGCAGCTCGAGCGCGAGGCCGCGCCGCCCTTCGTCCGACATCAAACGTCCCAGCGGCACGACGCGGCCCGCGTAAGCGAGCCCCAGCGTGCAGCGATCCCCGCGCTGGCTCACGATCACCCGCGCCCACGGCTGGTGGGCCACGAAGCTCGTGAACGACCGCGCGTCGCGCGATTCCACCTTCACCTCGTGCGCCCCGACCTCGAGGCGCTCGAAATCGCCGTCGTGCAGGGCGATCACGTGGAACGCCAGCACCAGCAGCCCCACCTCGAGCCCCGCGAAGGGCATCACCGGCCAGGCGCCGACGGCCACCGCGAAACCCGCCACTCCGAGCGTGGTGGCCGCCATGATCGCGAGGAAGATCCGCCGTCCCGCCGGCCCCAGGGACCGGTTGGGCACCGAATGGTGAACGAACGACGAGGGATCCGCTTCGAGGTACATCGCAGGAACCGCGCTCAGGAACCGTCGCATTTTAGCCGACCCCGGCCCGGGGCGCAAAAAGGCCGCGGGCTCAAGGCTCCCCGCTGCCGCCCTCCTGGCCGCCTTCGCCCGCGTCGGGCTTGCCCGCGACGCGGTAAGCCTCGGACGCCCACGCGCCCAGGTCGGTCTGCCGGCAGCGCTCGCTGCAGAACGGGCGCCAGCGATTGGCTTGCTCGAGGGAGGCGGGCTTGCCGCACCCGGGACAGGCCACCACGCGGCCCGCGGCCGACGGGGCGCTCACAGGTTGCAGAAGGCGAGCTCGAAGGGCACGTCGTGCTCGTACACGCGGCTCTTCTGGACGCCTTCGGGCAGGAGGAAGCGGACGTTGAGGGCGTACTTGTTCGCGCTGATCTCGGGCACGCAGGGGAGGTCGTCCTGCAGCGAAAGGCGCAGCATCTGCGCCGGTTTCTCCGCGGGAGTCTGCTGGTACACGCCCTGGAAGGCGATGAGGGAGACCGAGCGGCCGCTTTCGCGCAGCACCCGCAGCACGATCGAGAGGGCCGCATGGATGGGCAGCAGGGGCTTGAGCCACGTCTCCAGGTCCGCGCGGCGGCGGGCGGCGTCGTGGTGCAGCCAGTGGTGGTAGGAGGGCAGGTCGAACTCGCTCGTCCCGCCGGGAATGCCCACGCGCTGATTGATCGCCATGAGCCACTCGTTCTCGCGCAGCGCCTGGCCGGTCTTCCCGGACGTGGCGTGCAGGTTGGCGAACGCCGCATCGATCTCGCGAAGGACCTCGTTCAGCTTCTCCTCGGAGATGGCCGGGTTGTTGCGCAGCGCCTCGAGGAACGTGCGCTGGCGGTCGAGCTCCTGGAGCAGGTCGCTCTTCAGGTCGGCGCGGCTCGCCACCTCCAGGATCTCGAAGGTGCCCGTGAGGCACGCGTGGTGGCAGTGCGCGTCGCCTTCGGCCAGGAAATGGCGAACGCGGTCGTACAGGTCCTCGAGACGGAGGAGCGTCCTGATGCGCTCGTTCAGCGGATATTCGTACGTGATCACGGCCCCGCCCTGCGTTGGCCGGGATTGTGGGGCAACGCCGCGGCGTTGACAACGAAATCGGGGCGGCGGATCACGTTGCCGCGAAGGAGCGATGCAGCCGCTCGCACTGTCCGGCGAGCTCGCCTTCGGTCCCGCCGTTCCAGATCACGTCGGAGGCGACCTGCAGGCGGCGCCAGCGCGGCCACTGGGCCCGCATGATGGCCCGCACCTGCGGCACCGTGAGGCCCGAACGGGCCACGGTACGCTCGACCTGGAGCGCCTCCGGACAATCGACCACGAGCGTGCGCGCGATTCGGCCCTCGTAACCGCGTGTCTCGAAGAGCAGCGGGACCACCAGCAGCGCATAGGGCCCGTGCGCCCGGGCGAGCGCCTCCTCCGATGCGCGGCGGATCGCCGGATGAAGGATCGACTCGAGGCGCGCGCGCGCCGCCGCATCGTCGAAGACGAGGTTGCGCATCGCGGCCCGGTTCAGCGCGCCGGTCGCGTCGAAGAATTCGGGCGGGAAAGCCTCGCGAAGGGCGGCGATGGCGCTGCCTCCCGCGGCGGTGATCGCGCGCGAGATCTCGTCCGTGTCCACCACGGCCGCGCCCAGGGCGGCAAACTTCGCGGCCACGGTGCTCTTGCCCGAGCCGATGCCCCCCGTGAGGCCGATCGCGATCACGCCGGGAATCGGCCCAGCCAGGCGACGATGGCCACCTTGCCCCACACCAGCCCGGCGATGCCGCCCAGCGCGAGATAGGGGCCGAAGGGAATGCGGGTGTCGGTGCCCTTGCGCGAAAGCCAGAGGAAGACCGACCCGATCACGGCGCCCAGCCCCGCGGAGAGGATGATCACCACGGGCAGCACCTGCCATCCGGTCCATGCGCCGATGGCGGCGAGGAGCTTGAAGTCGCCGTAGCCCATGCCTTCCTTCTTCGCGACGAGGCGGAACGCCCAGTACACGCACCAGAGCAGCATGTACCCGGCCACGGCACCCAGCACGGCGGAGCGAAGGTCGGTGAAGACGCCGTATGCATTGGCGATGAGCCCCAGCCAGAGCAACGGCAGCGTGATGTCGTCGGGCAGCAGCTGCGTGTCGAAGTCGATGAAGGTGAGCGCGATCATGGCCCACGCATACGGAAGGGCGAAGGCGAGGGCCGCCGAATAGCCGAACCGCCAGGCCATGAGCAGCGCCACGAGGCCGCCCAGGACCTCCACGGCCGGGTAGCGCGCGCTGATCGGGGCCTTGCAGCTCGCGCACCTGCCGCGAAGCGCCATCCAGCTCACGACCGGGATGTTCTGCAGCGCCGTGATGGGCGCGCCGCAGCTGGGGCAGGCCGAGCGCGGCGTGAAGAGGTTGTACGCCTCGCGCGGCGGCGGCTCTCGCCCCTCGAGCTCCGCGCACTCCTCGCGCCAGCCCGCCTCCAGCATCTTCGGCAAGCGGTGGATCACGACGTTGAGCAGCGACCCCACGCACAGCCCCAGCAGCCCGACGGTCAGGGCGAGCCACGCGGGCGATTGCTCGAGGACCTGCAGGAATTCCATTCGTGAGCTCCTAAACGACGAGGGCGCGAGGATGGCTCCCCGCGCCCCCGGCCGTTCGCGTCCTTCGCTAGATCGCCTGGCCCATCTTGAAGATCGGCAGGTACATCGCGACCACGATGCCGCCGATGAGGCCGCCCAGCACGACCATGATCATCGGCTCCATCAGGGACGAGAGCGACTCGACCGCCTCGTCCACCTCGGCTTCGAAGAAGTCGGCCACCTTGCTCAGCATCGCGTCGAGGGCGCCCGACTCCTCGCCGATCGCGCACATCTGCAGCACCATGCTCGGGAACACCTGCGAGTTCGTCATCGCGACCGTGAGGCCCGTGCCCGTGGACACCTCCTGCTGGACTTTCTTGGTGGCCTCGAAGTACACGTAGTTGCCCGCGGCGCCCGCCACCGAGTCGAGCGACTCCACCAGCGGCACGCCCGCGGCGAACATCGTCGAAAGCGTGCGGCACCAGCGCGCGATGCACGCCTTGCGGATCACGTCCCCGAAGACCGGGACCTTCAGGGTGAGGCGGTCCATGAACCGCTGCATGGTGACCGACCGTTTCCAGGCGTAGAAGAAGCCGTATATGCCGCCTCCCAACGCCGGGAAGACGATGTACCAGTTGCCGACGAACCAGTCCGATATCGCCATCACCACCAGCGTGGGTCCGGGCAGGTCGGCGCCGAAGCCCTTGAACAGGTCCTTGAACACCGGGATCACGAAAATCATGATCACCGCGGTCACCACGATCGCGACCACGATGATCGAGATCGGGTAGAAGAGCGCGCTCTTGATCTTGCCCTTGATGGCGAGGATCTTTTCCTTGTACGTCGCCAGGCGCTCGAGCAGCGCATCGAGGATGCCCGCCTGCTCGCCCGCGGACACCAGGTTGCAGAAGAGGTTGTCGAAGTACGCCGGGTACTTGCGGAAGGCCTGCCCGAGCGAGGAGCCGGTCTCCACGTCGGTCTTGATGTCGAGCAGGAGCTTGGCGACGGCCGGGTTCGAGTGCCCGCGCCCCACGATGTCGAAGGCCTGCAGCAGCGGCACGCCCGCCTTCATCATCACCGCGAGCTGCCGCGTGAAGATCGTGATGTCCTTCTCGGTGATCTTCTTGCCGCCGCGGGAGCTCACCTTCTTCACGGAGATGCTCTGCAGCCCCTGCCGGCGCAGCTGCGCGAGGACGATGTGGTCGCCCGCCGCGCGGATCTCGCCCTGCTGGGTCTTGCCGGACTTGTCCTTGCCCGTCCACTTGAAGTTGTAGAGCTTGACGTCCTTGCCCGCGTCCTGCCGCTTAGCGACCGCTGCCATGTCTGTCTCCCTACTCGTTCGTGACCGCTTCGATTTCCTCGAGCGACGTGAGGCCCTTGATTACCTTGATGAGCCCCGATTGCCGGAGATCCTTGATGCCTTCGCGCTGCGCCTGGTCCGCGAGGTCGATCGCGGTCCCGTTCTTCATGACGATGCGCTCCATCTCCTCGGAAATGGGCATTACCTGGTAGATGCCGACGCGGCCCTTGTAGCCCGTATTCTTGCACAGCTCGCAGCCGACGGGACCAAAAGCCTGCCAGCTGCCGTCCATCTGCTCGTCGCTGAAGCCCGCCCGCTTGAGGGCCTCCTCGGGGATGTCCTCGGGCTTCTTGCAGGTGCAGAGCTTGCGCGCGAGCCGCTGCGCGGTGATGAGGATCACCGACGAGGCGATGTTGAAAGGCGCGATGCCCATGTTCATCAGGCGCGTGAGCGTCTGCGGCGCGTCGTTGGTGTGCAGCGTCGACAGCACCATGTGGCCCGTCTGCGCCGCCTTGATCGCGATCTCGCCCGTCTCGATGTCCCGTATCTCGCCCACCATGATGATGTCCGGGTCCTGGCGCAGGAACGCCTTGAGCGCCACCGGGAAGCTGAGCCCCTGCTTCTCGTTCACGTTCACCTGGTTCACGCCGGGCAGGTTGATCTCCGCCGGGTCCTCGGCCGTCGAGATGTTGATCCCGGGCTTGTTGAGGATGTTGAGGCACGTGTACAGCGACACCGTCTTGCCCGAGCCCGTCGGGCCCGTGACGAGCACCATGCCGTACGGGCGCTGGATCGCGGCGAGGAGGTTTTCCTTCTGGTCCGGGTCGTAGCCCAGCGCGTCGATCCCGAGCGTCGCGCTCGACGGATCGAGGATGCGCATGCAGATCTTCTCGCCGAAGAGCGTGGGCAGCGTCGAGACGCGGAAGTCGATGGCCTTGGTCTTCGACAGCACCATCTTCATGCGCCCGTCCTGCGGGACGCGCTTCTCCGAGATGTCGAGCTTGGAGACCACCTTGATGCGCGAGGCGATCTTCTCCTTGATCGCGAGGGGCGGCTGCGCCACGTCGTAGAGGATGCCGTCGGTGCGATAGCGGATGCGGTAGAACTTCTCGTACGGCTCGAAGTGGATGTCGGAGGCGCCGCCGTTGATCGCGTCGAGCAGGATCTTGGTCACGTACTTGACGACCGGCGCGTCGTCGATGTCCTCGGTGGCGACGTCGGCCTGCGCTTCGCCGTCCACCATCTCCATGCCGGAGAGGTCCACGTCCTCGGTGGCGGCCTCGAGCGTCTTGGCCGACGAGTCGGTGAGCTTGCGCACGATGTGCGAGAGCTTGTCGTCCTCGACGACGACCGGCTCCATCGTCATGCCGGTGGCGAACTTCACCTCCTGCAGCACCTGCTCGTTGGACGGGTCCGACATCGCCACGAAGATGCGGTTGCCGCGCTTGCCGAGCGCGATCACGCGATGGTTCAGGACGATCTTGCTGTCGATGAGCGTGAGGGGCAGGTTCTCCGTGTCGACGGCGTTCAGGTCGAGCAGCGGATAGCCGAAGGTCTGCGCCGCGAAGAGCGACACTTCCTTCGCCGAGAGCTTCTTCGAGGCGACGAGCTGCTGGATGAACGACACGCCGGCCGACTTGGCCTCGGCCTGTATGGCATTCGCGTCCGCCTGGACGAGGCGTCCCTGCTGGACGAGCGCGCGCCCGAGGGCGCTGAATTGACTAGGCTGAGCGGCCATAAAAAAGGATGCGTTAAATCAACGTCATAATGCGCCTTTTGCGTTCTACTTGTAAAGAAAGCCTACCGGATCGCGGGTATAATTCAAGCCGCCCCCCGGGGCAGCCATCCATGTCCCTTTTCGTCGTCGGAATCAGCCACCACGCGAGCCCCCTGGAGGTGCGCGAGAAGCTCGCCTTCTCGCCCGACCGCCAGGCCGCCGCGCTCTCGGACCTCGCCCGCCAGCCGGGCGTGGCCGAGGCGGTGCTCGTCTCGACTTGCAACCGCACCGAGGTCTACTGCCGTGGCGACGACGCCGGGGCCGTGGACCGCTGGCTTCGCGGCGAAGCGGAAAAGGCGGGCCTCGCGCTGGGCGACCAGGTCTACCGCCACGAGGAGGGGCTCGCGGTGCGCCACGCGTTTCGCGTCGCGGCCGGGCTCGATTCCATGGTCCTCGGCGAGCCGCAGATCCTGGGCCAGGTGAAGCAGTCGGTACGCGCGGCCGAGGGCGCCGGCACCCTGGGGCCGATGCTGGGCGGCCTCTTCCGCAAGACTTTCGCGGTGGCCAAGCAGGTGCGCAGCGACACCGCGCTCGGAGCGCAATCGGTCTCGATGGCCGCGGCGGCCCTGAAGCTCGCGCAGAACCTCTTCGGCGACCTCTCGCGCACCCGGCTGCTGCTCGTGGGCGCGGGCGAGATGGTGGAGCTGGCCGCGACCTATTTCGTGGCGCAGCGGCCGCAGTCGGTCGTCGTGGCCAACCGCACGCTCGCGCGCGGCGAGGAGTTCGCGGAACGCTTTTCCGCGAAGGCCATCGCGCTCGGGGAGCTTCCGGCGCACATCGCCGAGTTCGACGTGATCCTCACCGGCACGGCCTCGAGCCTTCCCATCATCGGCAAGGGGCTGATCGAGCGCGCGCTCGAGGCGCGGCGCCACCGCCCGATGTTCATCGTCGATTTCGCGGTGCCGCGCGACGTGGAGGCCGAGGTCGCTTCGCTCGACGACGCCTTCGTCTACACGATCGACGACCTGGGCACCATCGTGCAGCAGGGCGCCGAGGGGCGGCGCGCCGCCGCGGCCGAAGCCGAATCGATCATCGAGGCGCAGGTCTCGTCGTTTCGCGACTGGAGCGACTCGCGCGCCGCGGTGCCCGCGATCGTGGAACTTCGACGCCGCGCCGACGCGTATCGCGAGACCGAGCTCGCCAAGGCGAAGTCGCGCCTCGCCCGGGGCGAGGAACCGGGCGCCGTGCTCGAGGCGCTCGCCAAGGGCCTCGCCAACAAGTTCATGCACCACCCGTCCCAGGCGCTGTCGCGCGTGGCCGACGGCGAGCGCGAGGCGCTCATGAGGGCGATCGAGATCCTCTATCCCGAGGCCGAGGAGCGCGACACTACGCGCGAGCCATGAAGCCGTCGATCGCCGCGAAGCTGGCGAGCCTGGATGCCCGCCTGAAAGAGATCGACGCGCGGCTCGCGGAGCCCGACTCGGCGAGCAACATGGACAACTTCCGCAAGCTCTCGCAGGAACGCGCCGAGATCGGCCCGGTCGTCGAGGCCTACGGCGAATACCGCAAGGCCGAGGGCGACCTCGCGGCGGGCGAGGAGATGGCGAGGGACCCGGCGATGCGCGAATTCGCGCAGGAAGAGGTCGCCGCAGCGAAGAAGCGCATCGAGTCGTTGGAAGCGCAGCTGCAGAAGATGCTGCTGCCGCGCGATCCCAACGACGACAAGAACCTGTTCCTGGAGATCCGCGCGGGCACCGGCGGCGACGAGAGCGCGCTCTTCGCGGGCGACCTCTTCCGCATGTATTCGCGCTTCGCCGAGCGCAATCGCTGGCAGGTGGAGCTCGTGTCCGAGTCGCCGGGCGAAGCCGGGGGCTTCAAGGAAGTGATCGCGCGCATCGTCGGCAACGGGGCGTACTCGAAGCTCAAGTTCGAATCCGGCGGCCATCGCGTGCAGCGCGTGCCGGCCACGGAGACGCAGGGCCGCATCCACACCTCGGCCGCGACGGTGGCCGTGATGCCCGAGGCCGACGACGCGAGCGACGTGGTCGTCAATCCCGCGGACGTGCGGGTGGACACGTTCAGGGCGAGCGGCGCGGGCGGGCAGCACGTGAACAAGACCGACTCGGCCGTGCGCCTCACGCACCTGCCCACGGGCATCGTGGTGGAGTGCCAGGACGCGAGGAGCCAGCACAAGAACCGCGAGCAGGCGTGGCGCATCCTCGCCGCGCGCATCAAGGACAAGCAGGTGCGCGAGCAGCAGGCGAAGGAGGCGAGCGAGAGGAAGAGCCTCATCGGCTCCGGCGACCGTTCCGACCGCATCCGCACGTACAACTTCCCCCAGGGGCGCGTGACCGACCACCGCATCAACCTCACGCTGCACAAGATCGACGCCATCATGGACGGCGACCTCTCGGAGATCACTTCCGCGCTCGCCGCCGAGCACCAGGCCGAGCAGCTCGCGGGACTCGCGCAGACCGCCTGAGGCGCCGTGCACACCGTCAAGGCCACGCTCGAGGAGCTCATGTCGTCCATGGACCGCACCGACGCGCAGGTGATCATGGCGCACGTGCTGGGCGTGAACCGCGCGTGGATCGCGGCCAACCCCATGCGCATCCTCACCGAGAGCGAGGACGCGAAGATCGAGATGCTCGCCGCGCAACGCGCCATGGGCCGGCCCGTGGCGTACCTGCTGGGATCGCGCGAGTTCTACGGCTACGACTTCGCGGTCGGGCCCGACGTGCTGATCCCGCGCCCGGAGACCGAGACCCTCGTCGAAGCGGCGCTCGCGCGCCTCGCCCCGCGCGACGCGTGCCTCGACCTGGGCACCGGCAGCGGCGCGGTGGCCGTGACGATCGCGCGCCAGCGCCCCGGGGCCCGCGTGGCCGCCACCGACGCGAGCGCGGAAGCGATCGCGCTGGCGCGCCGCAACGCCGAGGCGCACGGATGCGCCGACCGCGTCGAGCTCCTGCAGGGATCGTGGTTCGAGCCCGTGCGGGGCCGGCGCTTCGACGTGATCGTCGCCAATCCGCCCTACGTGGCCGCGGGAGATCCGCACCTGTCGCGCGGCGACCTTCGCTTCGAGCCGCAGCGGGCGCTCACGGACGGAAGCGCCGACGGCCTCGATTCGATCCGCGCGATCGCCGCCGGCGCCCCTGCCCACTTGAATCCGCGCGGATGGCTGCTACTTGAGCATGGATACGACCAGGCCGAGGCCGTGCGCGCGATCCTCGAGGCCGCCGGATTCTCGGGCCTCGTCTCCATCCCGGACCTCGCCGGCATCCCGCGCGTGGCCGGCGGTAAGATATGAGCCTATCGAAGGAGAAAGTCATGAGCGTCCAGGACACGATCCGCCAGCAGGTCACCAGCAACCCCGTCGTGCTGTACATGAAGGGCTCGCCGCAGACGCCCATGTGCGGCTTCTCGGCCACCGCCTCGCAGCTGCTCAAGCTCTCGGGCGCGGGCGAATTCTTCACGGTGGACGTGCTGCAGGACCCCGAGATCCGCGAAGGCATCAAGCAGTTCGCCAACTGGCCCACGATCCCGCAGCTCTACGTGAACGGCGAATTCGTCGGCGGCTGCGACATCATGCGCGAGATGTACCAGAGCGGCGAGCTGCAGAAGCTCATCTCCGCCACCGCCAAGTAGATGCGTCACGCGCGCGGCCCCACCAAGCTGCGCGTGATGTTCGGGGCCGAGATCGCGATCGGCCCCGGCAAGGCCGAGCTCCTCGAAGCGATCGCGGCCACGGGATCGATCTCCGCCGCCGGCAAGCGCCTGGGCATCTCCTACCGGCGCACGTGGCTGCTGGTGGACACCATGAACCGGTGCTTCCGCGAGCCGGTCGTCTCCTCGGCCACGGGCGGCATGGGCGGGGGCGGCGCCGAGGTCACCGCGTTCGGCAGGCGCGTGCTCGCGAGCTATCGCGCGATGCAGTCGCGGGTGGACCGGGCGCTGGACCCCGAGCTCGCGCGCTTCTCGGAGCTGCTGAAATAGCGACGAAATAGCGAAGCGTTGTATCCGGCTGTATATTACGGGGCTCGGCCATCCCGGAGCCCCTCATGCGGCGCGTCGCTGCCCTCATCGCCCTGCTCGCCCTCGCCCCCTTCGCGCGGGCCGACACCATCACCGTGTTCGCCGCCGCGAGCTTGAAGGAAGCGCTCGATGCGGCGGTGCATTCCTTCGAGTCTTCGAGCGGCAACAGGGTGACGGTGTCCTACGCGGGCAGCAACGCCCTCGCCAGGCAGATCGGGAGCGGCGCGCCGGCCGACATCTTCATCTCCGCGGACACGGACTGGATCGACTACGTGGAAAGCCGCAACCTCGCCGTGCCCGGGTCGAAGAAGACGCTGCTCGGCAACGACCTCGTTCTCATCGCGCCCGCCGCGTCGCGCGTGCAGGTGAAGCTCGCGCCCGGGGTGGACATCGCCGCGATCCTGGGCGACAAGCGCATCGCGCTCGCCAATCCCGACGCGGTGCCGGCAGGCAAGTACGCGAAGACCGCGTTCACCGCCCTGGGCGCCTGGAACGCGATCGAGGGCAAGGTCGCGGCCGCGGACAATGTGCGCGCGGCGCTCGCGCTGGTGGCGCGCGGGGAGACGCCGCTCGGCGTGGTCTATCGCACCGACGCCATGGCCGAGAAGAACGTTCGCGTGGTCGATGCGTTCCCCGTGGGGACGCATCCGCCCATCGTCTATCCGATGGTGGTGCTCAAGCGCTCGACTACGCCCGCCGCGACCGCGCTCGCCGCTTACCTCGCCGGTCCCGAGGCGCACGCGACGTTCGCGAAGTTCGGCTTCAGCGCTCCCTGAAAGATGCTTACCGCGGCTGAGCTGGAAATCATCGCGCTCAGCCTGAAGGTCGCTCTCTTCGGCCTCGCGGCGAGCCTGCCCTTCGCGATCGCGATCGCGTTCCTGCTCGCGCGCAAGGACTTCCCCGGCAAGACGCTCTTCGATGCGGCGGTGCACCTGCCGCTCGTGCTGCCGCCGGTCGTGGTGGGCTACGCGTTGCTCGTGCTCTTCGGCACGCAGGGTCCCATCGGCAGGCTCCTCGAGCCGCTGGGGATCGTGCTCATCTTCCGCTGGACGGGAGCGGCGCTCGCCGCGGCGATCATGGGATTTCCGCTGATGGTGCGCGCGATCCGCCTGTCCATGGAAGCGGTGGACCCACGGCTGGAGTCGGCCGCGCGCACGCTGGGCGCGGGACGATGGCGCGTCTTCTTCACCGTGACCCTGCCGCTCGCCGCATCGGGCGTGATCACGGGAGCGCTGCTGGCCTTCGCGCGCGCGCTGGGCGAGTTCGGCGCGACAATCACGTTCGTATCGAACATTCCCGGCGAGACCCGCACGCTGCCGCTCGCGATCTACACCTACACGCAGGTCCCCGGGGGCGATGCGCAGGCGCTGCGCCTTTCGATCTTCTCGGTCGTGCTCTCGCTCGCCGCGCTCGCGTTCTCCGAGTGGCTCGCGCGGCGCCGCCACCCGGCCGATGCCCGCCATGCTTGAAGTCGACATCGCATTGCGCCGTGGGAGCTTCGCGCTGCAGGCGGCGTTTCGAAGCGACGCGCCCATCGTGGCGCTCTTCGGCCGCTCCGGATCGGGCAAGTCCACGATCGTGAATGCGATCGCGGGGATCGTGCGGCCCCGGCGCGGGCGCATCGTGATCGGCGAGCGCGTGCTCTTCGATTCGGACCGCGGCATCGATCTCGCCCCCGAGCATCGCCGCGTCGGCTGCGTGTTCCAGGACGCGCTGCTCTTTCCGCACCTGGACGTGCGCGCCAACCTCGCCTACGGCGAGCGCCTCACTCTGCCCGCGGAGCGTTTCGTCGATCGCGAGCGGATCATCGCGCTGCTGGGCATCGCCCCGCTCCTCCACCGGCGGCCGGCGAAC
>DATJVS010000012.1:0-5116 GCA_035501715.1 Usitatibacter sp.
TGAAGGGCATCGCGGTGCCGGCCTCCCAGCTCGTCTCCGACATCCACGCGAGCGCCGCTTATCGGTCGCACCTCATCACCGTGATGGCGCAACGCGCCGTCGCCGCGGCGGGATAACCGCGGAAAAGCTGTTCACCACGGAGACCACGGAGGAAAAGCAAACCATGTGAGTGCTTCGTGACCCTGCGAGCCCGGGCACGAAACACAAGCACTGCCTTTCGCCTTTCCTCCGTGGTCTCCGTGGTGAATAGCTTTTCCGCAGTCATCCCGCCGCGGCGACAGCGCGCTGCGCCATCACGGTGATGAGGTGCGACCGGTAGGCCGCGCTCGCGTGGATGTCGGAGACGAGCTGGGAGGCCGGCACCGCGATGCCCTTCAGCGCATCGGGCGACCAGCTCTTCGCGAGCGCATCCTCCATCGCCTTCACGCGGAAGACGCCCTTCGATCCCGCGCCCGTGACCGCGACGCGGACGCCCGAGGCCGTCTGCGCCACGAACACGCCCACGATCGCGAAGCGCGAGGCGGGATTGCGGAACTTCATGTACGCGGCCTTCTTCGGCACCGGGAAGGAGACGCCCGTGATGAGCTCGGTGCCGTCGAGCGCGGTCTGGAACACGCCCTTGAAGTAGTCGTCGGCGGCGATCTTGCGCTTGTCGGTGATCACCGTGGCGCCCAGCCCCAGCACCGCGGCGGGATAGTCGGCCGCCGGATCGTTGTTGGCGATGGAGCCGCCGATGGTGCCGCGGTTGCGCACCTGGCGATCGCCGATCATTCCGGCGAGCTCCGCGAGCGCCTTGATGCGCGAGGTGACTTCCTTGGATGCGGCGACTTCCGCGTGACGCGCCATGGCGCCGACCGTGACGCTGTTGGCGTCCGCCGTGATCGCCTTCATCTCGGGAACGGCGTTCAGGTCGATGAGGTCGGAGGGCGCCGCGAGCCGCAGCTTCATCGCCGCGAGCAGCGTCTGCCCGCCCGCGACGTATTTGCCGTCGGAATGGTCGGCGGCGATCTGCGTGGCCTTGCGCACCGAGGTGGGTTCGTAGAATCCGAAGCTCTTCATGGTCCGGTCTCCTATTTCTTCGACTGGAGGGCGCGCCACACACGCTCGGCGGTGGCGGGCATCTCGATGTCCTTCACGCCCACGGCATCGCAGATCGCGCTCATGACCGCGGCCGGAGCGCCGATGGCGCCCGCTTCGCCGCAGCCCTTCACGCCAAGCGGATTGTGGGTGCAGGGTGTCACGCGCGTATCGACCTTGAAGCTCGGCACGTCGGCCGCGCGCGGCATCGCGTAGTCCATGTAGGACGCCGTGACGAGCCCGCCCGATTCGCGGTCGTACACGCAGCCTTCGAGCAGCGCCTGTCCGATGCCTTGCGTGAGCCCGCCGTGCACCTGGCCCTCGACGATCATCGGGTTGACGATGTTGCCGAAGTCGTCGCACGCGGTGAAGTTCACGACGCGCGTCTCGCCCGTATCCGCGTCGACCTCGACCTCGCAGATGTGCGTGCCCGCGGGATAGGTGAAGTTGGTGGGATCGTAGAACGCGGTCTCGTCCAGGCCCGGCTCCAGCTTGTCCAGCGGATAGTTGTGGGGCACGTAGGCGGTGAGCGCCACCTGGGCGAAGGGCACGTTCTTGTCGGTGCCTTTCACGGTGAACTTGCCGTCCTTGAACTCCACGTCCGTGTCGCTCACTTCCATGAGGTGCGCGGCGATCTTCTTGCCCTTGGCGACGATCTTGTCCACGGCCTTCATGATCGCGGTGCCGCCCACGGCGAGCGAGCGCGATCCGTAGGTGCCCATGCCGAAGGGGATGCGGCCCGTGTCGCCGTGAACGACGTCCACGTCGGCCACGCCGATGCCCAGGCGATCGGCCACGACCTGCGCGAACGTGGTCTCGTGTCCCTGGCCGTGGCTGTGGGAGCCCGTGAACACGGTGACCTTGCCCGTGGGATGCACGCGAACCTCGCCCGCCTCGAAAAGGCCGGCGCGTGCGCCGAGCGCGCCCGCGACGTTGGAAGGCGCGAGGCCGCAGGCCTCGATGTACGAGGCGTAGCCCAGGCCGCGCAGCTTCCCTTTCTTCGCGGCTTCCGCCTTGCGCGCCGCGAAGCCCGCGACGTCGGCCATCTTCATCGCGCCTTCGAGCACCGCGTCGTAGTCGCCGATGTCGTACTGCAGCGCGACCGGCGTCTGGTAGGGGAACGTGCGGATGAAGTTGCGGCGGCGGATCTCGTCCTGCGCGATCTTCATCTCCGTGCCCGCGGTGGTGACGAGGCGCTCGACCACGTAGGTCGCTTCCGGGCGGCCCGCGCCGCGATACGCATCGACGGGCGCGGTGTTCGTGAACACCGCCGTCACCTCGCAGTGGATCGCGGGCGTCGTGTACTGGCCCGCAAGGAGCGTGGCGTAGAGGATCGTCGGGATGCACGAGGCGAAGGTCGAGAGGTACGCGCCCATGGCGGCGGAAGTCTTCACGCGCATGGCGAGGAACTTGCCGTCCTTGTCGAGGGCGAGCTCGGCCTTGGTCACGTGGTCGCGGCCGTGCGCGTCCGACATGAAGGCTTCCGAGCGGTCCGCCGTCCACTTGATGGGGCGGCCCACGAGCTTCGAGGCCCACACGCACACGGTTTCTTCGGCGTAGAGGTAGATCTTCGAGCCGAAGCCGCCGCCCACGTCGGGCGCGATCACGCGCACCTTGTGCTCGGGAAGCCCCAGCACGAAGGCGGTCATCAGCAGGCGCTCGACGTGCGGGTTCTGGTTGGAGACGTAGAGCGTGTACGAATCGTCGGCGCGCGAGTGCGATGCGTTGCAGGCGCGCGGCTCGATCGCGTTGGGAATGAGGCGGTTGTTGACGAATTCCAGCGTCGTCACGTGCGCGGCCTTGGCGAACGCGGCATCGACCGCGGCCTTGTCGCCCAGGGCCCACACGTAGCAGATATTGTCCGGCGCCTCGTCGTGCACGGCGGGCGCGCCCTTCTTCAGGGCGTCGCGCACGTCCACGACCGCGGGCAGCTCCTCGTAGTCCACCTCGATCTTCTCGGCGGCGTCCTTCGCCTGCTCGAGGGAATCGGCGATGACCACGGCCACCTGGTCGCCCACGTAGCGGACCTTGCCTTGCGCGAGGAGCGGGTGCTTCGGCTCCTTCATGGGCTTGCCGTCGGTGCCGGTGATGAGCCAGCCGCAGGGCAGTCCTCCCACGGCGGCGGGAAGGTCGACGCCGGTGTACACGGCGGCTACGCCCGGCGAGGCCTTGGCCTTGTCGGTCTTGATGGACTTTATCTTCGCGTGCGCGTGGGGCGAGCGAAGGAAGTAGGCGTACGACTGGTGCGGCAGCGTCACGTCGTCGGTGTACTGGCCGGCGCCGGTGAGGAAGCGCGCGTCTTCCTTGCGCTCGATACGGGCACCGATGGGGCGAACGGCGGTGTCGGTCATGGTGTTCTCCTCACGCCATCTTCTCGAGGCCGGCTTTCACGGCCTTCACGATGTTGTGGTATCCGGTGCAGCGGCAGAAGTTTCCGTCGAGGGCGTCGCGGATCTGCGCCTCGGTGGGATTCTTCACCGTGTCCGCGAGGCCGACGGCCGACATCACCATGCCCGGCGTGCAGAAGCCGCACTGCAGGCCGTGGTGCTGGCGGAACGCTTCCTGCATGGGGTGCAGGTCGCCGTTGGCTTTCGCCAGTCCTTCGATCGTGGTGACCTTCGCGTTCTGCGCCTGCACCGCGAGCATGTTGCAGCTCTTCACGGCCTTGCCGTCCACGAGCACGGTGCACGCGCCGCATTGCGCGGTGTCGCAGCCGACGTGGGTGCCGGTGAGCTGCAGCCTCTCGCGTATGAATTCGACCAACAGGGTCCGGGCTTCGACTTCGGCAGTGACAGGCTTGCCGTTGACCGTCATGGAGACGGAAATCTTCATCGCGCTCCTCCTCGAAGGGGATTTTTTTGGGAAAACGGACGAGTGAATTTTCTCGCTTCGACTCTACTCCAATTTTTCCGTTCCGCGTTTTGCGGATTTGTTGCGGCGCAAGGGCTCGGTCAGTAGACCGCGCGGCCGCCGGAAAGGTCGAAGACGGCGCCCGTGGAGAATGAACACTCCTCGGTGCAGAGCCATGCCACCAGGGCCGCGATTTCCTGCACCTCGCCGAAGCGGCCCATGGGAATCTTGGAGAGCATGAAGTCGATGTGCGACTGGGTCATCTGGCTGAACATGCCCGTCTTCACCGCCGCGGGCGTCACGCAATTGACCCGCACGCCCGTCTTCGCGAGCTCCTTGCCGAGGCTCTTGGTGAGCGAGATCACGCCCGCCTTCGACGCGCTGTAGGCCGAGGCGTTGGGATTGCCCTCCTTGCCGGCGATTGAAGCGATGTTCACGATGCGGCCGTAGTCGTTGGCCTTCATGTGCGTTGCGAGCGCCTTGTTGCAGAGGAAGACGCCCGTGAGGTTGATGTCCAGCACCTGCTTCCACTCGGAGACGGGATAGTCCCAGGTGGTGAGGTTGGGGCCGGTGATCCCCGCGCTGCACACGAGCGCGTCCACGCGGCCCATCTCGCGAAGCGTGGCCTCGCGAGCCGCGACGACACTCGCCTCGTCGGCGACGTCCACCCGCACGATGTGCGTGCGCGGGCCCAGCGCGTTGGCGCTTTCGCCCAGCGCCTTCTCGTCGCGGTCCCACAGGCTCACCCGGGCCCCCGAGGCCGCGAGGCGTTGTGCGATGGCCAATCCGATGCCGGCGGCCCCGCCGGTCACGATGGCGTTCCGGTTCTGCAGGTCGAGTGCGTTCATGGGCACAGCATACCTCCGAATTGGCCTGACCACTTGACCACGGCCGGCATGCCGCTTAATCTGCCGGGTGAACCGCGAGGGCGCGCCTCAAGCAGGGCGCGCCCCACCACGAGGAGACCTTCCCGCATGGCCAGCCGCAAACGCCGCCGCAGCCAGGAATGGTTCGGCCGCGAAGGCAAGATGGGCTTCATCTACCGCTCGTGGGTGAAGAATCGCGGCATCCCGCACGACCAGTTCGACGGCCGCCCGGTCATCGGAATCTGCAACACCTACTCCGAGCTCACGCCCTGCAACAGCCACTTCCGCACGCTCGCCGAGCAGGTGAAGATCGGCGTGTACGA
>DATJVS010000013.1:0-5097 GCA_035501715.1 Usitatibacter sp.
CCAGGTCTGCGGCCTTGAGCGCGTTGTAGAACGTGCTGAAGTTGCCCGCGTTCGCGACGTTGACGACGATATCCTTCTCCTGCGTGGTGTTGTCTTGCGTATTCATCTTGGATCCTTCACTTCGAGTGCGGCCAGGGGATCTCGCCAGCCGCGCCGCGCGAAGCACTGGCGGCACCTCGACCATAAGCGCTCCGTCCCCCTGGGCCCTAGGGATATATTTAATTAATTGCCTTGACTTCCCGGTCCGGTGCGCGACGCGCGATGCGCGTGGGGAATTCCCGGCTGCGGGGACGCTCGCCGCGCGCAAGGGCGGCCAAACGTTGAATTCTTGGTGGAGTGGAAGGGGATCGAACCCTCGACCTTCGCATTGCGAACGCGACGCTCTCCCAGCTGAGCTACCACCCCGTAAAGCGACCGCAATTATAACCCGGAGCGCCCCCGGGACGCGAGATAATGCCCCGATGCGCGCCTTACTTCTCGCCTTCGCCCTCCTCGCCGCAGCCCTCGCCGCCCACCCGCAAGACGACCCGAGCGCGCGGGCACTCGCCGTCATCCAGGCGAAGCTCAAGGAGCGCCCCAACGACGCGACGCTCTACTTCTTCCTCGCACGCCTTCGCGCCAGCCAGGGCGACGCGAAGGCCGCCACAGAGGCGCTTTCGAAAGCCGCGGAGCTGGGCGATGGGTTCCTCCCCGCGAAGGACGAGGGATTCGAGAAGGTCTGGGGCGACGCGGCGTTCCAGGCATTGCGCGCGCGCATGGAGAAGAAGCTCCCGCGCCTCGACTACGCGCCCGTGGCGATCGAGCTCGAGGACAACGGCCTCATTCCCGAAGGCATGGCGTACGACGCGCCCTCGGACAGCTTCTTCGTGGGCAGCATCGCCGAGCACAAGATCGTGCGCATCTCGCCCGGCAACGACGTGAAGGACTTCGCGACCGGCCTGGACTGCGTGCTCGGCGTGGCGGTCGATTCGCCGCGGCGCGTGCTCTACGCGGTGAGCACCAACGCGCTCACGGCGGAAGGCCGCAAGCATCGGCGCAACGCCATCGTGGAATTCGAGACCGACGCGCACCACATGAAGCGCCGCGTCGAAGTGCCCGACGCCGTGCAGCTGAACGACGTGGCGGTGGCGCCGGGCGGGCGCGTGTTCACGACGGACTCGGGCAGCGGCGCGGTCTACGAGATCCGCGCCGACGATTCGGTGCGCACGCTCGTGCCCCCGCGCGCGTTGCCGGGAGCCAATGGCCTTGCCGCCTCGCCGGACGCGAAGACGCTCTACGTCGCGCACAACACCGGCATCGCGGCGGTCGACATCGACAAGGGCACCATCCGGCAACTCGCCAACGACACGCGCGAGAACGTCGCGGCGATCGATGGGCTGTACCAATGGCACGGGCAATTGATCGGCGTGCAGAACGTGACCACGCCGGGGCGCGTCGTGCTGATCACGTTGTCGCCCGCGGGAGATCGCATCGTGAAGGTGCAGACGATGCTCTCGCACCATCACAATCGCCTCGACGAGCCGACCGCGGGCGCGCCGACCGACCACGGCTTCTTCCTCCTCGCCGCGACGGGCGTCGCGCACTACGACGACGAGGGCAGGATCGACAGGCCCGACGACGTGCCCAAGCCCACGATCCTCAGGGTGCTGCCGAACCCCTAGGCGCGCGGCGGTACGCCCAAAGCATCATCGCCACGCCGGCCACGATCATCGGGGCCGAGAGCCACTGGCCCATGGAAAGTCCCAGCGCCAGCAGGCCGAGGAAATCGTCGGGCTGGCGCGTGAACTCCACGAGGAAGCGAAGCGTCCCGTAGCCCAGGAGGAACGCGCCCGAGACCGCGCCCGCGGGGCGGGGCTTGCGCGAGTACCACCAGAGGATCGCGAAGAGGAGCATTCCCTCGCCCGCGAACTGGTAGAGCTGCGAAGGGTGCCGTGCGATGCGCTCGTGATCGACCTGCGGGAACCACATGCCCCAGGGCAGGTCCGTGGGCCTTCCCGGAAGCTCTCCATTGATGAAGTTGCCGAGGCGCCCGGCCGCGAGGCCGATGGGCACGAGGGGTGCGACGAAATCCATCGTCGTGATCCAGCGAAGCTTGTGGCGCCGGCAGTAGAGCGCGATGCCCGCGAGCACGCCGAGGAACCCGCCGTGGAAGCTCATGCCCCCGGTCCAGATCTTGAGAGCCTCGAGCGGGTTGGCGAAGTAGAACTCGGGCTTGTAGAAGAGGACGTAGCCCAGGCGCCCGCCCAGGATCACGCCGACCACGCCGTAGAGGAGCATGTCGTCCACGTCCTGCTCCGTGAGCCCGTTGCCGAGGCCGTGGCGCACGCGCCACTTGCCCAGGGCGATGAAGGCGACGAATGCCAGCACGTACATGAGCCCGTACCAGCGGATGGCGAGCGGGCCGAGGCTTACGATGACGGGATCGAATTGGGGATGGACGAGCAAGGAGTGTCCTTCGGGATCGTGCGGGCGTGCGCCGCATTATCCCTGAACGACACTCCTTCGGGCGTTTCGTTGCAGCGGGCCGCTAGGCCAGCCACTCGCGCAGGTCGTGGCCGCCGGAGCCGTGGCCGTGCGGCAGCTCGCGCGGCTGCGCGAGGCCGGCCATCACGCCCAGCGTGCCGCCGCCGATGAGCACGAAGGCCATGCCGACGGACACGGGAATCAAGCCGAAGAGCTCTCCGTCGATGCTCGCTTCCGGGACGAGCGAGGCGATGCCGAGCACGACGAGCACCAGGCCGAGGAACAGGGCGACGTATCTCATGGTCACTCCCGATTTGTCGATGGTCTCGGATGGACCGCGGCCGCGGTCGCAAGGTGCCGGCGCGGCGGCTGATTCTCGCGTCGGAGCGTTCCTACGCGCATGGCGCGGCGCGTTTGACACTAGAATGGTCCCTGGCGCTTCTCCCCGAATCCCCTTCCCATGAACCCGAAATACCGTTCCTTCGCGATCACCAAGGGCGTCGCGCGCTCTCCCAACCGCTCGATGCTGCGCGCCATCGGCTACAAGGACGCGGACTTCGACAAGCCCATCGTCGGCATCGCCAACGGCCACTCGACGATGAATCCGTGCAACGCCGGGATCCAGCCGCTCGCCGACGCCGCGGATGCCGCGGCGCGTGCCGCCGGCGCCATGCCGCAGATGTTCGGCACCATCACCGTGACCGACGGCATCTCCATGGGCACGGAGGGCATGAAGTACTCGCTCGTGTCGCGCGAGGTGATCGCCGACGCCATCGAGACCGCGGTGCAGAGCCAGTTCATGGACGGCGTGCTCGCCATCGGCGGCTGCGACAAGAACATGCCCGGGGCGCTGATCGCCATGGCGCGCATGAACATCCCCGCGATCTTCGTCTACGGCGGCACCATCAAGCCGGGCCGCTACAAGGGCAAGGACCTGCAGATCGTGTCGGTCTTCGAGGCCGTGGGCGAGTTC
The DNA here is from genome assembly GCA_035501715.1 of Usitatibacter sp. Lineage (GTDB taxonomy): Bacteria > Pseudomonadota > Gammaproteobacteria > Burkholderiales > Usitatibacteraceae > Usitatibacter. Next base: position 3,437 of record DATJVS010000013.1, read on the forward strand.
ACCGCCGGCAAGATGTCGCGGGAGGACTTCGATTGCGTCGAGCGCTGCGCGCTTCCCGGCGTGGGCGCGTGCGGCGGCATGTACACCGCGAACACCATGTCGTCGTCCATCGAGGCGATCGGCATGTCGCTGCCGTACTCCTCGACAATGGCGGCCGAGGACGCGGAGAAGCGCGAGAGCGCCGCGAAGAGCATGGAAACGCTGGTCGCCGCGGTGGGCAAGGGCCTCAGGCCCCGCGACATCATGACGCGCAAGTCGATGGAGAACGCGATCGCCGTCGTGATGGCCACGGGCGGCTCCACCAACGGCGTGCTGCACTGGCTCGCCATCGCGCATGCGGCGGGCATCCGCTGGAGCCTCGACGACTTCGAGCGCATGCGCCGCAAGGTGCCGGTGCTCTGCGACATGAAGCCCTCGGGCCGCTACGTGGCCGTGGACCTGCATCGCGCCGGCGGCATCCCGCAAGTGATGAAGATCCTGCTCGCCAACGGCGTGCTGCACGGCGATTGCATGACAATCACCGGCAAGACCGTCGCGGAGAACCTCAAGGACGTTCCTTCCGAGCCGCGCAAGGACCAGGACGTGATCCGGCCGTGGTCGAACCCGATGTACGCGCAGGGGCACCTCGCGATCCTGAAAGGCAACCTCGCGCCGGAAGGATGCGTGGCCAAGATCACGGGGCTCAAGAAGACGACGATCACGGGCCGCGCGCGCGTGTTCGACTCCGAGCCCAAGGCCATGGACGCGATCCTCGCCGACCGGATCAAGGCGGGCGACGTGGTCGTGATCCGCTACGAAGGGCCGAAGGGCGGCCCGGGGATGCGCGAGATGCTGGCGCCCACCTCCGCGCTCATCGGCAAGGGCCTCGGCGAATCCGTGGGCCTCATCACCGACGGGCGATTTTCCGGCGGCACGTGGGGCATGGTCGTCGGGCACATCACGCCTGAGGCCTACGAAGGCGGCCCCATCGCGCTCGTGAAGGAAGGCGACTCCATCACGATCGACGCGAAGAAGCGCCTGATCCAGTTGAACGTGTCGAAGGCGGAGCTCGCGAGGCGCCGCGCGAAGTGGAAGCAGCCCAAGCCGCGCTACACCTCTGGCGTGCTCGGCAAGTACGCGAAGCTCGTGGGAGACGCGAGCCACGGCGCGGTGACGGACTGACGCGCATGAAGGTCAGGCGCGCAACGGCGGTCCTCCTCGTCGACCGCGTGGAGCCCACCGCGGAATTCTTCAGGCGGATCGGCTTCGCCTCGACAATCGAGGTGCGCGAGGGCGACGGCGTGGGCTTCGCCCTGCTCGAGCGCGACGGCGCCCAGGTGATGGTGCAGACGCGCGACAACGAGCGCGAGTCGGCGTCGCTGCGCGCCGTGACGCGCCAGTCGCGCTCCGCGCTCGTTTTCCTCGAGGTGGACGACCTGGACGCCGTGATCGACGCGCTGCGCGGCGTGCCGGTGGTGGTCGAGCGTCACAGCACCTTCTACGGTGCCGACGAGGTCACCTTCACCGAGCCCGGCGGCAATCTCGTCACGTTCGCCCAGTTCACTCGCTGAGCGGCGCGGTCACCGCGTCGATCCGCGCCATCGCTTCCGGCGTGAGCTTCGCGATCGCGTCCGCGGCCTTCAGGTTCTCCTCGACCTGCGCGACGCGCGAGGCCCCGGTGA
>DATJVS010000014.1:0-5045 GCA_035501715.1 Usitatibacter sp.
AGGAGCTCAAGAGCATCCTCAAGATGCTCGAGCGCTAGTCTCGCGATATAATTCGAGGTTCGGTCGGGGCGTAGCGCAGCCTGGTAGCGCACCTGCATGGGGTGCAGGGGGTCGGAAGTTCGAATCTTCTCGCCCCGACCACTGGCACCTGGACCTTCCTCCTGGCCGCCATTCTTGCGCTCCGGTTTGGCGGCTGGCTCAGATTCTGCGCATCGCGAGCATCCACACGCGTTCGACCGCGAACGCGGCGAGCAGCGAGGCTCCGACCAGAGGGAAGAAGATCGCAAACGGCACGACGATGGCTGCAAGCACGCGCGTTGCCGCGGCCTGCGGCGGCCGCGGCGGTACACCGAGCGAGCCGCTCGGGCGCCGCTTCCACCACATCGTGACGGAGGTGATCGCGAGCAGCACGATGGACACGCATCCGGCGAGCATCACGTAGCGATTGACCGCGCCGTACTCCTGCCCCTGGTGCACGGCGATGCCCCACTCGATCGCCTTGGACGCGGGGCCGAAGCGTGCGAACGAAACATCGTCGAGGACGGCGCCGCTGTACTGGTCCACGTACAGGACCCGCGTGTCCTGCGCGCGCGCCGGCGCGTAGGTCGCGGCGTACGCGCCCTTCGGCCCCGAAGGCAGCGTGAGGTTGAAGGGCCGCGGAAGCCCGGCGCGCTCGACGCTCGCCGCGGCCGCCTCGAGCGTGATCGCCGCCTTTCCCGCGGCCGCATCCGAAGGCGGCACCGGCGCCTTCTCGAGGGCCCACGGCATGCCGGACATCGCGGTGTCGTGGCTCGCCACGTGGTCGAGCTGCCAATCGGCAACGACATCCGCGGGCGGATCGGGGCGCCCCATGTGGTGCTGCGTCGCGAGCTCCTGCACCTTGCCGCCCCACACATTCGACCATGGCATTCCCGTGACGGCGAGGAAGAGGATCACGCCGCTCGCGAAGATGCCGGTCACCGCATGCAGGTCGCGCCAGAAGAGGCGCTTCGCGGGCCCGCCGCGCACGGTCACCACCCCGCCCCTGCCACCGCCGCGCGGCCACCACAGGTAGATTCCGCTCAACGCGAGGATGATCGCCCAGCCCGCGGCGATCTCCATGAGCCAGCTCGCCTTCGCGCCGAAGTACTGCAGGCTGTGGATCTTGCGCACGACCTGCATCGCGCCGCCGTAGCCGACGGACGCGAGCACCTTGCCGTCGTAGGGATCGACGAACACGGTGTCCGCCTCGCGCGCCGTGTGCACCGTCATGCGCACCGATCGCCCCTCCTCGCCCGTCACGACCACCTGCTTCACGCGGCCGTGCGTCGCGCCCTCGGTCGCGGCCACGAGGCGATCGAGCGAGAGCGCCGGCCGGCCCGCCGGCGCCACGTGGTCATAGGCGCGGTAGATCAAGGCGTCGAGCTCGGGGCTGAAGAGGTAGATCCCGCCCGTCACCGCGAGCACGCACAGGAACGGCATCACCAGGAGCCCGGCGATGAAATGCCAGCGCCACACCGCGGCGTAGAACGAGGAAGCGGAGATGCGCGCCATCACAGCGCCCGGATCCTCACGCCGACCACCGCGGTGAACGGCGTGCCCAGGCTCGGCGTCGCGTTGCCGGAGTTCTGGGCGATGTACTGGCGGTTGAAGAGGTTCTCGATGGACGCATAGAGCTCGATGTTCCTGCGCAGCGCATACGAAGCGGACAGATCCACGATCGCGTAGCTGTCGATGGGCAACGTGCCGGCGTTGTCCGTGTAGTAGCCGCGCACGTAGCGCACCCGCGTCGAGGCCTTGAAGCCGTTGCGTGCATCGTAGAGCAACTGGGCGCTCGCGGCGTGCTTCGGGATGCCGCCCTCCGTATGGCCCACGGTGGTGGGATCGGCCGGGTTCTCCAGGATCTTCGCGTCGTTGTAGGCGTAGGAAAAGAGCGAATCCCACCCCGCCGCGATGTTCCACTCGGCCGAAAGCTCGGCGCCGTTGGTGCGCGCCTTGCCCGCGTTGATGTTGACCGAGCCGAAGAAGAATCCCGGCGGAAGCTCGTCCTCGCCCAGGTTGCGGAAGGTGAGCAGGTCCTTGATCGTGTTGGTATAGGCGGTGAGCTGCGCGCGCAAGCCCGGGCGTTCGTAGTCCACGCCGACCTCGCCGCCCGTCAGGCGCTCGGGCCTGAGCTCCGAGTTGGGCAGGAACGTGCCGCCGGGAATCGAATAGCCCCGGTAGAGATCGCCCAGGTTCGGCGCCCGGAAGGCCTTGTAGCCCGCGGCGCGCAGCGACCACGCGTCGTCGAGCGCATAGCGCGCGGCCAGTCGCGGGTTGGTGCTCGAGGCGTTGCGGTCGGGCGTGTCGCCGATGCCGCCGGGGTTGCCGTCGTAGCCGTCGAAATTCTTCCAGTCCTCGTAGCGAAGGCCCGCGGCGAGCTGCAGCTTCGGCCACGGATAGTATTCGCCCTGCGCGAACACGCCGATGAAGCGCTGCTTGCCGCGCCCGAGGTCCGTGCGCACCTGCGTGCCGGTCTCGTCGAAGATCTGCGCGGTGTCGCTGCCGTCGATGTAGCGATAGTCCGCGCCGGCCGAGACGGAAGGCAGCTCCTTGCTGAAGCGCTTCGACCACACGGCCGAGACGCCCGTGTCGGTCACGGGCGTGGTGTGGATGTTCTGGATGTATTCGGCATAGCCGCGGTCGTAGCCGTCGGGCGTGCCGTTGTTCGCGGTCCAGAACACTTCGTCGGTGTGGTAGGCGGTCAATGCGAGATTGCTTCCGTCGCCGAAGCGCTTGCGAAGCCCGCCCGCCACGTCGATGTTGCGCTGCCAGTTGGTGGAAAGCGGCGTGCCCAGCTGCTGGTTCTGCTCGGCGTAGGCCGAGCGCAGGAAGGCGCCCAGCGTGGCATCGATGTTGCCGTCGATGGTGATCTCGGCGGTGCGCATCTTGAAGGATGTGGGGATGTCGAGCGGCGCGCGCATGTCGGGCGGGACTTCGTTGTATCCGTCGGTGCGCCACTGACTCACGTTCGCGTCGATGCGCACCGTATCGGGCTTCACCCACGATCCGTTCACGTTGACGCGGCTGGTGTCGCGCGATCCGTAGGCGGCATCCAGCGTCGCATCGGTCTGGGCCGGCTGCTTCGAGACGATGTTGACCACGCCGCCCATGGCGTAGTTGCCCCAGACGCTGGCGTAGGCGCCGCGAATCACCTCCACGTGATCGACAGTCTCCAGCGGCACGCGGTTCCACTGGACGTAGCCGAAGAAGGGATCGTTCAACGGCACGCCGTCGCGCAGGACGAGCGCCCGTGCGTAACCGCCCAGGCCGCGCATGGAGATGAGGTTGGCCGTGGGATGCTGCGCCCACGACGAGTAGTCGGGCGTGTTCACGCCGGCCGTGGTGCGCAGCACGTCATCGAGCGACTGCGCCGGCGTGGCCTGCAGTTGCCCCGAGGTCACGACCGACGCGCTCACCGGTTGCTCCTCGGGTCCTCCCTCGCCGCGCGTGGCCGTCACCGTGATCGTCGGAAGCGGGACCGGCGCGGAGGGAGTGGGCGCGACCTGCGCTCCGGCTGACGTTGACACGATGCAGATCGCGATTGCGCCCGATGAAATCCCCGGCGCCAGGAATGCAATTCGGCTCTTCTTCACTGTCGATCTCCCCAATGCGATTGTCGCAAGGCTCCGGCGCGCGCAAGGCGCGACGGAATTGGCTGCTGCGAGTGCGGTTCAGGCCGGCCCGCGATGCGGGCCGCCCAACGCTATCCGCGGGGAGGCGGACGGGCCCATACGGGCGCCCAGAGCGATGAAGCGAGATGGGGAGAGGTGAATTCGGTGTCGATGCCGACAACGATTGCGCCGGGCGTGGCAGGCGCAACGATCGCGGGCGCGGATACACCCGCGCCGCTGCAGAGCTTGCACTCGTGCTTGCAGCCGTGATCGTCGCTGCCGGGCTGGAATGCCCCGTGTTGCTGGGCGGAGTGAAGTTCTCCGCAGATGACGCCGAGGGCGGGCGCCGAAGCGGCCAGCGCTCCCGGAAGCCAGTGGAAAGCCACCAGCAGGGACAGGATCGTAGCGAGAATGCGGGAGCGGCGAATGCGCATGCGCGGATTGTACGCGAGCCTGTCCAGCTACGTGATTCCAGGCTGCGCCGGTGTCATGGGCGCTACGGCCGCGTTCGCGATCTCATGTCCCGCCAGCGCCGCCATCGCGATCGCCCAACCCGAGGTGATCAGGTTCACGCCCGCAATGATGCCCAGCGCCCAGCCCACGCTCGTCGGCCAGGTCGACAGGATGATCGCGGCAAGGGCCAGGTCGGCGATTCCGCTCGCAAGCATCCAGCCCCACGTCGAACCGATCGAACCGCGGTATGCGACGGATGTGGTGGCCTGGAAGAGGCCCTCGGCGATGAAGAAGGCCGTCAGCAGCATGGTGAGCGAGAGCGCTCCTTCCACGGGTTTCCAGACGAGCATCACCCCCAACACCAACGAAAGCCCCGCGGTGACCATGCCCCAGCGAAATCGAGTCGGATGCCTGGCCGAGAATATCGCGATGAGGCCCAGGACCCCGCTGAAGAGGAAGAGCCAGCCGACGTAGATGTCGACGGCGATGGTGGCGAATACCGGCGCCGCCAGGGCGAGGACGCCGAGGATCACCATGATCACGCCCTGCGCCATGATCAGGCGCCAATGGGCAGCGAGCGAGTCCTTGATCGTCACCGCGCGTACTCGAACGCGGGCATCTGTTCGAGGGCCTGCCTGGTCGCGCCATCGAGGATGATGCTCGTGCGATTCATCTGAATCTCCGTTCGATCGATTGTTCGGGAGCGCGAGCTCAGGAAGCGGCGTGCGCCGCCTCCTTGTCGAGGGTCTCGTCGGCTTCATGGCGCGCGAGCCATGCCTCGAGGGCAGCCTGTTCCGCCTCGTCGATCGCGGCCATGGCCAGGCAGACCGCATCCTCGGCGTACTGCTCGGCGGAGTCGGCCCGTTGCCGCAGCTTGTGCGTGGCGCGCTCGGCTTTCCATTGCGCGACCCTCCCGGCCGTGGCCGACGTGTGGACTTCAAGCCAGCCCTTCGCGGCGGC
>DATJVS010000015.1:0-20002 GCA_035501715.1 Usitatibacter sp.
CCAATGCGCCCAACCAGACGGCGCTGCTGCAGATCACGGACCTGGGAACGGGCACGTACCAGCGCGCGAGCTTCATCATCGCGCAATCGACGGGATCGAGCCCGGGCTTCGTCGTGGTGCCCGACACGATCGTCTTCCAGGGCACGCTCACGAGCCAGTGCGCGGGCACCGACGTGAAGGCGGCCGTGTACATCTATGGCGGCGTCCCGCCGTACTCGGCATCGACGACCAGCTCGGGCTTCACGGTCTTCCCGAACGGCGTGGCGGCGAGCGGGGGCTCCTTCACGGTGACGCCCAATGGAACCTGCGTGGGCAGCCGGTCGGGCACAACGGTGACCGGCGCCCCGATCATCGTCGCCGATTCCTCGGGCCATACGGCGACGACGACTGCGGCGAACATTGCGGGGGCGACTGTCGTACAAGCCCTCACCGCGGCGCCGACGACAATATCGCTCAACAGCTGCACCACGGCCGCGACATTCACGATCGCCGGCGGCATCTCCAACCACTACTTCGTGAGTACTGGCAGCGACGCGCTCACCGTGACGGTCTCTGGAAACACGGCCACGGTGATGCGACGAATCCCGTCGCCGCCGCAGGTGCCGGATCTCACCGCGACGCCGCCTGGGGCCAGCGTGAACGTCGGCGTCTCCGATGGCCAGACCGCGACCAGCGTGACGGTCATTCTGGTCGATCCGGGCGGGGATGGAACCTGTCCTTAGGACACCGCGGAAAACCATAATGCTGCGCCGCAGCAGCGTCCCGCAGCGCCTCAAAATCGGTGCTTGCGCGAAACTGCAAGTTGCGCTTTAATAAAGCTCGATAACCCGCTGACTTTCTGGGAAAAGTGTCGGCGGGGCCCAACAAGGGACCCAAAGAAGGGGACTACATCGTGAATTTCAATCTTCCGACTCGCTACGTCCTCGCCATCGTCGCCTCGCTGGTACTGGCGTCCTGTGGAGGCGGTGGCGCGCAGACGAACCCGAACCAGGGCGGTGCGCTCAGCCTGCTGCCGACCGCGGCCACGTTCTACGCGGGCGTGCCGTACACCATGACGATCTCGGGTGGCCGCGCTCCGTACTCGCTCACGTCGAGCGAGGCTTCGGTGCTGCCGGTTCCGAGCATCGTGAACGGCAATACTTTCCAGGTCGTCGGTGCGAACCCGGGCGTGATCGACACGGGTCTCCCGGTCGGAGCGCTCCCCGTGAAGACCGTGACGGTCACGGCACGGGACTCGGCGGGCCAGGGCCCGGTCACCGCGTCCGTGCAGGTCGCGCAAAACTTCCTCACGAGCTACGTCGTGAACTTCGGCACCACGACGTGCCCGGCGCCCACCGGATCGACGAGCACCGCCGTCACGCCCTGCGCGGGCGGCGACACGGTCATGTCGCTCGATGCGGTGATCGCGGGCAACAAGGTCGGCGACGCGCTGTTCCAGTTCGACGTGGTCACGGGCACGATGGGATTCGTGAACCCGATCGGCTCCAATACGGTCACGCAAAGCTTCCAGGCGACCTCGGACCACCAGGGCATCGTCACCGCGATCGTGCGCGTGCCGTCGGGCACTCCGGCGCAGATCGGCATGATCCGCGTGACGCACGTGGCCTCGGGGGTGAGCAACACATTCTCGTTCCTGATCGAGCCGGGCGCGTCCGCCCCGCTCGCCGCATTGCCGGCGACGTTCTCCTTCACCGGCACCAACGGCACCACGTGCGGCACAGGCTCCGGCGACTTCTTCGTGACGGGCGGTACGCCGCCGTATTCGGCGGCGAGCAGCAACCCGTTCATCCAGGTCGTCGCGAAGGACGCCAACGCAGGTCACTTCACTCTGACGGTGACGAACTCGGCGACGCCCTGCATCACGGGCGCCTCCGTCATCGTGACCGACAGCGGCGGCAGCACGCCGGTGTCGGTGGCCGTGAACACGACCACGGGCACTTCGACGCCGGTCACCGCGCTCAGCGCGCAGCCGACGGCCATCACCCTCGCGTGCGGCAGCACAGGAGCGATCGCCGTCGTGGGCGGCACGGGGAGCTACACGGCGACAACGACGAACAGCCTGATAACGGCAACTGTCTCGGGCAACACGGTGAGCGCGACGCTGGCGGCCCACTACCCGGCCCCGGGACCGCCATCCCTCCCCGCAGGCCAATCCATCAACATCACCGATGGCGCAAGCGCGGTTTCGGTGTCGGTCACCGCGCCCACCAACTGTCCGTAACCCGTAGCAGTCGAATCGAGGCGGGCATCCCGAAAGGGGTGCCCGCTTTGCTTTTTGAGGGTTCATGACGAGCCCCGATCCCCTCGGCCGAACCTGCGTCACCGGGGCGAGCGGCTTCGTAGGGCGCGCGCTCCTCGCGCGCCTGAGCGGCGAACCGGGCCGGCTGCGCCTTTCCGGCGCGGACTGGGAAGAGCAGGTGCACCGCGCGGATTTTCGCGATGCCACGGTCTTCCACCTCGCGGCGCGCGTGCGTGAGGGCGGGGCTTCGAACGACGCGTTCACGCGCGACAACGTCGCCAAGACCGAGGCGCTCGCGCGCGCTGCGCGTGCCGGCGGCGCGCGCCGCTTCGTGTTCCTCAGCACGATCAAGGTGAACGGCGAAGAGACGCGCGGCAAGCCCTTCGACGCGGCCGATCCCGCGCATCCCGAGGACGCCTACGCGAGATCCAAGTGGGCGGCAGAGCGGGCGCTCGCGGCGATCGACGGGCTCGAGCGCGTGATCGTGCGCAGTCCCCTCGTTTTCGGGCCCGGCGCCAAGGGGAACCTGCGCTCGCTGCTCGCGCTCGCGGACACGCCCTGGCCCCTGCCCTTCGGCGCCATCGACAACCGCCGCAGCTTCGTCCACGTGGACGACCTGGCGCGGCTGCTTGTCGAGTGCGCGGCGCGACCGCAAGCGGTGGGACAAACGATACTCGCCGCGTATCGCGAGCCCGCCTCGACGACCCGCATCGTTGCCGGGATGCGCCGCAGCCTCGGCCGTCCCCGCCGCCTCTTCGGCGTGCCTGCGCGTGCACTGGAAGGCCTTGCGGGCTTGGCGGGCGCCGGTGAGAAGATGCGCCGCATGACCAGATCCCTGGAAGTCGATAGCGCGGGCGCGAGCCGGCTCCTGGCCTGGACGGCGCAGGTCGCGCTGGCGCCCGCCATCGACGACATGGTCGCGGCGTATCGGGAGGCGCGATCATGACCGTGGCCGGCTGGGCGATGCTCGCGATCGCACCCGCCGCGATCGCGGGGCTCGCGGTCCCGGTTCTCGCGAAGACGCGATTGGCCTCGCGCCTCGCCGATCACCCGAACGAGCGATCGCTGCATGAAGTCCCCACGCCCCGCATCGGCGGGCTTTGCCTGATGGCGGCGGCGATGCCCTTCGCGCTTGCATTCGCCGACGACGGGCTGCTGGTCGCATTGGTCGCGGCGCTGTTCCTGTGCGCGCTGTCGTTGGCGGACGACGCGCGAAGCCTTCCGGTCGGGCTGCGCCTGAGCGGGCACGTCCTCGCGGCGGCGATCGTCGTCGCATCCATCGTCGACGGCAATGAACCTGCGGCCTCGCAGCTTGTCGAGAGCATCGTGGCACTGCTCGCGATCGTCTGGATGACCAACCTCTTCAACTTCATGGACGGAGCCGATGGGCTTGCCGGCGGGATGGCCGCGATCGGGTTCGCGTCGCTCGCGATCGCCGCGGCCCTGGCCGGGCAATGGGCGCTCGCGGCCGTCGCGCTCGCGTTCGCGTCCGCGTCCGCGGGCTTCCTCGTCCACAACTTCCCTCCGGCGCGGGTCTTCATGGGCGACGCCGGATCGGTGCCGCTCGGGTTCATCGCGGGAGCTTTCGGATACCTCGGCTGGAAGAACGGAGCATGGCCGCTGTTCTTTCCCCTGATGGCGTTCGCGCCCTTCATCGCCGATGCGACACTCACGCTCCTCAAGCGGATCGTCCGGGCCGAGCCGTTCTGGAAGGCCCATCGCAAGCATGCGTACCAGCGCCTCGCGCTCGCGGGCTGGCCGCGGCGGCGCCTCGCCCTGGCGGCCTACGCGTTGATGCTCGTGTCCGCAGCGGCGGCTCTCGCGGCGCTCGGCGCCGGTCCGTCCCTGAGGTTGGGTATAATCTTGTGCACTGCGGCAATCTACCTGCTGCTCTTCATCGCGATCGAGAGTGGCGTGCGGGCGTCGTGACGCCGGGCCACGCAGGCACGGTCGACAACAACAAGAAGGCACCAACGGCGCGAAAGGCTTCCCGGGAGCTGCGATGAAATCCATTCAATTCGATGCACGGGCCATCGGCGCCGCGCTCCACGATTCGGCCGCGCTGTGCATCGCCCTCTTCGGCGCGAGGTTCCTCATCGACGTGGGCGGCGTCGACGCCGACGATACCCGCGTGCTCACCACGGCTTGCGCCATCGCGGTCCCGATCCAGATCGCCGTGAACGTGCTCTTCGGCGTCTACCAGGGCACCTGGCGCTACACGAGCCTTCCCGACATCCAGCGCATCGTCTCGGCGGTCCTGTGCGGCACGGTGGCCACGTCGATGGCGCTCTACACGTTCGGCCTCGACCAGCGCTTCGGTTTCCGCGAATACCTGCTCTATCCGCTGATCCTCATCGCCGTGATGTCCACGAGCCGCATGGCGTTCCGCTCCTTCAAGGAATGGGCGCTCTATGGCCGCGGGGGCGAGCAGGGCACGCCGGTGATCGTGATGGGCGCGGGCGACGCGGCGGTGGGCCTGGTGAAGGAGCTCTCGCGCAGCCACGAGTGGCGAGTGGTGGGATTCCTCGACGACGACGAGAAGAAGCAGGGGCGCCTGCTCCACGGCGTTCGCGTGCTGGGCCCGCTGGACGACCTGCCGCGCTTCGCGCAGCGCCTGAAGCTTCGCCACGCGATCATCGCGATGCCGTCCGTGGCCTACCAGGTGCGCCGGCGCGTGGTCGAGATCTGCAAGCGTGCCCGCGTGGCCGTGATGACGGTGCCCACGCTCAACAACCTGGTGGGCCCGAAGAACTCCACCCAGCGCATCCGCAAGGTGGCGGTGGAGGACCTGATGAAGCGCGAGCCCGTGACGCTCGACGACGCGGGCCTGCACTCGCTGCTCACCGGCCAGGTGGTGATGGTGACGGGCGCGGGCGGCTCCATCGGCAGCGAGCTCTGCCGGCAGATCGCCGCGTTCCAGCCCTCGATGCTCGTGCTCTACGAGATGAACGAGTACGCGATGTACAAGGTGGACGAGCAGCTGCGCGAGCAGTTTCCCGAGATTCCCGTGGCGAGCATCGTGGGCGACATCAAGAGCGCGCTGCGCGTGAACCAGGTGATGCACCAGTACTCGCCCTCGCTCGTCTTCCACGCTGCCGCCTACAAGCACGTGCCCCTCATGGAAGAGGCCAATGCCTGGGAGGCCGTGCGCAACAACGTGCTCGGCACCTACGTCGTGGCGCGCGCGGCGATCGACTACGGCGTGAAGAAGTTCGTGTTCGTCTCGACCGACAAGGCGGTGAATCCCACCAACGTGATGGGCGCGACCAAGCGCCTCGCGGAGATGGTGTGCCAGTCGCTGCAGGCTTCGAGCAACACGCGATTCGAGATGGTGAGGTTCGGCAACGTGCTGGGCAGCGCCGGCAGCGTGATCCCCAAGTTCCAGGAGCAGATCGACAGGGGCGGGCCCGTCACCGTCACGCACCCGGAGATGGTCCGCTACTTCATGTCCATCCCCGAGGCCGCGCAGCTCGTGCTGCAGGCCGGCTGCATGGGCCTGGGCGGCGAGATCTTCGTGATGGACATGGGAGAGCCGGTGAAGATCGTGGAGCTCGCGCGCGACATGATCCGCCTCTCGGAGCTCTCGGAGAACGAGATCCGCATCGTGTACACGGGCCTGAGGCCCGGCGAGAAGCTCTTCGAGGAGCTGCTCGCCGACGACGAGCAAACGCGCCCGACGCCGCACCCGAAGCTTCGCATCGCCAAGGCGCGCGAGGTGGAGCAGGGATGGATCGACGAGCTCCTGAACTGGCTCGCGCAAGACCGCATCCCGGGCGACTCGGAGGTGCGGCGCGACCTCAAGCGCTGGGTCCCGGAGTTCCAGTCGCAGGTGCGCCCGCGGCTGGTGGCGATCCCGCAGCAGAAGGCCGGCTAGCTTCGCTCCGGCAGGCGCGCGGCGAGGCCGAGCAGCATTCCGGCGAGCGCCCAGAAGACGAGCGAATTCGGCCGGAAGAAGAAATCGTCGGTCATGTCCTTCACGAGGTAACCCGCGAGCATCGCGAGGCCCGTGATGGCGAGCGGAAGGCCGTTCTCGACGCGGCAGGCGCGGGCGAAGGCGGCCGCGAGCGCCGCGACGAAAGCGAGGAAGGCCGCGAGCCCGATGACGCCCAGCTGCATCACCGAATCGAGGAAGACGTTGTGCCCGTGGTAGTAGGGCGACTTCATGCCGTGGGCCTCGAGCGTGGTGCTCAGGTACTTGCCGACGATCTCGCGCCCGTAGCCGTGCCCGGCGATCGGCGTCTCGAGCGCTTTCGCCACGGCGATCCTCCAGATGAGGGGCCGCTCGTCGAGGGCGAAGGATTCCAGCGTGCTCGCCGCGTGCGGGTAGTAGCGCACCTTGTATTCGGCCGACGCCGCCATGAGAACGGGCAGCAACAACAGGACCGCCAGGAACGCGCGCTTCACGCGGACGCGTGCGGGGTGGGTGGGCGGCGACTTGCGCCAGAACGTCGCGAAGGCGACCACGGCGGAGCTGAGGAGCGCGACCCACAGAAAGCGGCTGTCGGCGGCGATTCCGGCGCAGAGCAGCGCCGCGCCCAGGGCGGCCATCGCCGCCGCTCCGAGGCCCATGCCGACCGGGGCGCGCCACGCGAAGATCACGAGCAGCGGCGCGAGGATCGCCACGTGCGTGGAGAACGGCCCCGGCCCCATGCTGATGCCCGAGGCGCGAAGGCCGTCGGGGCGCAGGAAATGAACCCACTCGCCCACGCCCAGCACGAACGCCCCGGCGAAGAGCGTGCATATCCAGAGATGCAGGTCGCGCGCCTCGCGCGTTCCCGCGAAGAAGACGATGAACGCGATGCCGCCATAGAGGATCTCGCGGCGCAGCTCCGCGAGCGTATAGCCGGGGTCGACGCTCCACGCGAGCGAGGCCACGCAGAGCGCGATCCACACCCCGGCCCAGGTCCTGAACGTGCGGGGAACTCGCGCGAGGTCCATCGGAAGCCCGCCGCGCAGCGCCTGCCATGCGAGCGCAATGAGCGCCACCAGGATGAAGAACACGCGCCATCCCGCTGAGGAGGGGAAGGGCGCGACCAGGAGGAAGGCCGCAGCGCTGGCGGTAAAAATGCGCTGCGCGCCGCCGGAGGGAAGGTTAAGCGGCATCGAAATTTGGCGCGCCCGACACGATTCGAACGTGCGACCCCTGCCTTCGGAGGGCAGTACTCTAATCCAGCTGAGCTACGGGCGCGAAGTGGTTGAATTATAATTCGCGGTTCATTTCCGAGGAAGCCATGGCCGAACACCACCCCCACCACGACCCCATCGAGGAAAACATCGAAACGCACCCGGTGAAGCTGGCGATCGGCGTGGTGATCGGGGCGGCGGCCCTGATCATCGGCATCATGATGCTCGCGGACTTCGCCGTGGGCTCCTACGGCGCGCGCTCGATGGCCGACGATCCGGCCATGTCGAAGGAAGCCGTGGCCGGGCGCCTCGCGCCCGTCGCGAAGTTCGTGGTCGATCCGAACGCGCCCGCCGTGCCGGCGGCCGCCTCGGTTGCGGCGGTGGCCGTTCCCGTCGCGTCCGCGGCCGCGGGCGGTGCCGACGCGGGCAAGAAGACCTACGAGACCGTCTGCTTCGCGTGCCACGCCTCGGGCGTGGCCGGCGCGCCCAAGTTCGGCGACAAGGCCGCGTGGGCCCCGCGCGTGGCGCGCGGCAAGGATGCCCTGCATGCGAGCGCGCTCAAGGGCAAGGGCGCCATGCCGGCCAAGGGCGGCAACGCCGCGCTCTCGGACGCGGACGTGAAGGCCGCCGTCGACTACATGGTCGCCGCGGCGAAGTAAGCTGGCGACCTACGCGATCGGGGACCTGCAGGGCTGCTACGAGCCGCTCGCGCGGCTCGTCGATTCGTTCGGCTTCGATCCTTCCCGCGACAAGTTGTGGTTCGTGGGGGACCTCGTCAACCGGGGCCCCGATTCGCTCGCGTGCCTGCGCTACGTGAAGGGGCTGGGTGAGGCGGCGACCGTCGTCCTGGGCAACCACGACCTTCACCTGCTCTGCGTCGCGGAGGGCGTGCAAAGGGCGCACAAGCGCGACACGCTCGACGGCGTGCTGGGCGCTCCCGATCGCGACGAGCTCCTCGAATGGCTGCGCTTGCGCCCGCTGATGCACGTCGAGGGCGGCTTCGCGCTCGTGCATGCGGCGCTGCTTCCGGAGTGGACCGTGGCGCAGGCCCGCGCGCTCGCCGCCGAGGTCGAGGCGCGGTTGCGCGCCCGCGGGTATCGCGAGTTCATGGCGAGGATGTACGGCAACGAGCCCGATCGCTGGGACGAGCGCCTCGAGGGAATCGAGCGCCTTCGCGTGATCGTGAACGCCATGACCCGGCTGCGCGTCTGCTCTCCCGATGGGCGCATGGCGCTCGAGTTCAAGGGCGAGCCCGGCGAGACGCGCGGCGCGATGATCCCGTGGTTCGACATGCCCGGCCGGAGGAGCGCCGACCACACGCTCGTGGTGGGCCACTGGTCCGCCCTGGGGCTGCTCGAGCGCACCGACGTGCTCGCGCTGGACACCGGATGCGTCTGGGGGCGGACGCTCTCCGCGATCCGTCTCGACGACCGAAAGGTATTCCAGAGCCCCTGCAGCGCCTCCTAGCTCCCGGGCTCCATGCCGAGGAGCCTCGCCACGCGGCTGCGAGTCGCAAGGGCGACCTCGCGGCGGTGGGCGCCCGAAGTCTCCACGTGCGGCGCGAACGAGATCCTCGCGACCACCGCCGGCTCGTCGATGATGAGGCGAAGCGATTCCATGAACGTGCGCTCGCCGCGAAACGACATTTCGCGGCACAGCGATCCGTCGGCCCTCTCGTAGCGGATCGCGGCCGGATGCACGTGCGCGTCGTTCGCGACCGCGGGCTGGAAGAGCGAGCTGTGGAACTTGAGCAGCGTGTCGCCTTCGGTGGTGATGCCTTCGGGGAAGAGCCCCACGCACTGGCCCTCTGCGAGCGCGGCGCGGACGATGTCGCTCACGCGCGCCGTGTCGCGCCATTGGTCGCGGCGGATGAAGAGCGTTCCCGCGCGCAGGGCGATCCAGCCCGCCAATCCCCATTCGAGCACCTCGCTTTTCGCGATGAAGCAGGTGGGCCTCACGCTCGAGATGAGGAAGATGTCGACCCACGAGACGTGGTTCGCCGCGATCATCGCGCCCCGCTCGGCCGCGCCCGGTGCGGAGCCTTCGACGACGAGCGATACGTTGAGGATGCGAAGCAGCTTCGCCGACCACCACCCGAGGAGCCTGCGGCGGCGGTCGTGCGAGACGCGCGGATAGACGGTGGGAAGAAGGGCTGCCGCGACCGCCGCGTGGCCCGCCATGCGGGACCAGCGCAGCAGCCGCGTAGCGGCGCGAGTGCGCCTAGTGCGTGACGCGGGTGCCACCCGGGCCCGAGAGGATCCTCACGCGGTCGCCGGCGCGGAACTGCTCGTCGGCGCCCTGCACGATGGCGATGTACTTGCCCGAATCGAGCAGCACGGTGATCTCGACGCCGTTCTTCTGGTTGGCCTGCTGCTCGATGTTCTGGCCGATGATGCCGCCCAGGATCGCGCCGCCGATGGCGCCCGCGATCTGGCCGTTGCCTCCGCCCACGGTGCTGCCCGCGACGGCGCCCAGCGCCGCGCCGCCGGCGGTGCCCACTCCCGTGTCGTGCGGCGTGATGCGCACGTCGCGCACGGATTCGACCACGCCGAAGCGTACCGACTGCTCCCCGCGCACTTCGTAGCCGCGATAGTCGCCCGATCCCGCCGGCGGATAGGCGCAACCGCCCAGCACCAGCGCGAATGCCGCCGTTGCGATCCTGACTGATGTTTCCATGCTCGTCTCTCCTTGCTCTAGAGCGCCTGCGCGAAATGCTGCCGCAGGCGGGTTTCGATTTCCTTGCGCGTCGGCGCGTGGTTCTGGCCGCCGCGATGCGCGATCTTGATGGAGCCCATCAGCGACGACAGGCGCGCCGAGCGTTCCCAGTCCCAATCGTTCGCCATTCCATACAGCAGCCCGGCGCGATATGCATCGCCGCACCCGGTGGGATCTACGAGCGCTTCGGGTTCGACCGCCGGCACGTCGATGCGCCGGCCCTTGGTGTAGACGCTCGAGCCATCCGCGCCCCGCGTGACCACGACCGCTTCCATCGACGCCGAGAGCGATTCGACACTGCGCCCCGTCTTCTGTTCGACGACGCGCGCCTCGTAGTCGTTCACCGCGAGCGCGGCCGCTCCGTCCATCATCGCGAGGAGGTCATCGCCTTCGAACATGGGCAGGCCCTGGCCCGGATCGAAGATGTAACGAACCTTGGCCGCGGCGAGGTCGCGCGCGTGCTCGACCATGCCCTGCCGGCCGTCGGGAGAGACGATCGCGAGGCGCACGGCGGGTGCGTCGGCGATTCGGTTCAGGTGGGCGTAAGACATCGCACCGGGATGGAAGGCGGTGATCTGGTTGTCGTCTACGTCTGTGGTGATAAACGCTTGACCCGTGAATTGGTTGTCAACCCGCCTCACGTGCCGCCGCGAGATCCCAAGCGAGTCCAGGCGCGATTCGTAGGGGCCGAAATCGTGGCCCACGGTGGCCATGATCTGCGGATCCTCGCCGAGCAGTTTCAGGTTGTAGGCGATGTTGCCCGCGGTGCCCCCGAACTCGCGCCGCATCTCCGGCACCAGGAAGGACACGTTGAGCATGTGGATCTGGTCGGGAAGGATGTGCTTCCTGAACCGGTCGGGGAACACCATGATGGTGTCGTAGGCCATCGAGCCGCATACGAGGATCGTCATGGGGCGTCAGTATAGGCGGTTGGAACGGGCCGACGAGCGGCATTGACCGTTGGACACCGCTCCCGCAAGCTGACCGTGCTGAATTGGGTCCAGGGCCGCAGTTCTACAAATCGGCCCACCTACCCTGTCGGCGCACGGTTTCTGAAACAGGGCAAACCCACCGAAAGGTGGCGACGCAAAGTCTCCGGTCTAAGGGGCGCGAGTCCTACGACAGCGGGATTGCCAGAAAGGCGGTGCAGCATGGCCCAGTCTCCATTGGGGAACGTGGTCCCGTTGGGCGACCACCCGCGCGCCAAGGCGCGCTTGTCCCGCAGGGAATCCGACGAGATGCTCGCGGCATGCCGCGACCTCGCGCGCCAGCGAATGGGCGGCGCGCTTTCCGGCATGCTCGATCGCATCGAGGACGACCTCTTCGACCTGGCCGAGAAGGCGACGGATCGCGAGACCCAGAACCTCTACCTGGATGCGCGCGCGCAGGCGCGCGAGAAGCGCGCGCTCATCGAGGCCGCATTCGGCCGCCACTTCGTCGAGTTCTTCAACAAGAAGGTCCGCGGCGAGACGGACAAGGCCGCGCAGGGCGATGCGCCTTCGGAGCTTTCGCTCGTCGGCCACGAGGATCTCGAGGAGGCGATCGCGGTGCGCGAGATGTCGCGCAAGCTCGGGGAGAGCTGCGAGGGCGAGCTCGTCGCGTTGAGCCAGCGCATGGGCTACCTCCTGGAAAAGCCCGAGCTCGAGGTCGACGCGAACCCGGTGAGCCCGGCGACGATCTGCGCGGCGCTGAAGGACGCGTGCGACCAGATCGAGGCCGGCTTCAAGGTGCGCATGACGCTCATGCGGCAATTCGAGCAGTACGCGCAGGAAGAGCTGCAGAACATCTACCACGACCTCAATTCGCACCTGGTCGAGCGGCGCATCCTTCCCGATATCAAGCCCAGCATCCGGCGCCCCCCGTCGCAGCCGCGCCGGCCGAAAGCCGCTGCCCCCACATCAGCCGCCGCGCCCGCCGCGCCGCGGACCGAGGGTGACATCCTCGGCGCGCTGGCTGAGTTGTTGGGTGGGCAAGCGCCGGCCGGCGCGGCGGCGGGAGCGAGCGCCGCGGGTGCAGCGGCTCCTGCATGGCCCACGGCGCCCGGCGCCGCGCAGGGCGCGCCCACGGTCCCCGCGTCGTTCCTCACCGAGCTCACGCGGATGCATCGCGAGGTGGAGCATCCCGCGATCGACGCAGCCGCCGAGGGAATCCCGGAAGAAGCGCTGATGAACGTCGTGCGGCGCATCAAGGCCGCGCCGCAGAGCGCCTCGCTCGGCACCGTCGATGCGATGACGATCGACATCGTGGCGATGCTCTTCGACTACATCTTCGAGGACCGCCAGATCCCCGCGAGCGTGAAGGCGCTCCTCGGGCGCCTGCAGATCCCGCTGCTCAAGGTCGCCCTCATCGACAAGAGCTTCTTCTCGTCCAAGGCGCACCCGGCGCGGCGCCTCCTCGACCTTCTCGCGGAGTCCTCGATCGGACTCGCGGAAACGGGCGAGCGCCAGGCCGCGGCGCTGAAAATGATCGAGGAAGTGGTCGACAAGGTGCTCGAGGAATTCGAGACCGACGTCGCGCTCTTCGAGTCGCTCGCCGCGCGCGTCGAGGCGTTCATCGAGGCGCAGAAACGCGCCGAGAACGACATCGTCGAGCGAAGCGCGAAGCTGATCGAGGAACGCGAGCGCGACGAGATCGCGCGCGCGATCGCGGCGCAGGAGATCGCACGCCGCCTGGAAGCGCGGGCGTGGGTGCCGGCCCCGGTGCGCGAGATGCTCGAGGAAGCGTGGGTCGGGGCGCTCGCCTCGGCGCAGCGCTCCGAAGGCGAAGGCTCGCCCGGTTGGCACGCGCTCCTGAGGACGATGGACGACCTGCTCTGGAGCGTTGAGCCGAAGGCGAGTGCCGAAGACCGCAAGCGCCTCATCACGATCCTGCCCGCGATGCTTCGCGACATCGGCCATGGAATGGAGCGAGGATCGTATGCGCAGGAGCGCCGCATCCGCTTCCTGGGCGAGCTCGTCGATTGCCATGCGCACGCGGTGAAGGCGGGCCTGCGCGGGCTCGCGGCTCTGCCCGAGACGCGCGGCGAAGCGCCGAAGAAGGACGCGTCGATCGAGCGCGAGGTGATCCCGGCGGGCGACATCCAGGTCGAGGAGATCCGGTTGCGCGCGCCGGCGGGCGCGGCGGCGGTGCGCAACGTCTTCACGCGCACCGGCATCTGGACCAACCTCAAGCGCGGCACCTGGGTGGAGTTCACGATCGGCGAGGCCACGGCACCCACGCGCGCGCGCCTCACGTGGATCAGCCCGAACAAAGGGGTCTATCTCTTCACCAACCCCTACTCGGCCAAGTCCGCGGTGTCGATCTCGCCCGAGGCGCTCGCCGAGCAGATGCGCCTTGGCAACGCGCGCGTGATCGACGACGCGCCGCTGGTCGAGCGCGCGGTCGACTCGATGCTCACCAACCTTCGCGAAGCTCAGGGATAGAAGAGCAGCAGCTCGTAGCCGGTCGCCTTGACGCGGGGAGTCTCGAGGCGAAGCTGGATGGCGAGGTCGGCGCCCGGCGCGATGATCTCGCTGCCGTTGACCGGCCGGCCGAGGTAGTCGGTCGGCCGCAGCACGCGGCGTATCGCCGCCTGCCCGCTGATGTCGGTGAGCGTGAGCTCGACGTGCGGATACTCCTGCGCGACGGTTGCGAGGTTGCGGATGCGCGCGTTGAGCGCGATCTCGTTGGGCCTGCCGGGGACTTCGAGCAGCTCCGAGTCCTCGAGCTTGAGCAGCCCCTCCTCGCGCGACCACGGCACGGTGCAGCCGGCCTTCGCGCAGATCGACTCCATGTAAGGCCGCAGGATGGGGTATCGCTGCGCGATGGGCCCGCGGTACGCGTACGAAAGCTCTGCCGCGATCACCACCACCATCAGCACGCTGCCGAATGCCCATGCGCGCGCAGGGGGCGCAGGCCGCGGGATCTCGGGCAGGACGATCTCGGGAGCGGACGCCTCGCGCGGCGTGGGCCGCGGTGCCGCGCTCGCCTGTGCAACGGCCGCGGACTGCGCCGGCACGGGCGGCGGCGAGGGGCGCTCCGGTGGCACGGGCGGCGGCGCGGGAGCGGATTCGTCCGCGGACTCGGGCGACTGCAGCGTCTCGATGTCCGGGAGCTCCTCGAAGCTCACCGGCTCCACCTCGACTTGCGGCGCGCTCACGGCCCGTTCGGCCGCCTCACGCGCGGCGAGGAGGCGCCCTCCCGTGTCGTCGTCGGGAAAACGCTCGAGCGACTCGAATCCGCTGAAGATCTTGCCGCAGCGTCCGCAGCGCACCTGGCCTTGCTTCGCGTTCAACTGCTGGGGCGTCACGCGGAAGCGTGCGCGGCAATGCGAGCACGAGGTGATCAGCATGCGTTCGCACCCTGAACGCGGCCGGCGAGAAGGACCCAGCCCGCCTCGCGCGAGTCCACGTCGAGCCGCGCCCACGCCGAATACGCGCCGATCACCTCTTCGGCCTGGTCCTCGAGGATGCCGGAGAGCGCGATCCACCCGCCGGGGCGGGTGTGGGAGGCGAGGAGCGGCGCGAGCATGCGCAGCGGATTGGCGAGGATGTTTGCGATGGTCACGTGCGCGCGTCCGTCGATCCGATCCTTCGCATCGACCACGTCGAGCGCGACGCCGTTTCGACCGGAATTGTAGCGTGCGGTTTCCAGCGCGAGCGGATCGATGTCGGTGGCGATCGCGCCTCCCGCGCCGAGCTTGAGCGCGGCGATCCCGAGGATGCCCGAGCCGCATCCGTAGTCGATCACGCGGTCGCCGGGGCGCAGGTTGCGCTCGAGCCACGCGAGGCAGAGGCGCGTCGTCGGATGGCTTCCGGTGCCGAACGCGGCGCCCGGATCGAGGACGATATTGATCGCGTCCGGCTCGGGCGGCTCGTGCCACGTGGGCACGATCCACAGGCGCCTGCCCGCGCGGATCGGCTCGAACTGGCGCTGCGTGAGCGCGACCCAGTCGGCGTCCTCGATCCGCTCCACGGAAGCGCCGCCGAGCGAAGCGATCGCGCAGGCCTCGAGCGCGGTGCCGGCTGCGCGCGCCGCCTCGGCGTCGCCGGGAAATAGCGCGCTCACGCGGCTGCGGGGCCAGTACGCGACGTCGGCGCCCGGCTCGGCGAACACCGCGCGCTCTTCGGGCGTTCCCGCGTCCGCGTCGGTGACGTCGGTCGAGATCGCGCCGGCGGCCTGCAGCGCCTCGGTGAGCGCTTCGGCGTCCGCTCCGGCCACCACCAGGTCGACGCGCTGCCAGCCCATCGTGAGGACGCCCGCGCTAGATCGACTTGAGCGCGGCGATCTTTTCCTCGAGGTAGTGGATGCTCACGCCGCCGCGGATGAAGGCCGCGTCGCTCATGAGCTCCTGGTGCAGCGGGATGTTGGTCTGGATGCCCTCGATCACCATCTCGGAGAGCGCCACGCGCATGCGCGCGATGGCCTGCTCGCGCGTGTCGCCGTAGGCGACGAGCTTGCCCACGAGAGAATCGTAGTGCGGCGGCACGTAGTAGTTGGCATAGACGTGCGAGTCGTAGCGGATGCCGGGGCCGCCCGCCACGTGGTACTGCGTGATGCGCCCGGGCGAAGGCACGAAGGTGTAGGGGTTTTCGGCATTGATGCGGCACTCGATCGCGTGGCCCTTCTTCACGATGTCCTTCTGCCGGTACTTGAGCTTCATGCCGGCGGCCACGCGGATCTGCTCCTGCACGATGTCCACTCCCGTGATGAGCTCGGTCACCGGGTGCTCCACCTGCACGCGCGTGTTCATCTCGATGAAGTAGAACTCGTCGTTCTCGTAGAGGAACTCGAACGTGCCTGCGCCGCGATAGCCGAGCTTGCGGCAGGCCTCCGCGCATTTCTCGCCGATGCGCTCGATTAGCCGCGCCTTCACGAGCGGCGCGGGGCCCTCCTCGATTATCTTCTGGTGCCGCCGCTGCATCGAGCAGTCGCGCTCTCCCAGGTAGATCGCCTGCTTGTGCTCGTCGGCGAGGACCTGGATCTCGATATGGCGCGGCTTCTCGAGGAACTTCTCGAGGTACACCGTCGGGTTGTTGAACGCGTTCTGCGCCTCGGTGCGCGTCATGGTGACCGCGTTCACGAGCGCCGCCTCCGTGTGG
The DNA here is from genome assembly GCA_035501715.1 of Usitatibacter sp. Taxonomy (GTDB): domain Bacteria; phylum Pseudomonadota; class Gammaproteobacteria; order Burkholderiales; family Usitatibacteraceae; genus Usitatibacter. Next base: position 16,159 of record DATJVS010000015.1, read on the forward strand.
ACCACGCGCATCCCGCGCCCGCCGCCGCCGCCCGCCGCCTTGATGATCACGGGGTAGCCGATGGCGGCCGCGAGCTTGCGGATCTCCTTGGGATCGTCGGGGAGCGCGCCGTCGGAGCCCGGCACGCAGGGGATGCCGGCCTTCTTCATCGCGGCCTTGGCGGAGATCTTGTCGCCCATCGTGCGGATCGATTCGGCGCGCGGGCCGATGAAGACGAAGCCCGAGTTCTCGACGCGCTCGGCGAAGTCGGCGTTTTCCGAGAGGAAGCCGTATCCCGGGTGGATCGCCTGCGCGTCGGTCACCTCCGCCGCGCTGATGATGGCGGGGATGTTGAGGTAGCTGTCGCGGGAGGGCGCCGGTCCGATGCAGACCGATTCGTCGGCGAGCATCACGTACTTCGCGTCGGAGTCGGCCTCGGAGTGCACCGCGACCGTCTTGATCCCCATCTCGCGGCAGGCGCGCTGGATGCGTAGCGCGATCTCGCCGCGATTCGCGATCAGGATCTTCTCGAACATTCGGCGCGGCTTATTCGATCAGGAAGAGCGGCTGGCCGTACTCGACCGGCTGGCCGTTCTCCACGAGGATCGCCTTGATCGTCCCGGCGGCGTCGGACTCGATCTCGTTCAGCAGCTTCATCGCCTCGATGATGCACAGGGTCTGCCCCTTGCTCACCGCCTGGCCGATCTCGACGAAGGCGGGCGCGCCGGGCGACGGCGCCCTGTAGAAAGTCCCGACCATGGGCGACTTGAGCTGGTGTCCCTTGGCCTCGGGTTCCGGCGGGGCCGCAGGAGCCTCGGGGGCGCCCGCCGCCGGTCCCGTCGCGGGAGCGTAGGCCATGGGCTGCATGCCCTGGGCAGCCGCGAGCACCATCGGCGCCCCTGCCGGCTGGCGGCTGATCCGCACCTTCTCCTCCCCTTCCGTGATCTCGATCTCGCCGATGCCCGACTCCTGGACGAGGTCGATCAGTTTTTTCAGCTTCCTCAGGTCCATGCTCAAGGGGCGCTCCTCAGCGTGCGCGCGGCCGCCTCGAAGGCGAGCTCATAGACCATGGGGCCGAGGCCGGAGATCACACCGGTGGCCAGGTCGGAGAAATACGAATGCTTGCGGAACGGCTCGCGCGCGTGGACGTTGGACAGGTGAACCTCGATGAAGGGAATGCGCACTGCGGCCAGCGCGTCTCTCAGGGCAACGCTGGTGTGCGTAAATGCCGCCGGATTGATGATGATGTATGCGGTTTCGTCGCTTTTCGCCGCATGAATGCGCTCGATGAGCGCCGTTTCGGCGTTGCTCTGGTAGGCCGCCACCTCGATCCCCGCCTTCCGCCCCAGCTCTTCCAGGCGGCGGTTGATGGTGTCGAGCGTGTCGTTGCCGTAGTGCTGCGTTTCGCGATCCCCGAGCAGATTCAAGTTCGGTCCGTGGATCACCAGGATCTTAGGCATGACCGGTGAGTTTGCCGGAACTGGCGGCAAGATGTCCAGATTTGGCCGAAGATGCCGCAACTCCTCCCAAGCACGGGCGCCTCGGAGGCGCAAGGGGGCACGAAATAAGCTTCTAGGGCGGCTACTTACTTCTTCGACTGGGCCGATGACCGGCAATCGGCGGCATTGCGCGGAGATCGGCTCATTTCGCTACGGCTTTAGCCAGCCGCTCGTCCAGATCCTCTTCAGGGTAAGTGCCCACTCTAGTCTCGAGGACGTTCCCCGACCGATCCAGGAGGACGGTGTGAGGAAGCACTCCGAGGCGGTTACCCAGCCGTCGTGAGAGCTCACCAACCTCGTCGCCGCCCACCCAAAGGGGGTAGTTGATCCCCAGGCTACGGGCGAAGGGTCCGACTCGCCCGGGCTCCTCGCTGGAAATGCCCACGAACTGCACTCCCTTGGCTGCCCAACGGGCCTGGAGCCGCTCGAACGAGGGCATCTCCTCGCGGCAGGGGCCGCACCAGGTCGCCCAGAAATTGAGGACCACGACCTTGCCCTGGAACTGGCCGAGGGATCGCGCCTCGCCTCCGAGGTCGCGGAAGCTCGCGGCGTAGAGCGTGCCGGGCGCCACCTGCACGGCCTCCGGCGAGGCGAGCGGCCGCTCCTGGGTGCCGAGCCACAGCGCCGCGCCGGCCATCAGCGCGAGCACTCCAACCGCGGCGAATATCCACTTGTTGCTCACGCCGGCGGCTCCGGGCGGGTCTCCTGCTCGACCCAGCGAAGATAGTCGGGAAGGCCCGTATCGATCGGCCAGGCCACGATCTCCGGGAGCGAGTACGGATGCATCCTGCGGATCGCCGCTTCGAGATCCGGGTAGCGCTCGCGCGTCGACTTGATGAGCACCGGATGTTCCCTCGCCTCCTCCTCGCGCCCCTCCCAACGGTAGAAGGAGGTCACCTCGGGAAGAACGTTCGCGCAGGCCGCCAGTCGTAGCCTCACGAGCTCGCGCGCGAGATTGAAAGCGGACCCGGAGTCGGGTAGGTTTGTCAGTACCGCGATGACTGTCACGTGGCGGCTCCCGCCGTCGCAGGGCGGGCTTTCAGCGAAGGAAGAAGGTTCGAGTGAAGCGGTTACTGCTGCTGGCGATCTTACTGGGTTTCCCCCTCCTGGAAGCCGTGGTCCTGGTGCGCCTCAGCCAGACCCTGGGCTGGTGGGTCCTCGCGTGGGTGGTGCTGGCGGCCTGCGCCGGCATGGCCCTCATCAAGGAGGCGCGTTTCGCGCTCGTGGCGAGGCTCGCCGCGGGGCTCGCCCAAGGGCACTTCTCGATCAACGCCCTCACGGACAGCGCCCGTACGGTGATCGCGGGGCTGCTGCTCATCTTCCCCGGCGTGGTCTCCGATCTCATGGCCATCACGCTGCTGCTCCTTCCCGGCCGCGACGCGGTGCAGGAGACCGCTTCGCGGCGCGGGGGCCGCGGGGCGCTCATTGAGGGCGAGTTCCGCCGCACCCGCTGAAATTGCCTGACTCCCCGACGACCGGGCACCAGGTTCGCCTCGAGCCGAGCGGTCACACCTTCACCGTCGCTGCCGGGGAGACCGTCCTCGCGGCGGCGCTTCGCCAGGGCATCGGCCTTCCGTACGGCTGCCGCAACGGCGCGTGCGGCGCCTGCAAGGGCGTCCTTCGCTCGGGAGAGCTCGCCTACGGCGACTACCAGGAGCGCGCGCTGCATGCTTCCGAGAAGGCGGCGGGCAAGGCGCTCACGTGCTGCACGCAGCCGCTGGGCGACATCGTGTTCGAGGTGCGCGAGCTCTCCGGCGCCAAGGACCTCGCGATCCGCACCATGCCCGCGCGCGTCGAGAGGGTCGAGCGGCCGGCGGACGACGTCGCGGTGCTCTTCCTCAAGCTGCCCACCGGCGAGCGCCTGCAGTTCCTCGCGGGCCAGTACATCGACATCCTGCTGAAGAACGGCAAGCGGCGCAGCTTCTCCATGGCGAATGGGCCGCACAGCGACGCGCTGATCGAGCTGCACGTGCGCAAGTCGCCCGGCGGAGCGTTCTCCACCTTCGTCTTCGACGAGATGAAGGAGCGAGCGATCCTGCGCTTCGAGGGGCCGCTGGGGACGTTCTACATGCGCGGGGATTCCGACAAGCCCGCGATCCTCGTGGCGGGCGGCACGGGTTTCGCGCCGATCAAGGCGATCATCGAGAGCGCGTTCCACCATGGCGACGACCGCCACATGGTCCTTTACTGGGGCGTCCGATCCCGCAAGGACCTGTACATGCCGGAGCTGCCGATCCAGTGGCAGCGCGAGCATCCGAACTTCACGTACATCCCGGTGCTGTCGGAGCCCTTGCCGGAAGATGCGTGGCAGGGCCGGACCGGTTTCGTCCACAAGGCGGTGCTGGACGATTTCGCCGATCTCTCGG
>DATJVS010000016.1:0-17130 GCA_035501715.1 Usitatibacter sp.
GCCCGGCGTGCAGGAATCGGCGGTGGTCGGGGTGCCCCATCCGGACTTTGGCGAGGCGGTGACCGCGGTCGTCGTTCCGCGACGCGACGCGCCGCCCGCGAGCGAGGGCGCCATCATCGCGGCGCTCCGGGAGAAGCTCGCGAACTTCAAGGTGCCCAAGCGCGTCTACGTTGTGGAAGAGCTTCCTCGAAATGCAATGGGCAAAGTCCAGAAAAACCTGCTTCGCGACCGCTTCAAGGGATAAGCTCGCACCATGACCGCCCGCATCCTCATCGACCGCATCGTCGGCTCGCTCGTGGCCAAGCCCCGCGGTGTGAGGCGCGCCGACCGCCTCGCGGGCCTGCTGCGTACCTTGATCTCGGAGCGCGGCGAGGCGACCGGCGCGGTGCTCGCCCGCCGGGCGGTCGCGCTCTATCGCGGCCTGGACGAGACCGGGCGCGAGCACATCTTCCACAAGCTCTCGCGGGACTTCGCGCCGGATCGCGACCAGGTCCTCAAGGCCGCGGTCGCCTACCACGGCGATCCGTCGCCGGCGCACCTCGCCGCGCTGCAGCGCGTGGCCGAACCCTCCCGCCAGGAAGTCTTCCGCCGCATGAACATGGCGCCGGGCGGCACCGCGGCCCTCGTGCAGATGCGCAAGGAGCTGCTCGAGTCGATGAAGGCGAATCCGGAGCTCGAGGCCGTCGACCACGATCTCACGCACCTGCTGGGCTCGTGGTTCAACCGCGGCTTCCTGGAATTGCGGCGCATCGACTGGGGCACGCCCGCGGCCATCCTCGAAAAGCTCATCGCCTACGAGGCCGTGCATCGCATCCAGGGCTTTCCGGACCTCAAGCGCCGCCTCGAACGCGACCGGCGCTGCTTCGCGTTCTTCCATCCGGCATTGAAGGACGAGCCGCTCATCTTCGTGGAGGTGGCGTTCGTGAACGACCTGCCCGGCGAAGTGGGACCCATCCTCGCGATGGAAAGCGCCGTGGGGGACCCGCGCCGCGCGCGGTGCGCGGTGTTCTACTCGATCACCAGTTGCCAGCCGGGCCTTCGCGGCATTTCGTTCGGCAACTTCCTCATCAAGCAGGTGGCCGAGGACCTGCACTCGGAGCTGCCGAACCTCAAGGTGTTCGCCACGCTCTCGCCGATCCCGGGATTGCGCGCGTGGGCCACGAAGAAGCTCGGGGCCGCCGCGCCGCAAACGGCGGACGCGATCGCCTCCAGCCGCGACAAGCTCGAGTCGCTCGCGGCGTGGTACCTCACGCGCGAGTGGAGCGCGGGACAGGCGGCCGATTCCGTCGCGCGCTTCCACCTGGGCAACGGTGCGCGCCTCGAAAGGCTCGACTGGATGGCCGACCCGTCCGATCGCGGCATGGCCCAGTCGTTCGGCCTCATGGTGAACTACGTGTACGACCTGGGCGACGTGGAACGCAACCACGAGGAATATGTGAACCGCCATCGCGCGGTCTGCTCGAGCGCGGTCGAGAAGCAGGCCGAAGGGGCGCGCGCGTGGATTGAAAGGGCGCCGGGAACCCCCATTTCCAGCTCATGATCGTCTACCGGCTTTCCTGCAACGAGGGCCACGACTTCGAGGGCTGGTTCGCCTCGGCCGAAGCCTGCGAGAAGCAGGCGGCCGCGGGCCAACTGCAGTGCCCTTCGTGCTCGAGCGTGGAAGTTCGCAAGCTTCCCGCGGCCCCGCACGTGCACACGTCTGCAGGCAGCGAGCCCGCACGCGACGACGGCAGCGCCCGTCGCCAGGCGATCGTCGCGCTTCGCAACCTGATCCTTTCGGGCACCGAGGACGTGGGACGGCGCTTCGCCGAGATCGCGCGCCGCATCCACTACAGGGAAGAAGAGGCGCGCAACATCCGCGGCCAGGTCACGGCCGAGGAGGCCGAAGAGCTCAAGGACGAGGGCGTGCCCGCCGTCGCCATCCCCGCCGGCATCCTGCCCACCGGGGAAGTCCACTAAGTCGTCAGAAGGCCGACAGTCCCGTCTGCGCGCGCCCGAGGATGAGCGCATGGATGTCGTGCGTGCCCTCGTAGGTGTTGACCGCCTCCATGTTCATGGCGTGGCGGATCACGTGGAACTCATCCGAGACGCCGTTGCCGCCATGCATGTCGCGTGCGGTGCGCGCGATCTCGAGCGCCTTGCCCGTGGCGTTGCGCTTGGCCATGGAGACCATCTCCGGCGTGGCGCGCCCTTCGTCCATGAGGCGGCCCAGGCGCAGCGACAGCTGCAGCTGCAGCGTGATCTCCGTCTGCATGTCGGCCAGCTTCTTCTGGATCAGCTGGTTCGCGGCGAGAGGCTTGCCGAACTGCTTGCGGTCGAGCGTGTATTGCCGCGCCGCGTGCCAGCAGAATTCCGCCGAGCCCATGGCGCCCCAGGAGATTCCGAAGCGCGCCTTGGTGAGGCAGCCGAACGGCCCCTTCAGTCCCTTCACGTTGGGAAGGAGGTTGGCTTCCGGGCAGAACACCTCGTCCATCACGACTTCGCCCGTGGTCGAGGCCCGCAGGCTGAACTTGCCCTCGATCTTCGGCGCCGAGAGGCCCTTCATGCCCTTCTCGAGCACGTAGCCGCGAATCTCGCCCGCATCGTCCTTGGCCCAGATCACGAAGATGTCCGCGATGGGCGCGTTCGTGATCCACATCTTCGCGCCCGAGAGCCTGTAACCGCCTTCGGCCTTGCGCGCGCGAGTGACCATGCCGTTGGGATCCGACCCGACGCCGGGCTCCGTGAGCCCGAAGCAGCCCACGATCTCGCCCTTGGCGAGGCGAGGAAGCCAGCGTTCGCGCTGCTCTTCGGATCCATACGCGTGGATCGGGTGCATCACCAGCGACGACTGAACGCTCAGTGTCGAGCGATACGCCGAGTCCACCCGCTCGATCTCGCGCGCGATGAGCCCGTAGCTCACGTGGTTCACGCCGGCGCAGCCGTAGCCCTCGATGGTGGAGCCGAGGAAACCGAGCTCGCCCATCTCGGTGAGGATCGCGCGGTCGAACTTCTCGTGGCGGTTGGCCTCGAGGATGCGCGGCATGAGCCTCGCCTGCGCGTAGCCGCGCGCGCTGTCGCGAACCATGCGCTCGTCCTCGGCGAGCTGGTCCTCGAGGAGCAGGGGATCGTCCCACTTGAACGCGGGCTTCATGTCATTGGGCTTCACGACTTCGACTCCTCCTCGCTCATCTGCGATTGCAGGTAGTTCTCGAGCCCGACCTTCTTCACGAGGTCGAGCTGCGTCTCGATCCAGTCGATGTGCTCCTCGGTGTCCTCGAGGATGTCCTCGAGTATCTCGCGCGACACGTAGTCCTTCACCGACTCGCAGTGCGAAATCCCTTCCTTGAGCGTCTCCTGGGAGCCGCGCTCGAGCGCGAGGTCCGAGGAGAGCATCTCGGGCACGTGCTCGCCGATGCCGAGCTTGCCCAGGTCCTGCAGGTTGGGCAGGCCGTCGAGCACGAGGATGCGCTTGATGAGCGAGTCCGCGTGCTTCATCTCCTCGATGGACTCCTGGTATTCGTGGCGGCCCAGCTTTTCCAGTCCCCAGTGCGATTGCATGCGCGCATGGAGGAAATACTGGTTCACGGCGGTGAGCTCGCGCGTGAGCTGGCGGTTCAGCAATTGGATGACCTTCTTGTCGCCTTTCATGGGGCCTCCCGGGAGAAGCGTCGATTTTACGCCGGGCGGCGGGGGGCGAGGCTCAGCGCTCGGAGCGCCTGGACCACCAGAGCACGAAGACGATGAGCGCCGCCACCACGGCCTGGGCCCCGAGGGACTGGGCCGTCGGGAAGATGCCCAGGATCGGGACGCGCACCGAGCCGAGCGCGTTCGCGTCGACCCAGCTTGCCTCCTGCAGCGCGGCGATCCCCTGGCCCGTGAAGACGACGGCGAGGACGGCAAGGAGCAGGGCGCTCGCGGTGAAGAACGCGCCCAGCGGAAGCTTCGCGCTCCAGCGAAGGATGGCCCAGGTGGTCACGGCGAGCGCCAGCGCGCCGCTTGCCACGCCCGCCACGAGCGCCGCGTGCCCCTCGGGGCCCGCCTGGCTCGCGAGCGCTTCGTAGAAGAGCACGGTCTCGAAGATCTCGCGATAGACGGCGAGGAACGAGATGGTGGCGAGCGTCCACACGGTGCCGGAGGTGAGCGCGCCCCCCACTTGCGTGTTGATGAACTTCTGCCATCCCGCCGCGTGGGACTTGTCGTGCAGCCAGAAGCCCACGTAGAGCAGCATCGCCGCGGAGATGAGCGCGGTCACGCCTTCGGTCACCTCGCGGCTCGCGCCCGAGATGGCGATCAGCTTCGAGGAGACGACCCACGTGAGGGCGCCGAGCGCGAGCGCCGCGATCCAGCCCATGTGCACGTAGCGCTTGGCATCGCCGCGCTGGGCCTTGCCGAGGAAGGCGAAGATCGCGGCGAGCACGAGCACGGCCTCGAGTCCCTCGCGCAGCAGGATGATGAGCGCGGCCGTGAACGTCGCGGGCGCCGAGAGCGCCTCGCCGCCCAGCTTCTCGCGCGCTTCGGCGAGCACTTTGTCGGCTTCCTTCGCCCTGGCCTCGACCTCCTCGGCCGGAGCGCCGGACTGGATCGCGCCGCGAACGTCCATCATGGCGCGCTCGCCGCGGCGCATGAGGTCGGAGTCCACGTTCGAAAGGCTCGTCTCGACCATCTCGTAGCCCTCGAGATAGGCCTGGATGGCGAGCTGCGAGGCGCGCTCGCGCTCGCCCTTCCCGTATGCCGCGACCGCGGCGGCGATCTTCTCGGACGCGAAGTCGAGCGGCGAGGCCTTCGCCGCGGCAAGCGCCTCGGGATGCGCGAGCAGGTATGCGCGCACCGCAAGGCCGTCCTCGCCGTGGCGGGCCGCAGTCTCGTTGGGCGAGAGCGTGGCGATGGGATCGAGGCTGGCGAACTCGCTGCGGCCCTTTCCCGCTTTCCAGAGCGCCTCGCCCTTGGCGCGCAGCTCCGCGGGCGTCGGCAGGGACGCCACGTAGAACGCGAGCGCCCAGCGGTCGTCGTCCGGGAGCTCGCCGAACGCGCGCATCGGCGTGCCCTGCACCCCGAGCGTCACCGTGTTGTACAGGCCGAAGGCGCTTCGCTTGCCCATGCGGTCGCGGTCGAGGAAATCGGCGGGCGGCGGATCCATGCCCTTGGCCGCGATTCCATCGCCATGCCCCGTGATTCCGTGGCAGCTCGTGCACTGCTCGGAGAAGAGCGCGGCGCCGCGCGCGACGTCCGGCGTGTGGCGCGGCGCCACGGCGATCTTGTACGCGCGGATCATCGCGGCCTGGATCGAGCTGGCCGCGTGCGCGACCTCCTTGGCATCGGCCTTGGAGGCCACGAGTGCCACGAGCCTGTCCGCGTCCGCCGCGAGCGCAGCCTTGGCCGCATTGTCCGGAAGGGCCTTCACGAGCTTGGCGGCTTCGCCCGTGAACTCGGTCATCTCCCTGTACTCGTCGTCGCTCTTCACGCGGCCCGATTCCACCGCGTTCGGATAGTCGCCTGCGATGTAGTCGAGCAGGTGCAGCGCCATGGCGCTCGCGTCCTCGCCGGCGTGGACGAGCGTCGCGGCGAACGCGAACGCAACCGCGGCGAGGAACGGGCGCAGGCTCATGGATCGGTGCGCGACGCGGCCCTCAGTCGCCGGCGCAGGCGGCTGTCGCGGCCGCGTCTGCGCGGCACTCGCGAAGCACGCGCCGTGCATCGGGTTCGCACTTGCCGCAGCAGGTGGCCACACCCAGGTCGCGCTTGAGATCGCCCATGCGCTTGCAGCCGAGGCTCACGGCGCCGCGCACTTCGCTCTCGGTGATCGCGTTGCAGATGCAGATGTACATGTCGTCCGATGGTCCTGCGAATAGGGGTGCAAATAAGAACGATTCGCAATACCATGATGCCCAATATGAGCGAAAAAAGCAATAGGGAGGGAACGCCAAAATCCCTCGATCGAACCGGGGTTTGCGGTGCATCAAGTCAGTGGGCAAGCTCCTCCTCGCCGCCTGATCCCACGCCACCCGGACCGACCCCAGCCCTGCGCCGCGTTACAATCGCCTCGCTCATGAGCGCACCGCGATCCGGTGCGTTCGCTTTTTTGGAGAGGCCATGGCCAGACTGACAGTCGAACACCTCTGGAAGCTGGAGCGCCCGGCACAACCGGCGCTCTCGCCCGATGGCGCGCAAGCCTGCGTGTCCGTCACTTCGTACGACATGGAGCAGAACAAGGGGCTGTCGAGCCTGTGGCTGCTCTCGGCGTTCGGCGGCGAGCCGCGCAGGCTCACCACCGCGGGCGAGAAGGATGCGGAGCCGCGCTGGTCGCCCAACGGGCGCGCCATCGCGTTCGTCGCCAAGCGCGCGGCGGCCGGCGCCGACAAGGGCGACGAGGAGCCCCAGGTCTACCTCATCGCCCCGGACGGCGGAGAGGCGAAGCGCCTCACGAACATCGCCACCGGCGTGCTCGGCATCAAGTGGTTCCCCGATTCGCGCCGCATCGCGTTCGTCTCCTGGGTGTGGCCGGAGGAGAAGAGCCTCGCCGCGCAGGCCAAGCGCTACAAGGCGTGGAAGGACGACAAGGTGAAGGCGCACGTCGTCGAGCATTCCGCCTATCGCTGGTGGGACAAGTGGCTCTCCGACGGGCGCGTGCCGCACCTCTTCACGGTGGACGTGGACACGGGCGCCGTGCGCGACCTGTTCGCGGGCACGAAGTACGAGCTCGTGCGGGCCGATACGTCGGCCAACTACTACGACATCTCGCCCGACGGGCGCGAGATCGCCTTCGCGTTCGATTCCGCCGAGGACAAGCGCTTCGACCACTCGTACCATCTGGTGGCGCTCGACTTGCGCCGCAGGCGCTTTCGCACGCTCACGACGGGTTCGCCGCTCAACCACGAATATCCGCGCTATTCGCCCGACGGCCGCTGGATCGCGCTCACCACGCAGGACCTGCGCCGCAGCTTCGTCGATGCGAGCCGGCTCGCGCTCATCGACCGGCGCACGGGCAAGCTCTCGCACGAGGCGCGCCGTTGGGACCGCAGCGTCTGGACGCCCATCGTGTGGGGCGCCGATTCGAAGTCGGTGTACTTCGCCGCCGAGGACAACGCGCGCATGCACGTCTTTCGCCACACGCTGGGCGAGGCGGCCCCGAAGGTCGTCGCGAGCGGCGGCACGGTGATGGAGTTCGACGTGGCGGGCGACGCGATCGCCTTCGTGCGCAACGACATGAGCACGCCGCCGGGCGTGTTCTGGAAGTCCGCGGGGCAGCCCGCGCGGCGCATCGATCGCTTCAACGATGCGGCGATGCAGGGCGTGAAGCTGGGCGAGGTTCGCGAGTTCACCATCGAGGGCTGGAATCGCGAAAAGGTCCACATGTGGGCGATCTATCCGCCGGACTTCGATCCGAGGAAGAAGTGGCCGCTGCTGCACAACATCCACGGCGGGCCGCATTCGCAATGGGGCGACAACTTCCACTTCCGCTGGAACAACCACGTGTTCGCCGCGCAAGGCTACGTCGTGGTGTGCGTGAACTACCACGGGTCGTCTTCCTTCGGGCAGAAGTTCCTCGAGTCGATCGACAGGGAGTGGGGCAAGCGCGAGCTGGCCGATGTGGAATCGGGCACCGAATTCATGCTGCGCCAGGGCTACATCGACCGCGACCGCCTCGTCGCCGCCGGCGGGAGCTATGGCGGCTACATGGTGGCGTGGATGAACGGCCACACGGACCGCTACAAGGCCTACGTCTGCCACGCGGGCTGCTTCGACTGGGTCGGCATGTTCTCCGACGACGCCTACTACTGGCATCCAAAGGAGCTGGGCGCGTTCTATTGGGACAACCCGAAGCGCGTCGCATCCCAGAATCCGCTCACGTTCGCCAAGCGCATGAAGACGCCCACGCTCGTGATCCACGGGCTGCTCGACTATCGCGTGCCCGATTCGCAGGGCCTCGCGTACTACAACACGTTGAAGGCGAAGGGCGTGGACTCGCGGCTCGTGTTCTTCCCCGACGAGAACCACTGGATCCTCAAGCCCCAGAACTCGCGCCTCTGGTACCGCGAGTTCTTCGCGTGGCTCGCGCGCTACGTGGAGTCCGGGGGAAAGGCTAGAGGAGCCAGAGCGCGACGCCCAGCGTCACGCAGGCGAGGCCGGTAACGGCCGTCCGCATGTCGAGGAACCACGAGGCGACGAGCCCGTGGCGCGCAAGCCACAGGTCGAAGCCCCAGACCACGACGAAGATCCCGAGCGCCGCGCCGATCTGCTTGGTCGGCGAATCGAGCCACAGCACGCCCCACGCGGCGAGCGTGGGAAGCACGCTCAGGCACAGCGAGACCGTTCGCCAACGCTCGGTGGCCTCATTGTCGCCATGGGATTCGGCGAGCGCGAGACCGCCCTCGATTCCGCCGAGGTAGGAGAGCACGATCGCGCAGAACGTGACCAGCGCGGCGATCGCCGGAATGCGCACGTGCGAATCGCCCGCGACGAGGACCGCCGTGAGCCCGGCGAAGATCACCACGCCGGTGATGCCGAAGAGCCATACGATGCGCTTGACCATCAGTCCGCCTTCGCTCCGGAGGCCTTGATGATACGCGCGTACTTCTGCGCCTCGGAGCGGATGTAGGCGGCGAACTGCTCTGGCGTGCTGCCCACGGGCTCGGCGCCCATGGCGGTCATCTTCTCGCGCACGTCGGGCTGGTCAAGCGCCCGCACGAACTCATCGTGCAGGAGCGAGACGATCTCGTGCGGCGTGTTCGCCGGGACGAAGAGCCCGAACCAGGTGTTGATGTCGAAGCCCGCCAGGCCGGACTCCGCGATGGTGGGCAGCTCGGGTGCGAGCGGCGTGCGCTTGGCCGTCGTCACCGCGAGCGCGCGGATCTTGCCGGCCTTCACTTGCGCGAGCGACGAAGCGAGGTTGTCGAACATTAGCTGGATCTGCCCGCCGATGAGATCGTTCATCGCCGGTGCCGCGCCCTTGTACGGGATGTGCGTCATCTGCACGCCGGCCATGGACTTGAAGAGCTCGCCCGCGAGGTGGCCGGCGCTGCCGGTGCTGCCGGACCCGAAGTTGAGCTTCCCGGGGTTGGCCTTGGCGTAGGCGATGAATTCCTTCACGTCGTGGACGGGAAGCGACGGATTCACCACGAGCACGTTCGGCGTCGAGGCGATCTGCGTGACCGCGATGAAGTCCTTCTGCGCGTCGTAGGGAATGCTCGCGTACAGCGTGGGGTTGATGGCGTGCGTGGCCACCGCGCCCATCAGCAGCGTGTAGCCGTCGGGCGCGGACTTGGCCACGAGGTCGGCGCCGATGTTTCCGCCGGCGCCGGGCTTGTTGTCCACGACGACCGGCTGCTTCAGGCGATCGGAGACCTTCTGCGCGAGCAGGCGCGCCACGGCGTCCAGCGGGCCGCCGGCGGGATAGGGCACCACGAAGTGGATCGGTTTGTCGGGATACGGCCCGCACGCCGCGTTGAACGAGACGAGGGAGGCGGCGGCGAGTAGCGCCGCGCCCAGCAGGGGACGGAGTTGGGTCTTCATCGCGCCATTATCGCAGCGCGCGGGCCAGGGCGGCGACGAGGAGCTCCACGTCGTGCGAATCGTGATACACGCCGAAGCCGAATCGAAGGCGCCGGTCGCGCCGGTCGATTGTCACCTGCTGCTCGCCAATGCGGCGATGCATCTCCTCGGCGCCGTCCACCTCGAAGGCGAGGAAGTTGCCGCGCGGAGCTTCGGGCGGGAGCACGCACTGCGCGGGTGCGAGTCCCGGAAGCGCCGCGTCCGCGAGACGGCGCAGGAAGTCGGCCTGAAGGCCCATGGAGTGCGCGTGGATGCGTGAAGCATCCAGGCCGATCGACCGCATCCAATCCATCGCGGCGATGAAGCGATACAGGCCCGAGGCGTCGAAGGTCGCGCCCCAGAAGCGGAAGGCATCGGCGGAGTAGGGCACCGTCGCGCCCGGCGCCACGGACAGCGTGTCGAACGACGCGTACCAGCCCGTGTCGGCGGGGCGAAGCGCGCAGCTGGGCGGGATCGCGAGCCAGCACGCGCCTTCGCCGGACATCGCGTACTTGTATCCGCCCGCGATGTAGAAGGCCCGCCGATGCACGCGGGCAAGATCGACCGGCAGCGCGCAGAACGCGTGGTAGCCGTCGATCACGACGAGCGCATCGGCCGGCGCCGCTTCGCAGATCTTCTCGAGGTCCGTCACGACGAAGCCCGAGTCGAAGAACACGTGCGAGAGCCACACGAGATCGCGCGGCCCCGAGCGCGCCGCGGCGGCGAAGCGCTGCGGGAACGTGGCAAACGGCTCGGGCGCGATCTCCTCGACCTCGAGGCGGCCGGTCTCCTGCAGCCTTCGCGTCTGGCGCCGGAAGCTGTGGAACTCCGCGCCGGTGGTGAGGACGCGAATGGGCTTGGAGGCATCGAAGCATGAGTAGATGCGCGAGACGAACTCGTGCGTGTTCGGAGCGAACGCGACCTGGCGCGCGTCCGAAAGGCCCACGATGCGCGCGACGTGATCCTGCGCGGCCGGAATCACCTCGCCGAAGATCTTCTGCCACTTGCGATCGGCGAGCGTGGCCGAATCCGTCCAGTAGCGCGCGTGCGCGGCCTCGGTGGCGTCGGGCCACGGATGGTGGCTGTGGGCTGCGAAGTGCAGCCGCCCGGGATTGGCCGTGCGGTGGCGGGAGAAGTGCGCCGCGAGCATCCCTATTTCCGGTCGTTGATGGCTTCGACGTTCACGCGCAGCAGCACGTCGTCGCTCACCGGCCCCACGAGGTACTTCATGCCGAACTCGCTGCGCTTGATGTGCGCGGTGAGGTCCGCGCCGCAGACGGTGCGCAGCAACATCGGATTCACGCCGCAGTGGAAGAAGTCCACGTCGAAGGTCACGGGCTTGGCCACCCCGAGGAGCGTGAGCTCCCCGTTCACCTTCTTCGGCGTATCGCCCTCGAAGACGAAGTCGGTCGACTTGAAGGTCATCTTCGGGTACTTGGCCACGTTGAAGAACTCGTCGCTGCGCAGGTGCTCGTCCAGCTTCGCGAGGCCCGAGCTCACGGAGGCGGTGTCGATGGTGACCTCGACGCTGCCCTTGTGCGCGGAGGCGTCGAAGACGAGCTTGCCTTCGGTCTTGTCGAAGCGTCCGCGCTGCTTGGACGTTCCGAAGTGGGTCACCTCGTATTGGGGGAACGTGTGGCGCCCGTCGATCGTGTAGGTGTCCCTGTTGTCGTCGTCGGCCGCCGCGCCGAGCGGTGCGCCCAGGGCGAGGATCATGGAGAGGAGGGCAAGGTGCTTCATGGCAGTGCTCCTGCGGGTCAGTGGATGGGGAGTGCGAAGCGGAACTTCACGAGGACGTCGTCGGCCACCGTGTCGGTGTCGGCCCATTCGCCCTCGCCGATCTTGTATTGCAGCCTCTTCAGCGGGAACTGGCCGTTCACGGTGCGGATGCCGTTGGCGTCGGCGACGGTGAACGTCGCCACGATCTCGCGGCTCGCGCCCTTGATGGAGAGCGGGCCGCGCGCCTCGAACTTTCCGCCTCCGAGCGCCTTCACGGATGCCGCCGTGAACGTGGCCTTGGGAAAGCCCTCGACGTTCAGCCACGTCTTGCGGCGCGCTTCCGTGTTGCCCTCGTCGCTGCCCAGGTCGATGGAGCCCACGTCCACTTCGAACGCGGCCTTCGTGGCCTCGGGCTTCGCGGGATCGAACGCGATGGTGGCGTCGAACTTGCGGAACTTGCCTTCGACGTCCACGTTCATCTGCGTGAAGGCGAAGCGGATGAAGCTCTTCTCGGGGATGATCTTCTGCTGGCCGGCTGCGGGCAGCGCGAGGATCGCGGCCAGCATCGCGGCGACGAGCGTCTTCATGAAGGGACTCGCTTGGATGGGGGAAGCATGCGGCGCATCACGTCGTCGCGGTCGACGAAGTGGTGCTTGAGCGCGGCCGCCGCATGGACGGCGACCACTGCGGCGAGCAGGTAATTGATCGAGCGGTGCACGATGCGCAGCACGTCGGCCACATCCTTGTTCTTCGCGATGAGGTCGGGAATCGGAACCAGCGTGAGGTACACCGTCTTGAAGCCGGCGGCGGAGCTGTAGAGCCACCCGGAAAGGGGCGCGGCGAAGAAGAGGACATAGAGAAGCGCGTGCGATGCACGCGCCGCGCGCTGCTCCCAGGGCTTCATCGCGTTGGGCAAGGCCGGCGCCGGATTCCTCCAGCGCCACAGCAGCCGGGCGGCCGACAGGAGGAGCACCGTGATTCCCACCCATTTGTGATACGACATGTAGCGAAGCTTCTGCGGCGAGAGCGGCAGTCCCACCATGTACAGGCCGAAGGCGAGGTTGCCGATGATGAGCGCGGCCACGATCCAGTGGATCGCGATGGCCGTGCGCGTGTATCGAACGGGCGCCGCGCTCATCGGGGATAGATCTCCACCAGCCAATAGACCGCAGCGGCGCAGATCGCCAGGATCACGAGCGCGCGCGCGTTCTGCGCCGCGCTCGAGGCGCCCGTCACCATCGGGCGCAATACGTTCATGCGCAGGTGCAGTTGGTAGAAGGCGATGGCCGCGACGTGCACGCCGACCGCGCCCACGATCGCCCATTCGTTCCAGGAGTGGAACGAGCTCAGTCGATGGACGGCGGCGTTGGAGACCTTCGAGGCGAGCGGGCCTTCATTGAACGACTCGTCGTTGGAGAACAGGCCCGTGATCGCCTGGGCGGAGACGAGGACCAGCATCAGCATGACCATCCAGCCGCCCAGCGGGTTGTGCCCGGGCCCGACATCGCGCTTTCCCGACGCAAGCGAGCGCGCGTATTCGAGCGCCGCGCGGGGCCCGCGCACGAACGCCGCGAAGCGCGCCTCGTCGCTGCCCAGGAATCCCCACGCGAGGCGAAAGGCGAGCAACGCGAGGATCGCGTAGCCGCTGCGGAAATGCCAGTCGAGCCAGCTCTCGCCGAGCTTGCCCGTGACGAAGGAGCACGTGACGAGCGCCGCGAGGGACCAGTGGAAGGCACGGGTAGGAAGGTCCCACCCGCCGCGGGCGGGAGCGCTCACGCGCTCAGCGCTTGATGCGGAACTCGTCGTGGCAGGCGCCGCACGCGGAGCCCGTCGCCTTGGCCTGGACCTTGATCGCCTCGAGGTCGCCCGTGCGCGTGACCTCGGGAAGCTTCGCGACCTCGGCGAGCATCTTCTTCATCTTGTCGTCGAACTCGGCGCGCTTGGTCCAGATCTCGGGTTTGGCGCGAGTGTCGCCCTTGTCGGTGCCTTCCCCGAAAAAATTCTGCGGCAACGCGGCCACCTGCACGAGCAGGTCGGCGTCCTTGATCGCTTCTTCCTTGTTGTACGGGCGCTTGCCCTGCGCCATCGCGGCGATGCCGCCGAACGAATAGCCCATCAGCGTGTAGGCCGCCTGGCGAATCGCGATCTGGTCTTCGGGCTTCATGGTCTGCGCGACCGCGGAGGTCATCGCGAGGAGTGCCGCGAGCAGGAGGGAGGTGCGTTTCAGGTTCATGGAGAATTTTCCTTCTTGGGGGAGATGTATTCTATCGAGATGACCGCGATGCGTATCGAGAAGGACACGTTCGGTCCGATCGAAGTTCCGGCCGACCGTCTCTGGGGCGCGCAGACCCAGCGTTCCCTCGAACACTTCCGCATATCGGGCGAGCGAATGCCCGCGGAGGTGATCGAGGCGCTCGCGTGGGTGAAGCGTGCGGCCTGCAGCGTGAACCTGTCCCTCGGGGAGATAACAGCGGAAAAGGCCCGGGCCATCTCACAGGCCGCCGACGAAGTGCTCGCGGGGAAGTGGCCCGGCGAATTCCCGCTGGTCGTGTGGCAGACGGGATCGGGCACCCAGAGCAACATGAACATGAACGAGGTGCTCGCCAATCGCGCGAGCGAGATCCTCGGCGGCCATCGTGGGGAAGGGCGCCTGGTCCACCCCAACGACGACGTGAATCGCGGCCAGAGCAGCAACGACGTCTTTCCCACGGCGATGCACGTGGCGGCCGTGGTGGCGATTCGCCGGCGCCTGCTGCCTGCGCTCGAGACGCTGCGGGCGACGCTCGCGGCGAAGCAGGCGCAATTCGAGGGCATCGTGAAGATCGGCCGCACGCACCTGCAGGACGCCACGCCGCTTACACTCGGCCAGGAATTCTCCGGCTACGTCTCGCAGCTGGAGCACGCGCGGGGCCATGTCGAGGCGACGCTGCCGCACCTCTCGGAGCTCGCCCTCGGAGGCACCGCGGTGGGCACGGGCTTGAACGCCCATCCCGAATTCGGCGCGCGCTCGGCCGCGGAGATCTCGAAGCTCACGGGCTGCGCGTTCGTCACTGCGCCCAACAAGTTCGAGGCCCTCGCGACTCACGACGCCATGGTGCACGCGCACGGGGCGTTGAAGGGGCTCGCCGCATCGCTCACGAAGATCGCCAACGACGTCCGCCTCCTCGCGAGCGGGCCGAGGAGCGGGATCGGCGAGATCCGCATCCCGGAAAACGAGCCGGGCAGCTCGATCATGCCCGGCAAGGTGAATCCCACGCAGTGCGAGGCGCTCACCATGTGCGCGGCGCAGGTGATGGGCAACGACGTCGCGGTGAATTTCGGCGGCGCGCAGGGGCACCTCGAATTGAATGTCTTCAAGCCGGTGATCGCGTACGCGTTCCTGCAGAGCGTGCGGCTGCTGGGCGACGGCATGGCGAGCTTCGAGGAGCACTGCGCGCGCGGCATCGAGGCCAATCGCGAACGCATCGACGGCCTCGTGCGCGGCTCCCTCATGCTGGTGACCGCGCTCGCCCCGCACATCGGCTACGACAAGGCGGCGCAGATCGCGAAGAAGGCGCATCGCGAAGGCACGCAGCTTCGCGAAGCGGCGCTCGCCCTGGGCTACGTCACGCCGGCGCAGTACGAC
Organism: Usitatibacter sp.; assembly: GCA_035501715.1. Classification (GTDB taxonomy): domain Bacteria; phylum Pseudomonadota; class Gammaproteobacteria; order Burkholderiales; family Usitatibacteraceae; genus Usitatibacter. The sequence goes on from DATJVS010000016.1 coordinate 14,855, forward strand.
GAATGGGTCCGCGCCGAGGACATGATCGGTCCCGCGGCCGCGAAGAAGTGATTCGCTAGCGCGGCGGCCGCGCGTTCACCATCGGAAGCCAGCGCACCGGCGGGCAGGTGATCCGTTGCGCGAGCGTCGGCGCCGGCCGCGCACGCCGCGGCGCGAGGCGCACGGGACGGCCGAGCTTCGCGGACTTGTAGAGCGCCTGGATGATGCGCACGTCGGCGAGCCCGTCTTCGCCCGAGGGGCCCGGATTGCGGCCGCGGCGAATGCAGCCGGAGAAATGGATGAGCTGCGGCCCGAAATGGTCGCTGCGCGGGAATTCCATCGTCTTCTCCTTGCCGCCGCCGCGGATCGTGAGGCGCAGTTCTTCGCCGAACCCATAGCCGGGCGCCGCGACGAGGAGACCCTTCGTGCCGAGCACGCGGTATTCGCCGGTGGTCGCCGAGTCGAAGCTCACCTGGAAGGTAGCGAGCCGGTCGCCGGGAAAGCGAAGCACGCAGCTCGCGGACTCCTCGGCAAGGCGCCCGCGCCGCCGCCCGCCCGCGAGCGCCGCGTACGCCTCGACGGGCTCGGCGCCGAAGAGGTGGCGCACCGCGTTGATGCAGTAAACGCCGATGTCGTAGAGCGGCCCGCCGCCCTCGGAGGCCTTCATGAGGCGCACGTTGGCGCCGGTGATGCGAAACGAGAACGACGAGTCGAAGAGCCGCGCCTTGCCGATGGTTCCGTCGCGCGCCGCGGCGATGGCGGTGAGAGTCATCTTCTCGAAGTGCAGCCGATACGCGGTCATGAGCTTCACGCGGCCCCGCTTGCACGCGGCGATCATCGCGGCGCAGTCGGCTTCGGTCACCGCGAGGGGCTTTTCGCAAAGGACGTGAACGCCGGCCCGTGCCGCCCGCACCGTGTATTCGCGATGCAGGTGGTTGGGAAGCCCGATGTACACCGCGTCGATGTCGCCGCTCGCGAGCAACGCGTCGTACTCGTCGTACCCGTACGTGGGAACGCCGTAGAGCTTGCCCAGCGCGCGGCGCTTGGCCGCGTCGCCCGAGACGAGCGCCACGAGCCTGGAATTGCGACGGGCGTTGCGGAACGCGGGCAGCACCGTGAGCTGGGAGATGAACCCGAGGCCCACGACCGCGTAGCGCACCGGCTTCATGTCTCGACGCGGGTTCCCAGCTCCACGACTCGGTTGGTGGGGATATTGAAGAAGTCCGTGGCGCTTCCGGAGAACTTGGTCATCGCCACGAAGAGGCGGTCGCGCATCTTGCTGCGGCTCTCGGCGCCCGGGACGATCTGCTCGCGCGACAGGAAGTAGGAGACGTCCATGGGATCGGCCTTCAGGCCGAAGGGCGCGCAGAGCTCCAGCGCCGTGACCACTTCGGGCTTGTCCATGAAGCCGTAGCGCGCGCGAACCTTCCAGCTTCCGTCGCCGATCTTCTTGCATTCGACGCGGTCCTCGGCGCCCACCCACGGCACGTCGGCGAACTCCACAGTGAGGAAGACGTTCTGCTCGTGCAGCACCTTGTAGTGCTTGAGGCTGTGGAGCAGGGCGTGCGGCGTGGCATCCGGCGTCGAGTTGAGGAACACGGCCGTGCCCTGCACGCGCTGGCAGCCGGACATCCCGAGGGAGCCCATGAACTGCTCGAGCGGCGGGGAGGAGCCGCGCACGCGCGCGAGCAGCTGTTCGCGCCCGTACTTCCACGTCATCATCAGCGTGAACACAGTCGCGCCCATGGCGAGCGGAAACCAGCCGCCGTCGAGGACCTTGTGCATCGCCGCGGCGAAGTAGGTCGCGTCCACGAGCATGAAGAAGCCCGTGGACATCACGCACAGCCACAGGGGATAACGCCAGTCGAAGCGCACGACGAAGAACGTGAGGAAGGTGGTCACGAGCATCGTGCCCATGACCGCCACGCCATACGCGGAGGCGAGCGAGTTGGACGAGCCGAAGCCGATGACCGCGGCGGTCACAATGACGCAGAGGATCCAGTTCACCACCGGCACATAGATCTGGCCGATGCGCTTGGCCGACGTGTGGCGTACCGTCATGCGCGGCAGGTATCCCAGCTGGATCGCCTGCTGCGTCATGGAATAGGCGCCCGAGATCGTCGCCTGGGACGCGATCACGGTGGCGGCCGTCGCGAGCCCCACCATCGGATAAAGTGCCCAGCCCGGAAACCCGAGGTAGAAGGGATTGTCGATCGCCTTGGGATCGGCGATGAGCAGCGCGCCCTGGCCGAAGTAGTTGAGGCTGAGCGCGGGCGCGGCCACCACGAACCACGCCA
>DATJVS010000017.1:0-17597 GCA_035501715.1 Usitatibacter sp.
TTCCTCATCACCACGCGCTGCCACGCCGCTTCGGCCTTCATGCGCGTCACGCGCCGCACGTAATCGTCGGGCGATTCGCCGGGCCTCACGGCCTCGTCGGTGTCGGCGTCGGCGCGCGCGCCCTCGCGGAAGAGCAGGGGCTCGAACTTCACGCCCATCTGCGTGAGCAGCTCGCGGCGGCGCGGACTGCGGGAGGCGAGGTAGATGCTCATTCGCGATGATAGGGATGGCGCGCGAGGATGGTCCAGGCGCGATAGAGCTGCTCGGCCACCACGACGCGAACGAGCTGGTGCGGCAGCGTGAGCGCCGACAGCGAGATCAGTTTCGCCGCGCGCTCCTTCACCGCGTCCGAGTGCCCGTCGGCGCCGCCGATCGCGAGCGCCGGGTGGCTCGCGTCGCGCATCCATTCCGAGAGCATCACCGAGAGGCCCTGCGTGGTGACGGTCCTTCCCCGCTCGTCGAGCGCGATGAGCGTCGCGCCGTCGGGCAGGGCGTCGAGCATGCGCCTGCCTTCCTCGTTCCTGTCCTTGCCGGGCTTCAGCTCCACCAGCTCCACGCGGATCTCCGGCGGCATGCGGCGCGTGTACTCGTTGAATCCTTCCTGGATCCACGAGGGCATCTTGTGGCCGATCGCGAGGATCGTGACGCGCATCGCCTAGCCCTTGCGTGGCGCGGCCTTGCGGCGCCTCGCCGGCGGACGCTTCGCCGCCACGGGCGCGCTCGAATTCACCACCTTGTCGAAGCGGCCCTCGCCCCAGAGCTCTTCCAGCGCGTAGTACTCGCGCACCGCCGGCTGCATCACGTGCACGACGACGTCGCCCGCGTCCACGAGGATCCACTCGCCCGCTTCCTCGCCTTCGGTGCCGACGATTGTCGCGCCCGCGGCCCTGAGCGCATCGCGCACGTGGCGCGCGAGCGCCTTCGTCTGGCGCGCGGACTCGGCCGTGGCCACGACGATCCAGTCGCAGATCGAGGTGATGCGATGCACGTCGATCGCCTGGATGTCGCGCGCCTTGATGTCCTCGAGCGCTGCGATGACGAGCTTCTTCTTGGCGGGGGTGGTGGGCTTCTTCATCTCGAATACAGGTTGTGGGAGCGGATGTACTCGGCCACGGGATCGGGCGTGAGGTAGCGGATGGAGGAGCCTTCGCCCGCGAGCGTGCGCAGCGCCGTCGAGGAGATCGCGAGGGGCGTCATGGCGAAGGTCATGATCTTGCCGGCGGGGCTCGCGGCGAGCTCCTTCGGGTCCAGGGTGATGCGCGGCCATGCGTCCTTCGGGATGGTGCCGGGCCCCTTGGCGAACCAGTCGGGGTCGTTGGCGCGCACCGCCACGGCGAAATGCGCGAGGTCGAAGAGCTCGGTCCAGCGATGCCAGGTGTCGATCTTCGCGAAGGCGTCGGTTCCCGCGAGGAACACGATCGGCACGTCGGGGCCGCGCTCCTTGCGGATCTCCGAGAGCGTGTCGAAGGTGTACGTGTTGCCCTGGCGCTTGAGCTCGCGGTCGTCCACGTCGAAACGCGCGTCGCGTTGCGTGGCGAGCTTCAACATCGTGAGGCGCTGGTCGTTGGTGGCGTGCGCTTCGCGGCCGCGGTGGTAGGGCAGCCCCGCGGGCAGGAACACGACCTTGTCGAGATGGAACGCCTCCGCGAGCTCCGTGGCGAGCCGCAGGTGGCCGAAGTGGACGGGATCGAAGGTGCCGCCGAAGAGTCCGAGCGCCATTGCCGCCATGATGGGGGCAATCGGCTTCGCGCGGCAAGCGAGCTACGAACGCACGTTACCGTCGCCCAGCACGATCCATTTCTGCGAGGTGAGGCCCTCGAGCCCCACGGGACCGCGCGCGTGCAGCTTGTTGGTGGAGATGCCGATCTCGGCGCCCAGGCCGTACTCGAAGCCGTCGGCGAAGCGGGTCGACGCGTTCACCATCACGGAGCTCGAATCGACTTCGCGCAGGAACCGCTGCGCGTGGGACCAGTCCTCGGTGACGATGGCATCGGTGTGCTGCGAACCGTACTTCGCGATGTGCGCGATGGCTTCGTCCAGGCCCGGGACCACCTTGATCGAGACGATGGGGGCGAGATACTCGGCGTAGAAATCCTCCTCGGTCGCGGCCTTCACGCCCTTCACGCCCGATTTCTTCAGGATCTCGCGCGACTCGGGGCAGGCGCGCATCTCGACGCGTTTTCCCGCGTAGATCCTGCCGATCTCCGGCAGCACCTGCGCGGCGATCGGATGCGCCACGAGCAGCGTCTCCATCGTGTTGCACGTGCCGTAGCGCTGCGTCTTCGAGTTGTCGGCGATCGCGATCGCCTTGGGGACATCGGCACCCGCGTCGATGTACACGTGGCACACGCCGTCCAGGTGCTTGATCACCGGCACCCGCGCTTCGCGCGTGATCGCCTCGATCAACCCCTTGCCGCCGCGCGGCACGACGGCATCCACGTGCCTCTCGAGCTTCACGAGCTCGGTGACGACGGCGCGGTCGGGCGTGTCCACGAGCTGGATCGCGTCTTCGGGCAGGCCCGCGGCCTTCAGGCCCAGGGCGAGGCACGCTGCGATGGCCTGGTTCGACTTGAGCGATTCGCTCCCGCCCCGGAGGATGCAGGCGTTGCCGGACTTGAGGCACAGGCCTCCCGCATCGGCCGTCACGTTCGGGCGCGATTCGTACACGATGGCGATCACGCCCAGCGGCATGCGCATGCGGCCCACGCGGATGCCCGAAGGTCTTTGCGACAGGCCCGTCACCTCCCCGATGGGATCGGGCAGCTTCGCGATCTCGCGAAGCCCCTCGGCCATGGCCTCGATCGCCTTCGCGGTGAGCGTGAGGCGGTCGATGAACGCATCGTCCTTGCCCTCGGAGCGCGCGGCCTTCACGTCGTGGGCGTTGGCGGCGAGGATCGTCTTCTCGCGCTCGACGAGGGCCGTGGCCGCTTCCTCGAGCGCGCGGTTCTTCTGCGCCGTGGTGGCGCGCGCGAGCGCGCGGCTCGCCTCGCGGGCGCGCTCGCCCATGGCGAGCACCATCGCATGCATCGGTGTGGCGTTGAGGTCCATCTAGGCCGCGACTTCCTTCATGACGGGTCGACCCGCGATGCCGAGGGCGAGCTCCGTGACGCTGTCCCACGGGTTGCCCGCCTCGACGCCTTTGATCATGCGGTCGATCACGTGGGCCCGCAATAGTTCCCGGTCGAAGCTGGCGCGGCCGTGTTTTTTCGCGGTCCGGTCGATGGCGGCCATGCGATCGGGCGGCAGGTAGCGCCGCGGGCGCTGGCCACTGGATACCGCGATCAGCAGGCGCAGCTCCTCGGCGAGCGTCCAGAGCAGCAGCGGCAGCGGCTCGCCCTCGGCCTCGAGGGAAGCCACCGCGCGCACGATGCGCGCCGTGTCGCCCGCGTGGATCGCGTCGATGAGAGAGTCGCGCTCGAAGCGCGAGACGTCGGTGACCGATTCGCGGATCGCATCCAGCGTGACCTCGCCGCGCGCAAGGAGCAGGCCCAGCTTCTCCACCTCCTGCTTCGCCGCGAGGAGGTTTCCCTCGACGCGGTCGGCGAGCCATTCGAGCGTCTCGACCGAGGCGCGCTGGTCCTGGCGCGCGAAGCGCTCGGCCAGCCACTCGGGCAGCTCGTCGCGCGAGACGGCCTTCGCCTCCACGATCACGCCGGCGCTTTCGAGCGCGTCGAACCACTTGCTCTTCATCTGCTGCCATTCGAGCTCGGGCAGCAGCACGAGGCACACCGCGTCGTCGGGAAGCTTCGATGCCCACGCCTCGATGGCGCGCGAGCCTTCCACGCCGGGCTTGCCCGTGGGGATGCGAAGCTCGATGAGGCGCTTCGAGGCGAAGAGCGAGAGGTTGGCGGCGCCCGCGCCGAAGCGCGCCCAGTCGGCGCCGGGCTCGGCGAAGAAGATCTCGCGCTCGCTGCAGCCCGCCTTGCGCGCCGCCTCGCGGATGCGGTCGGCCGCCTCGATGGCGAGCAGCGCTTCCGCGCCGTGCACCACGTAGAGCGCGGCCAGCCCCTTCTTCAGGTTCGCCTCGAGCTGCCGCGTGCCGATGCGCATCAGATCTCGGCCTTCATAGCGGCCACGTGGAGCAGGATCTGGCGCGCGAGGTCCTTCTGCATGTCCTTGAAGAGCAGCTGCTCCTCGGTGTCCTTCGCCGTCGGCGCGTTCTGGCTGTAGGTGACGAGCCTTCGCGTCGCGATCTCGGTGGGCTCGATCACCGGCTCGTCGCGCCCGGGCACGAGCAGCTCGTAGCGCACCGCGAGGCGCAGCTGGAACTCGTACACGCGGCCTTCGCCCGTGACAGTGGACACCGTCTTCTCGCGCGTCTCCTGGAGGATGTGCAGGTGCGCCTGCGACTCGGCCGGCGTGAGCACGATGCGCGTGGGCCCCGTGGCGAGGAAGCGCTTGATCTCGATCATCACCTGCGAAGGGCCGACGCTCGAGATGTAGAGCTTCTTGATCCCGACCTCGGGCTCGCCGCGCAGCTGGAAGCCGCAGGAAGCCGCGAGCAGGAGGAGCGCAAAGGCCAGGGCCCTAGACAACGATGTTCACCAGCTTTCCGGGCACCACGATGACCTTCTTCGGCGCCTTGCCTTCGGTGAACCTAATCACCGCTTCGTTCGCGAGCGCGGCCTTCTCGATCTCGTCGCGGCTGGCATTCGCCGCGACGCGGATGTGCCCGCGAAGCTTTCCGTTCACCTGCACCACGAGCTCGATGGTGTCCTGCACGAGCGCGGCGGGATCGGCCTTGGGCCACGGGATCGCGATGAGCTCCGTGCCCGGGCGCAGGTTGCGCCAGAGCTCGGTGCAGATGTGCGGCACGATCGGCGTGAGCAGCAGGATCGCGTTCTCGAGCACCTCCTGCGCGACCGCCTTCGCCATGGGCGTTTCGTACTTGCCGTCGGTGTAGAGATTGAGCAGCTCGCGCACCGCGGCGATCGCCGTGTTGAACTGCATGCGCCGGCCGTAGTCGTCGGTCACCTTGTCGATGGCGCGGTGCAGCTTCAGGCGCAGGGCCTTGAGCTCCGGCGTGAGGCTGCCCTCGCGATACGGCATCGTCACGCCTCGCTCGACGTGCTCATGCACCATCGTCCACAAGCGGCGCAGGAACCGGAACGATCCATCGACGCTCTCGTCGTTCCAGAGCACGGTGTCGGTCGGCGGGTTGGCCTGCATCACGTAGAAGCGGGCCGTGTCCGCGCCGTAGCGCTCGATCATGTCCTGCGGATCGACGCCGTTCCTCTTCGACTTGGACATCGTGCCGACGCCCTCGTAGTCCACGGCGCTGCCGTCGCTCTTCAGCTTCGCTCCGGTGATCCGGCCTTCGGCGTCGGAAACGGTCTCCACCTCGTCGGGCGCGAAGTACTCGATGCCGCCCCTCGCGCCGCGGCGCGAGAAGATGTGATTGAGCACCATGCCCTGCGTGAGCAGGTTGGTGAAGGGCTCGTCGATCTTCACCAGGCCCAGGTCGCGCATCGCCTTGGTCCAGAAGCGCGCGTAGAGCAGGTGCAGGATGGCGTGCTCGATGCCGCCGATGTACTGGTCCATGGGCATCCAGTACTGCGCGCGCTCGTCCACCATGGTCTTCGCGTCGGGGCACGCGTAGCGCATGTAGTACCACGACGAATCCACGAAGGTGTCGAGCGTATCGGTGTCGCGCCGCGCCGGCCCGTCGCACATCGGGCACTTCGTCTCGTAGAACGCGGGCGACTTCGCGAGCGGGCTGCCGGTGCCGTCCGGGACGAGATCCTCGGGCAGGATCACCGGCAGCTCATCGTCGGGCACGGGCACGTCGCCGCACTCGGCGCAGATCACGATCGGGATCGGCGTGCCCCAGTAGCGCTGGCGCGAGATGCCCCAGTCGCGCAGGCGATACTGCACGCGCTTGGCGCCCAGCCCCATCGCCTCGAGGTCCTTCGCCACCGCGTCGATCGCGGCCTGCTGCGCGAGCCCGTCGTACTTGCCGGAGTTCACGTTCTTCCCGGGCGCTTCGTACTCGGGCTGCCAGGCGTCGGTCGAGTAGGGCACGCCCACGTCGATCACCTGCTCGATCGGGATGGTGTATTTCTTCGCGAACGCGAAATCGCGCTCGTCGTGGCCCGGCACGCCCATCACGGCGCCCTCGCCGTAGGCCATGAGCACGTAGTTGCCGACCCACACCTCGACCTGCCTCTTCGTGAAGGGATGCAGGACGTGCAGTCCCGAGGGCATGCCCTTCTTCTCCATCGTCGCGAGCTCGGCTTCCTGCACGCCGCCCTTGCGGCACTCCTCGATGAACGCGGCGAGCTTCTCATTGCCCTTCGCGGCTTCCGTGGCGAGCGGATGCTCCGCGGCCACCGCGGCGAAGGTGACGCCCATGATCGTGTCCGCGCGCGTCGTGAAGACCTTGAGGCCCTTCTTGCCGTCGTTCATGCGCTTCGCCGTTTCGGGCGCATAGGGGAGCGTGAACTCCACGCCGTAGCTGCGCCCGATCCAGTTGCGCTGCATCTGCTTCACCTGCTCGGGCCAGCCCAGCGCGTCGAGGGAGTCGACGAGCTCGTCGGCGTATTGCGTGATCCGCATGTACCACATCGGGATCTCGCGCTTCTCGACCACCGCGTTGGTGCGCCAGCCGCGCCCGTCGATCACCTGCTCGTTGGCGAGCACGGTCATGTCCACCGGGTCCCAGTTCACCACGCCCGTCTTCTTGTAGACGATGCCCTTCTCCCAGAGGCGCAGGAAGAACCACTGGTTCCACTTGTAGTAGCCCGGGTCGCACGTAGCGACCTCGCGCGACCAGTCGATGGACCAGCCCATCGCCTGGCACTGCTTCTTCATGTACGCGATGTTCTCGCGCGTCCACCTGGCCGGCGCCACGCCGTTGGCCATCGCCGCGTTCTCCGCGGGCAGCCCGAAAGCATCCCAGCCCATGGGCATCAGCACGTTCATGCCGCGCTTGCGCAGGAACCGCGCGAGGGCGTCGTTGATCGTGTAGTTGCGCACGTGCCCCATGTGGAGCTTGCCCGACGGGTAGGGCAGCATCGACACGCAGTAGTACTTGGGCTTCGGGGAGCTGTCGGGTGCGTTGAAGGCGCGCGCCTCGGCCCATTGCTCCTGCACTTGCGGCTCGATGGCGCGCGGGTGATAGTGGGGTTCCATGGAGGGAGAATTATAGTTTGAAGTGGGGTCAGAGCCCTTTTCTCCGAAAAAGGGGACAGATCAAGGAGGCGCGCTTGAGAGTTGCATCTACATTGCTCATTCTTTCCCTCGTGGGAGCCGCTGGGGCGGCGAGGGCCGAGAACGCCACGGTCGAAGCGGTCCAGTATCCGGCGTGGCTCGACCGCGGCGGCAACACCGTCCCGCTCACGCCGGGCATCGCGCTCAAGCCCGAGGACAAGCTCCGCACCGGCGGCAACGCGCGCGTGCAGCTGCGCCTGGGAGAAGGCAGCACGGTGAAGCTGGGCGAGAACGCGCAGTTCACGATCGAGCGCATGGAAAGCCGCGGTGTCTTCCGCGCGGCGCTCGCTGTGCTGACGGGTGCGTTCCGCTTCACCACCGACGCCCTTCGCAGGAGCCAGCAGCGCGACATCGCGATCAAGGTGAAGAACGTGACGGCCGGAATCCGCGGCACCGACGTCTGGGGCAAGTCCACCGACGCGCGCGATCTCGTGTGCCTGCTCGAAGGCAAGGTGAGCGTGGGCTCCGAGGGGCACCCCACGGTCACGCTCGACCAGCCGCTCGACTTCTACCAGAAGCCGCGCGGCGGCGAGCCCGCGGTGGCCAAGGTCGACCAGAAGCAGGTGGACATCTGGTCGGCCGAGACCGAGATCCAGAAGGACGGCCCGGCGGCCCGCAGGGGCGGGCAGTGGAAGGTGATCGCGGCGGCGTATCCCGCGCGCGATGTGGCGCTCGCGATGAACCGGCAGCTGCGCACGAGCGGCTATCCGTCGGAGATCGGCAGGCGCGGCGAGCTCACCACCGTAGTGATTCCCGGCCTCGCGGGCGAGGTGGAGGCGCGAGCGCTCATGGCCAACCTGCGGACCGTGCCCGGGATCGTGGCGCCGGTCGTCCAGGGACCGTAAGCCGGCAAGTATTTTCCGTTTTCGTTGGCGGGAGCACCGGTTTTTTTGGGAAAATACCGGTTCTCCGATGGCTGATTTCCTCTCGAATCTCAATCCCGAGCAGCACCGCGCCGTAACACTCGGCCGCGAAAGCGCCCTGATCCTCGCGGGCGCGGGCAGCGGCAAGACGCGCGTGCTCACCACGCGCATCGCCTATCTCGTCAACACGGGCGCGGCGAGCCCCGCGGGCATCCTCGCGGTCACCTTCACCAACAAGGCCGCGCGCGAGATGCTCACGCGCCTTTCGGCGATGCTGCCCATCAACACGCGCGGCATGTGGGTGGGCACGTTCCATGGCCTGTGCAACCGGATGCTTCGCACGCACCACCGCGACGCGGGCCTGCCGCAGCTCTTCCAGATCATGGATTCGGGCGACCAGCAGTCGCTGGTGAAGCGCCTGGCGAAGGCGCAAGGCCTCGACGAGGAGAAGTACCCCGTCCGCCAGCTCCAGAACTTCATCAACAACTGCAAGGAAGCGGGCCTTCGCGCGAATGCCGTCGAGGCGGGCGACGATTTCACGCGGCGCATGGTCGCGTTCTATGCCGACTACGACGCGCAGTGCAATCGGGAGGGCGTGGTGGATTTCGCGGAGCTCCTGCTGCGCTCCTTCGAGCTGCTCTCGAAGCACCTCAACCTCCTGCAGCACTACCAGGCGCGCTTCAGGTACATCCTGGTGGACGAGTTCCAGGACACGAACAAGCTCCAGTACAAGTGGATCAAGCTGCTGGCGGGTTCGAACGGGTGCGTTTTCGCGGTGGGCGATGACGACCAGTGCCTCGTGGCGGGGACCGCCATCACGATGGCTGATGGCAGCCGCAAGCCCATCGAAGAGGTAGAGGTGGGCGATATGGTCCGTTCCTGCTTCGGCACGGGTGATTTCCGCGCCGCGATGGTGACGGATACGTATCGGCGTTCGTCCAAGGGAGATCTCGTCGAGATTCGCCTGAAGAATGGCAAGTCGATCGTCAGCACTCAAGAACACAACCATTTCGCGGGCTACTTGCTGGGCGACACGCCGCAGACGTATTTCACCTACCTGATGTACAAGAAAGACGTCGGCTATCGCCTCGGGACGTCGCAGGTCTACACCCGTGGCCAGGAAAGGCCGATGGTTGGGTTCAAGCAACGCTCGTTGCAGGAACACGCCGACGCACTCTGGATCGTCGGCACTCACGAGTGCGAAAACGACGCGCGCTTCGACGAGATTTCCTTGTCCCTGAAGTACGGCTTGCCGACGTTGCCATTCGTCGCCCGCAAAGGGAAGGCGACGCAGGGTCTCGTGCGCGACGAGGCATACATCGGGCGGCTCTATCGCGAGATCGACACCGCGTCCGGTGCGGCCCGCTTGCTGACCGATCGGAAACTGCGCGGGGATGAGCCGCACCATGTTCCTCGCTCACGTAACTCCGTTCGTCGAAACATTGTCGTCACGCTTTGCGGCGATCGACGCGGCGCGAATCCAATGCATCGCATTTCGCTGTCCGGCAACGATGCGGATGGGCGCAAGCGCCTAGAGGACGCCGGATTCAGAGTGAGGTGTGCGAAGCGCAGCAAGTTCAACTGGGTAGTCGAGACGGTGCGATCCGACTTCGGCGATGCGATGAAGCTCGCGGAGCGCGCGCGCGAAACGGTCGACGGCCGGATTATCCTCAAGGCCAATCTTCATGGACGCTCCCTTCCCTTCGTCACGGCGCAGTCCGTGCGGGCGGGCATGGTGATGGTCGATGGGAAGGGTGACGCCAGCATCGTGGAGTCGGTGCGCAACGTACCCGGACACCGACAACCCGTGTTCGACCTGAATGTGTCGCCCACGCATAACTTCATTGCCAACGGCATCGTCACCCACAACTCCATCTACCGCTTCCGCGGCGCCGAAGTCGGCAACATGAACGAGTTCGTGCGCGACTTCGGCGTGACGGACATCGTGAAGCTCGAGCAGAACTACCGCTCGCAGGGCAACATCCTCGACGCGGCCAACGCGATCATCGCGCAGAACAAGGCGCGCCTGGGCAAGAACCTGTGGACCGCCGAAGGCAAGGGCGAGCCCATCCGCGTGTACGCCGCGGCCAACGACGACGAGGAAGCGCGCTTCATCGTGGACGAAGTGAAGGCGCTGCACCGCGAGGGCATGAACCTCTCGGACATGGCGCTGCTCTACCGCTCCAATGCCCAGTCGCGCATCCTCGAGCACGCGCTCTTTCGCGCGGGTGTCGCCTACCGCGTGTACGGCGGCCTGCGATTCTTCGAGCGCCAGGAGGTGAAGCACGCGCTGGCGTATCTTCGCCTGGCCGGCAATCCCGACGACGACACGGCGTTCACGCGCGTTGTGAACTTCCCGCCGCGCGGCATCGGCTCGCGCTCGGTCGAGCAATTGCAGGATGCGGCCGAAGGCGGAATGGGAAGCCTCATGCACGTCGCCCGCTCTGGCATCGTCACGGGGCGCAGCGGAGCTTCGATCGCGCAGTTCATCGCGATCGTGGACGGGCTTCGCAAGTCGTCGGAGACGCTGGCGCTGCCGGAGCTCATCGAGGAGGTCCTCGAGAAAAGCCGCCTCAAGGAGCATTACGGCGCGGAGAAGGACGGGCAGGACCGCCTCGAGAACCTGAACGAGCTCGTGAATGCCGCCGCGCTCTTCGCGGAGGACTTCGAGCACGGCCTGGAGCCTGCGGGCGAAACCGGGGAAGAAGTCGCGGCCGTTGGTACGCCCGAGCAGCAGATCCTCGCGGGATTCCTCTCGCACGCGAGCCTGGAGGCGGGCGAGCGCGAAGCCGCCGCGGGCGAGGACGCGCTGCAACTGATGACGGTGCACTCCGCCAAGGGCCTCGAATTCTCCGCCGTGTTCATCTCCGGCCTCGAGGAAGGCCTCTTCCCCCACGACAACAGCATGCTCGAGGACGGCGGCATCGAGGAGGAGCGACGCCTCATGTACGTGGCCATCACGCGTGCGAGGAAGCGCCTCTACATCACCTACGCGGGCAGCCGCATGCTCCACGGCCAGCCGCGTTACGGCATCGTCTCGCGCTTCGTCGAGGAGATTCCCGCGGCGCTTTGCAAGTGGATCGTGCTTCCCGAGAAGCAATTCGAAAACCGGGGCCAGAGCCCGGTTTCCTGGGGCCAAAACCGGGGTCTGTCCCCGAATTGGACTTCGGGCGGCGGGCGGGCGCCGCCGGCCGATCCGGACCGCTACAAGGGCGCGCAGCGATCGAGCTTCGAGAAGAAGCGCCCGGACGAGCATCCGTTCGCCGTGGGGCAGAGCGTGCGCCACGCGAAGTTCGGCGACGGCGTCGTGATCGACTTCGAAGGCCGCGGGCTCGATGCGCGCGTGCAGGTGCGCTTCGCGACGGAGGGCACGAAGTGGCTGGCGCTCCAGTACGCCAAGCTCACTCCGGTCTAGGAGCCTCGAAAACCTCGCGGTAGCCTACGTACGTGCTGATCGTGAGGAGCGGAATCACCAGCACGAGCCCCACGACCCAGGGCGCGGGCAGGATCGCGGCGAAGAGCATCGCGAACACCACGATCCCGTACACGATGAGCGCTCCCAGGTTCGAGATCGCCGCATAGACGCTCCAGCGCATCGCCTGGGCCGTGCCCATGCCGTGGAAGGCGATCAGCTGCGGAGCGAACCAGAACGCGCCCTTCACGAGCACGAGCAGCGCCGTGCCGAGGAACAGGATCCATTCCTTGCCCGCGAGCGCGTCGGCGAATTCCGAGAAGTTCACCTGCGGCTCGCCCGACGTGGAGCCCAGCAGGGGCAGGCCCAGCAGCGCCATTCCCGCGAAGATCGCGATCTCGGCCATGAGCAGGACCGCGCCCAGGTTCACCAGCGCGCGCAGGTTGCGCTTGAACCCGCTGAAGAGGTCGCCCATGAGGATGCGCTCGCCCGCGGCCTGGCGATAGGCGGCGATCGCGAAGCTCGCGAAGAACACCGGCTGAAGGAAGTTCGCGATGACCCCGCCGATGAACGGGACGATGAGCAGGGCGAAGCTGATCGCGATCCACCCGGCGCACAGGCCCATCCACGCGAAGGGCGCGGCGGCGAAGAGCTTCCACGATTCGGCGATCCACGCCGCTCCGCGAGCGGCCGGGACTTCCGTCACGCGGATGGTCGCGTCCATCAGCCGATCGCCGCAGCGAGCAGGTGCGCGCCCGCCACGTGGTGCTCGAGCAGGCGCCGCGAGAAATCGTGGTCCTTCGGGATCGTCATGTGAGAGTCGCGCGGGAAGTAGTTGTAGCCCAGGCGCCCGAGCCACGTGCGCAGCGCGGCGCGGCGCAGCATCACCGGCCACATCTCGCGCTCCAGGTCCTCCAGGACGCGGCCCTTCTCGTAGCCCGCGACGAACGCCTTCATGCGCTCCAGGTCGATCGTCGCATCGGGATTCACGCACCAGTCGTTCACGCCGATCGCCACGTCGTAGATCAACGCGTCGTCGCAGGCGAAGTAGAAGTCGATCACGCCCCCGTCGTGCGGATTCTCCCAGAGCACGTTGTCGTGGAAGTAGTCGCCGTGGATGATGCCCTCGGGCACGACCGACTCGTCGTGCATCGCCTGGTAGCGGTTCTCGCTCTCGATCAACGCGTTCTCGGCGCGCGAGATCTTCGGCGCCACCGCCTCGGCGAAGCGCTCGCGCCACGCGCGGCCCCGCCAGTTGTCGAGCGCTCCCTCGTATTCCTCGCCCGCGACGTGGATCGCCGCGAGGATCTCCCCGGCACGGTGGCAGCGCTTCGCGTCGGGCTTCGGGTCGGCCGCTCCTTCGAGGCGCGTCACGATCACCGCCGCCTTGCCGTTCACCTCCGCGATGAGGCCGCCGTCGTCCAGGCGCATCGGCGCGGGGCAGCTCACGTCGTGGCCCGCGAGGTGGTCCATCAGGCCCACGTAGAAGGGCAGGTCCTTGCGCGGGATGTGCTCGAAGAGCGTGAGGACGTACCTTCCCGTCGTGGTCGTGAGGAAGTAGTTGGTGTTCTCCACGCCCTGGGCGATGCCCTCGAGCGCTTCGAGCTCGCCCAGGGAATAGCGCTCGAGGAGCGCGCGCGCCTCGTCGCGCGAAACCGGCGTGAAAACCGACATGCCTCCCAGCTTTCTTGTGTGGTCCTGCCCCGCGTCAGAACGTGAAGAGCACCCATTGCGGCACGCGGATGTTCGGCGTGAGCGTCTCGTCCTGCTTGGTGAAAACGCCGTCGCCGTGCATGTCCATGAGGACGTAGGGCTTGCCGTGCTTGGGCGTGACTCGCTGCATGTAGAGCTTCCCGTTGATGCGGTATTCGGAGATCTCGTTGTCGCCTTCGTTGCGAACGGTCACCTGCGGCTCGGGGACCTTCCGGTCGGTCTCGCTCATGGGCGGCGGCTTGGGCGGATCTTCCAGCGGGACGGAGCCCGGCGGCGGCGGGCGCGGAGCCGATTGCGCGGCGGCGTTCAGGGCGAGGGCGAAAAGTGCTGCGGCAGTGAGAGTACGCATGGCAAGCCTCGGGGGCGCGAAGGAAGTGTATCAGTTAGAGCGCGAGCTCCGCCTCTCGTTCAGCCGGCGAGAGCTCGAATCCGCGCGAGTGGTAGTGGTCGAAGATGGCGTCGACGATCGCCTGCGGATCGTCGATCACCCGCAGGATCGCCGGATCGTCCGCCCCGATCATTCCCTCGGCGAGCAGCGTTCCCCGGATCCAGTCGATGAGGCCCTTCCAGTAGGCCGATCCCACGAGGATCACGGGCAGCCGGCGGATCTTGCCCGTCTGCACGAGGGTGAGCACCTCCATCAGCTCGTCGAGCGTGCCGAAGCCCCCGGGCATCATCACGAAGGCGCAGGAGAGCTTCACGAACATGACCTTCCGCGCGAAGAAGTGCTGGAAGGTATGCGAGACGTCCTGGTAGGGATTCTCGCTTTGCTCGTGGGGCAGCTGGATGTTCAATCCCACGCTGGGGCTGGCGCCCTCGTAGGCGCCCTTGTTGGCCGCCTCCATCACGCCCGGGCCGCCGCCGGAGATCACGGAGAATCCCGCCTCGGACAGGCGCCGCGCGATCTCCTCGGTGAGCTTGTAGTACGGGTGGCCGGGCGTCGTGCGCGCGCTGCCGAAGATGGACACGGCCGGATAGACCTGCTGCAGCCGCTCGGTGGCCATGACGAACTCTGCGATAAACTCGAACATCCGCCACGCTTCGCGCGCCGAGCTTTGCGAGCGCTTGAGCATCTGGGGATCCGAGGGCTTCGGGACCTTGGGTGCGGTGACTGCCATGGGAATCCTCGCGCGGACTTGAGATGAACGAGAAAAAGAAGCGGCTCCTGCTCGTCGACGCCTCGAGCTACCTGTATCGCGCCTTCCATGCGCTGCCGGAATTCCGCAGCCCCGCGGGCGAGCCCACGGGCGCGATACTCGGCGTGATCAACATGCTGAAGAAGCTCAAGCAGGACTTCCCTTCGGATTATATCGCCGCGGTGTTCGACCCCAAGGGAAAGACCTTCCGCGACGAGATCTACCCCGAGTACAAGGCCACGCGCCAGGCGATGCCCGAGGACCTCGCGCGCCAGATCGAGCCGCTGCTGGAAGCGATCGCCGCGCTGGGCTGGCCCGTCGTCGTGGTCGACGGCGTGGAGGCCGACGACGTGATCGGCACCCTCGCGAAGCACGCCGAGGAGCAGCACGGCTGGGACACGGTGATCTCCACCGGCGACAAGGACCTGACCCAGCTCGTGACCGATCGCGTGCTGTGGGTCAACACCATGTCCAACGAGAAGCTCGACCGCGACGGCGTGAAGGCCAAGTTCGGCGTGCCGCCCGAGCTCATCGTCGACTACCTCGCGTTGATGGGCGATACGGTGGACAACGTCCCGGGCGTGGAGAAGGTGGGGCCGAAGACGGCCGCGAAGCTGATCGAGCAATTCGGATCGCTCGAAGGCGTGATCGCCCATGCGGACGAAGTGAAGGGCGTCGTCGGCGAGAACCTGAAGAAGGCGAGGGACTGGCTTCCCACGGGCCGGACGCTCGTCACGGTGAAGACCGACGTGAAGCTGCCCTTCGTCGCCGAGGACCTGCTCGACAAGGGGCCGGACGTCGCGAAGCTCTCCAGGCTCTACGAGCGCTTCGGCTTCCGCACGCTGCGCGAGCAGCTTTCGAAGGAAGCCGCGGGCGAGGGCTCTTCCATCGCGCCGGCGCCGAAGCCGCCGCCCAAGTCGAAGGAAGGCGATCGCAACTTCGCGTTCCTCGCCGCTCCCGCGCCCATGGCCGACGCGGCGCAGTTCGTGGCGACGCGCAAGTACGAGATCGTGCTGGAAGAAGCCGCGCTCGATCGCTGGGTCGCGAAGCTCGGGGCCGCGGCGATCGCCTGCGTGGACACGGAGACCACCAGCCTCGATCCGATGATGGCCGAGCTCGTGGGCATCTCGTTTTCCGCCACGCCGGGCGAAGCGGCGTACGTGCCGCTCACGCACCGCTACGCGGGCGCCCCCACGCAGCTTCCCGTCGCCCTGGTGCTCGCGAAGCTCAAGCCCTGGCTCGAGGATCGCGCGAAGAAGAAGGTCGCGCAGAACTCCAAGTACGACAGGCACGTGTTCGCCAACCACGGCATCGCCGTGCGCGGCATGGAGCACGACACGCTGCTCGAGGACTACGTGCTGGAAAGCCACCAGCGCCACGACATGGACGCGCTCGCCACGCGCTTCCTCGGCGCCACGGGTCTCCTGTCGTACACGGACGTCGCGGGCAAGGGCGCCTCCTCGATTCCCTTCGACCAGGTGGACGTGCAGCGCGCCACGGACTACTCCGCCGAGGATGCGGACGTCACGCTGCAGCTTCACGGCGCGCTGCTGCCGCGGATCGAATCCGAGGGGAAGTTGAAGTTCGTCTACGAGTCCATCGAGATGCCGGTCTCGGGCGTGCTGCTCACGATGGAACGCAACGGCGTGCTCATCGACACCCAGCAGCTCGCGAAGCAGAGCGGGGAGCTGGGGCAGAAGATGGTGGACCTCGAGCAGAAGGCCTACGAGCTCGCGGGCGGGCCCTTCAACATGGGCTCGCCCAAGCAGCTGGCCGAGGTGCTCTTCGATCGCTTGAAACTGAAGGTCGTGAAGAAAACGCCTTCGGGCGCGCCTTCCACCGATGAGGAAGTGCTGGAGAAGCTGGCCCTCGACCACCCGATCGCCTCCACGCTGCTCGAGCACCGGGGCCTCGCGAAGCTGAAGAGCACGTACACCGACAAGCTGCCGCGCATGGTGCATCCGAGGACGGGCCGCGTGCACACGAACTACGCACAGGCCGTGGCCGTGACCGGGCGCCTTTCTTCCACCGATCCGAATCTCCAGAACATCCCCGTGCGCACCGCCGAGGGCCGGCGCATCCGCGAGGCGTTCGTGGCGCCGAAGGGATCGAAGATCGTCTCGGCCGATTACTCGCAGATCGAGCTTCGCATCATGGCGCACCTTTCGGGCGACAAGAGCCTCGTGGAGGCCTTCGCGCGCGGCGAGGACGTGCACCGCCACACCGCGAGCGAAGTCTTCGATACGCCGCCCGGAGAGGTCACGAGCGAGCAACGCCGCTACGCGAAGGTGATCAACTTCGGCTTGATCTACGGCATGAGCGCGTTCGGGCTCGCGGGTAACCTGGGCATCGAGCGAACGGCGGCGCAGAGCTACATGGACAAGTACTTCGCGCGGTACCCGGGAGTGGCGGCCTACATGGAACGCACGCGCCAGCAGGCGCGCGAGAGCGGCTACGTCGAGACCGTATTCGGCCGGCGGCTGTGGCTGCCGGACATTTCGTCGTCGAACGTCGCGCGCCGCCAGGGCGCCGAGCGCCAGGCGATCAACGCGCCGATGCAGGGCACCGCGGCCGACTTGATCAAGCTCGCGATGATCGCGGTGCAGGGCTGGATCGAGACCGAGAAGCTCGCCACGAAGCTGGTGATGCAGGTGCACGACGAACTGGTGCTCGAAGTCCCCGAGGGCGAGCTCGCTCGCGTGAAGGGCAACGTCGAGAAATTGATGATGGGCGTGGCGAAGCTGGATGTTCCCCTCGTAGTCGAAGCAGGCGTCGGCGACAACTGGGAAAAGGCGCACTGATGGACGTCGTCGACGCGGCCAAGCGCCTCGCCGCGGGCGAGCTCGTCGCCTTCCCGACGGAGACCGTCTACGGCCTGGGCGCGGACGCGGCCAACGCGAGCGCCGTGGGAAAGATCTTCGCGCTGAAGGGCCGGCCCGCGAACCACCCCGTGATCGTGCACGTGACGGGAATCGAGGCGATGCGCGCGTGGGGGCACGACCTGCCCAACGCCGCCTTCGCCCTCGCGGAGAAATTCTGGCCGGGGCCGCTCACGATGATCGTGAAGCGCGCGAGCCGCGTGCCGATGATCGTGACCGGCGGCCAGGAGAGCGTGGGTCTTCGCTGCCCGTCGCATCCGATGGCGCAGGAGCTGCTGCGCGAGTTCGCGCGCGTGGGTAGCGGCGCCATCGCCGCGCCCTCGGCCAACCGCTTCGGCCATGTGAGCCCCACCACTGCCCAGCACGTGCGCGAGGAGTTCGGCCC
>DATJVS010000018.1:0-6782 GCA_035501715.1 Usitatibacter sp.
TTCGCTCCAACGAGCGCGCACGGCACCTTCTGCCCCGCGGCGACATTGGGCGCGCCGCAAACGATCTGCAGCAGCTCCCCCGTGCCCGCATCGACTTCGGTGACGCGCAGCTTGTCGGCGTTCGGATGCGGCGACACGCTCCTCACCTGCGCGACGACGATGCCGCTGAACGCGCCCGCGACCGGCGCGATCTCCTCGACCTCGAGGCCGCCCATCGTGAGCGCGCGCGCAAGGGCATCGGCCGGCATGTCGACCGCGACCAGCTCCTTCAGCCAGGCGAGCGAGACCTTCATCGGAATTGCGCGAGGAACTTCATGTCGTTCTCGAAGAAGAGGCGCAGGTCGTCCACGCCGTACTTGAGCATCGCGAGGCGATCGAGGCCCATCCCGAATGCGAAACCGGAATAGCGCTCGGGATCGATTCCGCCGTTGCGCAGCACGTCCGGGTGCACGACGCCCGCGCCCGCGATCTCGAGGTACGTGACCTCGCCATCCTTCCTCGACCACTCGATGTCGATCTCCACGCCCGGCTCGACGAACGGGAAGTACGAAGGCCGGAATCGGATGCCGATGTCGTCGCGCTCGAAGAACGCGCGGCAAAACTGCGTGACCGTGCCCTTCAGGTCGGCGAGGCTGATGCCCTCGTCCACCCAGAGCGCCTCGACCTGGTGGAACATCGGCGAATGCGTCGCGTCGTGGTCGTGGCGATACACGCGGCCCGGGCAGATGATGCGGATGGGCGGCTTGTGCGACTCCATGTAGCGGATCTGCACCGGGGAGGTCTGCGTGCGCAGCACGTTCTCGCTGCCCGCGATGTAGAAGGTGTCCTGCATGCTGCGCGACGGATGGTCCGGGAACATGCGCAGCGCCGTGAAGTTGTACCAGTCGTTCTCGATCTCCGGGCCGTCGGCGACCGAGAAGCCCATGGTGCGGAAGAGCGCCTCGACCTGCTGCTGCGCGCGGGCGATCGGATGCAGCCCCCCGGACGCTGAGGCCCGGCCGGGCAACGTCACGTCGACCGATTCGGCGGCGAGCTTCGAGTCCAGCTCCGCAGCGAGTATCGCGTCGCGGCGCGACTGGATGACGGACTCGACCTCGACCTTGGCCTGGTTGATCGCGGCCCCCGCGCGGGGACGTTCGTCGGCCGCAAGCTTGCCCAGGCCCTTCAGCAGCTCCGTGAGCGATCCCGCCTTGCCGAGGAAGCGCGCCTTGGCCTGCTCGAGCTCCGCGATGGACGCGGCCGAGGCGATGGCGGTGCGCGCGGCTTCGACGATTTGTTCGAGTTCTTTCATCAAAAGAAAAGGGGCTCTTGCGAGCCCCTCGTTCTCATTTTCCGTCTTGTCAGGCCCCGAGGCTCGCTTTGGCCTGCTCGACGATACGCCCGAATGCCGGTTTGTCGAAGACCGCGAGGTCCGCGAGCACCTTGCGATCGACCTCGATGCCGGCCTTCTTGAGTCCCGCCATGAACTGGCTGTAGGTCACGCCCGCGGCACGCGCGCCCGCATTGATGCGCGTGATCCAGAGCGCGCGGAAGTCGCGCTTCTTGTTGCGGCGGTCGCGGTAGGCGTATTGCCCCGCGCGCATCACCGCTTCTTTCGCGATCTTGTAGACGTTCTTGCGGCGGCCGCGATAGCCCTTGGCCTGGTCGAGGACCTTCTTGTGGCGCGCGCGCGCCGTGACTCCACGTTTTACGCGAGGCATGGCGGCTCCTTAGGCGTAGGGAAGCATCGCCTTCACGTGGCCCAGGTTGGTCGCATCGACCCCCGTGGCGCCGCGCAGCTGACGCTTGTTCTTCGTTGCACGCTTGGTGAGGATGTGGCGCTTGCCCGCCTGGTAACGCTTGACCGAGCCGCTGCCGCGGACCCGGAAGCGCTTGGCGGCGCCACTCTTGGTCTTCATCTTGGGCATGGTTGCCCTCCTTGCATTTGGCGCAGCAGGTGGCGGAACCATTCCGCGCTTCTCGACCTGAAATCGCCTTGTCGCTACTTGGTACTGCCTACATGCTCCAGCTAATGCTTCTTCTTCGGCGCGAGGATCATGATCATCTGGCGCCCTTCCAGCTTCGGGAACTGCTCCACCTGCCCGTGCGGCGAAAGATCCGCCTCCACGCGCTTCAACAGCGCCATTCCCAATTCCTGGTGCGCCATCTCGCGCCCCCGGAACCGCAACGTGACCTTGGTCTTGTCTCCCTCGGTGAGGAAGCGGATCAGGTTGCGCACCTTGATCTTGTAATCGCCTTCGTCCGTGCCAGGCCGGAACTTCACTTCCTTCACCTGGATCTGCTTCTGCTTGAGCTTGGCCTCGTGGGCCTTCTTGCTCTCTCGGTACTTGAACTTGCCGTAATCCATCAGCCGCGCGACCGGCGGCTTGGCGGTCGGCGCGATTTCGACGAGGTCGATGTCGTTCTCTTCGGCGAGGCGCATCGCCTCTTCGATCTTGACGATCCCGATCGGCTCGCCCTCGATGCCGATCAAGCGCACTTCGGGGCAATTGATCTCGCCGTTGATGCGAACTGCTTTATCCTGAGCTATGCGAAAAATCCTCTAAAGGTCAATCGTTTGCGCGGAATCCGCCGGTCCGCACAGGACCATCGGAAACGGCGCCCCTAACACTCAGCTGCGAGCCTCGACTTCGCTTCTCAAGCGCGAAATAAAGGCCTCGAGCGGGACCGGTGCCAGATTCTCTCCGGAGCGCGTCCTCGCCGAGACCGTCTTGGCGGCAACTTCCTTATCTCCCAAGACCAACTGGTAAGGAAGTTTTTGAATGCTATGTTCTCGAATTTTATACGTTATTTTCTCGTTTCGCAAATCGGCCTCGGCCCGGAACCCGGCGGCGCGCAGCGCGGCCAGGACTTCGTGCACATACTCCACCTGGCGATCCGTCACGTTCATGACGACCACCTGGACGGGAGCGAGCCAAAGCGGCATCGCGCCGCCGTAGTGTTCCAGCAGGATGCCGATGAATCGCTCGAACGAGCCCACGATGGCGCGGTGCAACATCACGGGCACCTTGCGTGAGTTGTCCTCGGCCACGTACTCGGCGCCGAAGCGCCCGGGCATGTTGAAGTCCACCTGCATCGTTCCGAGCTGCCACAGCCGGCCGATCGCGTCCTTGAGCGAGTACTCGATCTTCGGTCCGTAGAAAGCGCCCTCGCCCGGGGAGACCTGGAACTGGCAGCCCGAGCGGCGCAGCGATTCCATGAGCGCTTCCTCGGCCTTGTCCCACGACTCGTCCGAGCCCACGCGCTTCTCGGGACGCGTGGCGACCTTGTAGATGATGTCCGTGAAGCCGAAGTCCTTGTAGACCTTCTGGAGCAAGGCCGTGTACGCCACGCACTCCGGAAGGATCTGGTCTTCGGTGCAGAAGATATGGCCGTCGTCCTGCGTGAACCCGCGCACGCGCAGGATCCCGTGAAGCGCGCCCGAAGGCTCGTTGCGGTGGCACGCGCCGAACTCGCCGTAGCGAAGCGGCAGCTCGCGATAGCTGCGCACGCCCTGCTTGAACACCTGCACGTGCCCGGGGCAGTTCATGGGCTTCACGGCGAAGTCGTGCTTCTCCGACTCCGTCATGAACATGTTGTCCTTGTAGTTCTCCCAGTGGCCCGATCGCTCCCAGAGCGACTTGTCGAGGATCTGCGGGCAGCGGATCTCCTGGTAGCCGTTGTCCTGGTACACGCGGCGCATGTACTGCTCGACCGCCTGCCAGATCGCCCAGCCCTTCGGATGCCAGAACACCATGCCCGGCGCTTCCTGCTGCAGGTGGAAGAGGTCGAGCTGCGTGCCGAGGTTGCGGTGGTCGCGTTTCTCGGCCTCCTCGAGCATGTGGAGGTAGGCGTCCTGCTCCTCCTTCCTGGCCCAGGCCGTGCCGTAGATGCGCTGGAGCATCTCGTTCTTCGAGTCGCCGCGCCAATATGCGCCCGCGACCTTCATCAGCTTGAAGACCTTGAGCTTGCCCGTCGAAGGCACGTGCGGCCCGCGGCAAAGGTCGATGAAGTCGCCCTCGCGATATAGGCTGATGCCCTGCTCGGCGGGAATCGAAGCGATGATCTCGGCCTTGTACTTCTCGCCGATGCCCATGAAGAACTTCACCGCCTCGTCGCGTTTCCACTCCTCGCGCGAGACCGGAATGTCCTTCTTCGCGAGCTCGGCCATGCGCTTCTCGATCGCCGCGAGGTCTTCGGGCGTGAAGGGCCGCTTGTACGAGAAGTCGTAGTAGAAGCCGTTCTCGATCACCGGGCCGATGGTGACCTGCGCATCGGGGAAGAGCTCCTTCACCGCGTACGCGAGCAGGTGCGCCGTCGAATGGCGGATGAGGTCGAGGCCTTCCGGATCCTTGTCCGTGACGATCGCGACCTTCGCGTCGCGCTCGACCCGATAGCTCGTGTCGACGAGCTTTCCGTCGACCTTGCCGCCGAGCGCGGCCTTCGCGAGGCCGGGACCGATCGAGGCCGCGACTTCGGCGACCGAGACCGGCTTTTCGTATTGCCGGACCGAACCGTCCGGCAGCGTGATGGCAACCATTTCCTTCTCCACAATGAAAAAAGCGCGGCGAGCCGCGCTTTTTCGTCGAACGTGACGCGTGCGCAGGCCCGTCTACCGGTTCCTTCGGAAGGATTTCGTAGTCGGCGGTCTCATAACCAGGGCCCTTTCGTGCCGTGCGTCAAATCACGCGTTGTCCAGGTGGCATCATAGCACCCCATGATCATCGACATCCACGGCCACTACACCACCGAGCCGCCGCAACTCGCGGCGTTCCGCGACAAGCAGCTCGCCGGGCTCGCGGACGCCGCGCGGCGCCCCGCCTCCGCGGACCTCGGCGTGACCGACGAGCAGCTCGTGAAGAGCGTCGAGCCGCAGCTCAGGATGCAGAAGGAGCGCGGATCCGACCTGACGATCTTCTCGCCGCGCGCCTCAGGCATGGCGCACCACGTGGGCACCGAGGCCATCGGGATGCAATGGGCGCGTGTGTGCAACGACCTCATCCACCGCATCTGCACGCTGTTGCCCGAGAACTTCGCGGCCGTGGGACAGCTTCCGCAATTCCCCGGCGCGCCGCCGGCCAACAGCATTCCCGAGCTCGAGCGAGTCGTGAACGAGCTGGGATTCGTCGGCGTGAACCTGAGCCCCGACCCGTCCGGCGGCTACTGGACGGGCCCGCCGCTCACGGACCGCTCGTGGTACCCGCTCTACGAGAAGCTGGTGGAGCTCGAGGTGCCCGCGATGATCCACGTCTCGTCGTCGTGCAACCCGAATTTCCATTTCACGGGCGCGCATTACATGAACGCGGACACCACGGCCTTCATGCAGCTGGTCCAGGGCGACCTCTTCAAGGACTTCCCGGCGCTCAAGCTCGTGATACCGCACGGCGGCGGCGCCGTGCCGTTCCACTGGGGCCGCTACCGTGGACTCGCGCAGGAGATGAAGCGCCCGCCCCTCGCGCAGCACCTCATGAAGAACGTGTTCTTCGACACGTGCGTCTATCACTACCCGGGCATCGAGCTCATGACCAAGGTGATCCCGGTCGAAAACATCCTGTTCGCATCGGAAATGCTGGGCGCCGTCAAGGGAATCGATCCCGAGACGGGGCACCATTACGACGACACGCGGCGTTACGTGGAGCAGGTGAAGTCGCTCTCGGAGTCCGACCGCCACAAGATCTTCGAGGGCAACGCGCGCCGCGTGTATCCTCGACTCGACCGCCTCCTGAAGAAGCAGGGGCGATGACCGAACGGGCGATAACCGCACAGGACGCTCATGATCGATCCACCGTACGCATTCGACGAATACCGCAGCACGCTCAAGCGCGCGCCGAAGGAACCCCTGCTCGCCCTGCCCCCGGGCGCCCTCGACGTGCCCGGCCCCTTCGTCCCGCCGGGATTCATCCGCAACGGCGACAACGACCTCACGATCCGCGGCAAGTCGATGCCGCTGGGCGAGCGCATGTTCCTGGAGGGACGCATCGTCGACGCCGGCGGCAGGCCCGTTCGCCGATCGCTGGTTGAAATCTGGCAGGCCAATGCGTCGGGCCGCTACCACCATCCGGGCGACACGCACGATGCGCCGCTCGATCCGAACTTCGAGGGCATCGGCCGCACGCTCACCGACGACGAGGGCAACTACCGGTTCATCACGGTCAAGCCGGGCTCGTATCCGTGGCCCAATCACGCCTACGCATGGCGGCCCCAGCACATCCACTTCTCGCTGCTCGGCAACGCACCGGTGCAGCGCCTCATCACACAGATGTACTTTCCCGGCGATCCGCTGCTTGACATCGACCCGATCTACAACAGCGTGCCCGATCCCGAGGCGCGCAAGCGAATGATCTGCCGCCTCGACCTTCGCACGGGCAAGGAGAACTACGCGCTGGGCTATCGCTTCGACATCGTCCTCGAGGGCGCGAAGTCGACGCCCATGGGCCTTTGACGATGGCCGGGCGCACTCCCTCGCAGACAATCGGCCCTTACTATCGCTTCGGGTTGCGATGGACCGACGGCGACAAGGTGGGGTTCACCGAGGCGGGAAAGAAAGTCGTGATCACGGGCCGCGTGCTCGACGGGACCGGCGCGACCATCGACGACGCGCTCGTCGAGACCTGGCAGCGCGCGCCCTCCGGCGCCTTGCCCGCGGCGGCCGCCGGCGGCGAGAACCCGCACGGATTCGGCCGCGCCGACACGTTGAACGGCGCCTTCCGCATCGAGACCCTCATGCCAGGCGGCCCGCTGCCGTCGATCGACGTCACGATCTTCGCGCGCGGCCTCTTGAAGGCGCTTCGCACGCGCGTGTA
>DATJVS010000019.1:0-12266 GCA_035501715.1 Usitatibacter sp.
GCGCAGACCAAGCGCGCCGAGAACGCGGACCCCGAGAAGATCTCCGGCGAACGTCCCCAGTATCCCGAGGAAGCGCGCGAGGCGGGCGTCGAAGGCAAGCTCACCGCGTGGCTGCATGTGGACGCCAAGGGCAACGTGACCGAAGTCGAGATCAAGGAGTCGCCCGGCCCGCTCTTCTCCGAGGAGGCCATCGCCAAGTTCTCGAAATGGAAGTTCAAGCCCGAGATCAAGGCCGGCCGTCCCATCGCCTTCATCGGCGAATACACGATCATCTTCCGGTTGAAGGACGGGCAGCCGTTCGTCTCGAACTCCTGAGGTCTTGAAAGCCCTCTTCTTCGACGTCTTCGGCACGCTGGTCGATTGGCACACCGGCGTTGCGCGCGAGTCCGAACGGCTGCTCGAGCCGCTCGGGCATTCGCTCGACTGGCTCGCGTTCTCCGCGGCGTGGCGCGACGAGTACCAGCCCGCGATGGAGGAGGTGCGCTCGGGGCGCACGCCCTTCGTGCGCCTCGACGTGATCCACCGGCGCATGCTCGAGCGCGTCGTGCCGAAATTCCGCCTCGAGAACGTCCAGGAAGACGTGCGCGCCGAGCTCGTGCTCGCGTGGCACCGGCTCGACGCGTGGAAGGACGTCGCTCCCGGCCTCGAGAAGCTCAAGCGCAAGTTCATGCTGGCGCCCGTCTCCAACGGCAACATCATCCTGATGGTGGATCTCGCGCGCCGCAACGGCTTTCCGTGGGACGCGATCCTGGGCGCGGAGATCGCCGGCGACTACAAGCCCAAGCCGCGCGTGTATCTCGCGGCCGCCGAGGCGCTGGCCCTACGGCCCGAACAGTGCGTCATGGTCGCGGCGCACAGCTACGATCTCAAGGCCGCGGCCGAATGCGGGCTGAAGACGGCGCACGTCGCGCGCCCGGGCGAGCGCGGCCCGGGAACGGGAGAGTCGGCGCCGATCGTGCCCGTGGACTTCGCCGTGAAGTCCCTCGTGGAGCTTGCCGAAAAGCTCGTTTGACTCCATCCTCGCCGCCATGACCACAGCAAAGCTTCCCGACGGGCAGCCCGTGCTTCGCATCGTGCCGATGCCCGCGGACACCAACGCGCACGGCACGATCTTCGGCGGCTGGGTGATGTCGCAGGTGGACATCGCCGGCAGCATTCCCGCATGGCAGCGCGCCAACGGGCCCGTGGTCACCGTCGCGGTGAACTCGTTCATCTTCAAGGAGCCGGTGCACGTGGGCGACGTGGTGAGCTTCTATGCGAAGGTGATTCGCGTCGGCACCACGTCGATCACGGTGGACGTGGAGGTGTACGCGCAGCGCGGGCGCAGCGGCGAGAAGGACGTGGTCAAGGTGACGGAAGCGCAACTCACCTACGTTGCGGTGGGAGAGCACCGCAAGCCGCGGCCGGTGCCTCCCGCGAAATGACCGAGGTCTTGCCCCGGTCTAGAAAATCCCCCCGGTAGACGCGGCGACCTGGTCGCGCAGCTGCAGCAGGCGCGGGCCGATGTTCTGGATGATCTTCTGGCGCGTGATGTCGAAGATGGGGCCGCTGCAGTTGAACGCGAGGATGCGGCCGCCTTCGCGCGAGATCATGGGCGCGCCCACCGCCCACACGTCCTTGTTCCACTCGCCCACCGACAGGCAGAACCCGTAGCGCTCGTAGTCGCGCGTCGAGCGGTCGATGCCGGAGGCGATGTCGTTCCATTTCGCGCGCGGCGTGTCCCTGCGATAGAGGTCGAGCCGCTCCGCGCGCTCGTCCGGCGGGAGCGCGGCGAGGTACGCGCGACCCATCGCCGTCCATCCGTGCGGCACGCGCGAGCCCACGTCCATGCTCATGCGGAACATCTGCCCCGCGCCCTGCGCGATCTCGAGGTACACCATGTGCAGGCTCGAAGGATCGGGCGCGCCCAGCGACACGGTCGCGTGAAGATCGTCGGCCATCTGCTGCATGAGCGGGCGCGCCACGTTGCGCACGTCGAGCGTGCCCAGGTAGGCGTTGCTGAACGCGAGCACGCCCACCGAGAGGGAGTAGCGCTTGGTGTCCGGCGCGCACGCGAGATATCCCATCTGCATGAGCGTGAAGGTGAGGCGGCTCACCGTGGGCTTGGGCAGCCCCGTGCGCTCGGCGATCTCGCGGTTGCCGAGCTCGCGGTCCTTGCGCGAGAAGCAGCGCAGGATGTCCAGGCCGCGGGCGAGCGCGGTGACGAACTGGCGGTCCTCGCGCGCCGCGGCGCTTCCGCGGACGACGTGCGCGCGGTTCACGGCGCCTTGCCGGGGATCACGACGACCTTGCCCGCGATCTCGCGCCTCGCCATGCGGGCGATCGCGTCGGGCGCGGCGTCGAGGCCGATGCGCTCCGTGATGGCCGGCTTCACCGTCCCGTCGGCGAGCCACGCGCCGATGTCGGCCATGTTGCGCGCGTTGCCCGCGGGATCGCGCCGCGTCCAGTCGCCCCAGTACACGCCGACGATGGAGCGCTCGCGCAGCAGCGCGAGGTTGATGGGCACCTTCGGGATCTCGCCCGCGGCGAATCCCACGACGAGCAGGCGCCCCTTCCACGCGGCCGCGCGAAAGGCCGCTTCCGTGTACGCGCCTCCCACCGCGTCGAAGATCACGTCGACGCCGCGCTTTTCGGTGAGCGCTTCGAGCCGCGCGCGCAGGTCTTCGGTCGCGTAGTTCACGGTTTCATCGGCGCCGTGCTTGCGGCACAGATCGAGCTTCCCATCGGTCGACGCGCACGCGATCACGCGGGCGCCGAGCGCCTTGCCGCACTCGATGGCCGCGATGCCGGTGCCGCCCGCCGCGCCCAGCACCGCGAGCGTCTCGCCGCTCTCGAGCCGCCCGCAGTCGCGCAGCGCATGCAGCGCCGTGCCGTAGGTGAGGCCCACCGATGCCGCGATATCGAACGGCAGGCCCTTCGGCATCGGGACCACGCGCGCGGCATCGACCACGCAGAGCTCGGCGAAGGCGCCGTGCCCCGAGAATCCGATGACGGCATCGCCCACCTTGAGGCGATCGACGCCGGCGCCCACCTCGCGCACCACGCCCGCGAGCTCCGCGCCCGGCGAGAAGGGCAGGGGCGGCTTCACCTGGTACATGCCGCGCACCATGAGCACGTCGGGGAAGTTGAGCGATGCGGCGCGCACTTCCACCAGCACCTGGCCCGCCGTGGGCTTCGGCGCCACCATGTCGCCCACGGTGAGCGCCCCCGGGCCGTCGAGTGTCGAGCAGATGACGGCCTTCATTTCGCGGCGAGCATCAGGTCGCTGAAGCGCCCGAGGTGGTAGTCGGCGTCGCCGAACGTGGCGTTGATCATCGTGAGGCGCTTGAACCAGTGGCTCACGATGAGCTCGTCGGTCACGCCGATGGCGCCGTGCAGCTGCACCGCCTGCTGGCCCACGAAGCGCGCGGCCTGCCCGATGAAGGCCTTCGCCGCGCTCACGCGGCGCGCCCGCTCCGTCGCATCGGTTTCGCTCATCGCAGCCGCGGCGACCACCGCCATGGAGCGCGCCTCCACCGCCTTGATCGTCATGTCGGCCATGCGATGCTGCAGCGCCTGGAAGCGCCCGATGGGCTGGCCGAATTGCTTGCGTGTCTTCAGGTATTCGAGCGTGGCCTCGTTCAACGCGTCGATCACGCCGAGCGCCTCGGAACAGAGCGCGGCGTTGGCGCGGTCCAGCGCCCGCTCGATGGTGCCGATGGCGGCGCCCGCGTCGCCGATGCGGCGATCGTCGCCCACGACGACGCCCGCGAGCTTCACGTCGGCGGCGCGTCCGCCATCCTGCGTGGCGTAGGCGCGCATCGAAACGCCGGGCGCGTTGCGATCGACGAGAAAGAGCGAGATGCCGTCACGGTCGCCCGCATTGCCCGCGGTGCGCGCGCTCACGACGATCGCGTCGGCGTTCGCGGCGTTGAGCACCACGGACTTGAAGCCGTCCAGCTTCCACCCTGCGCCATCGCGCTTCGCCTTCGTCTCCACGAAAGAGGGCGCGTAACGTGCCGCCGGTTCCGCGTGCGCGAAGGCAAGCAGCTTCTCGCCCGCGGCCACCGGGCCCAGCCACGCCTCGCGTTGCGCGGCGTTGCCCGCGTCGGAGATGACCCCGGCGCCCAGCACGACGGTGGCGACGTACGGCTCGACCACGAGCGCGCGGCCGAACGCCTCCATCACGATCGCGGTATCGAAGGCGTCGCCGCCCATGCCGCCGTCCTCGTCGCGCAGGGTGAGGCCCAGCAGGCCCAGTTCCGCGAGCTGCTTCCAGATCTCGCGCGAGTATCCGTCGGCGCTCGCGACGATGCCGCGGCGTTTCTCGAATTTGTATTCGTTGGCGAGGAAGCGCTTGACGGTGTCCTGAAGCAGGCGCCGTTCTTCGGCGAGGCTGAAGTCCATTGTCGTTTCCTAGAGTCCCAGGATCATCTGGGAAATGATGTTCTTCTGGATCTCGTTCGAGCCGCTGTAGATCGAGGTCTTGCGCATGTTGAAGTACAGGCCCGAAAGCGGCGCGGCGTACTCGGGCCCGGCGCTCTCGCCGCTCCACCCGGCATCCAGCTCCTCGGGCACGTATGGCAGCCCATACGAACCGACGGCCTGCATCATGAGCTCGGAGAGCGATTGCTGGATCTCGCTGCCGCGCACCTTGAGGATCGAAGCTTCGGGGCCGGGTGCGCGGCGCGCGTCTTCCTCCGCGAGCACGCGAAGGTTCGTGACCTCGAGGGCCATCAGCTCGATCTCCACCTGCGCGATGCGGTCGCGGAAGCGCGCGTCCTCGATGAGGGGGCGGCCCCCGGAGCGCTCGCGCCGGGCGATATCCTTCAGCTTCTTCAGCTCGCGCTTGCTGCGCCCGACGCCGGCGATGCCGGTGCGCTCGTGGCCCAGCAGGAACTTGGCGTAGGTCCAGCCCTTGTTCTCGTCGCCCACGCGGTTGGCCACCGGGACTTTCACGTTCTCGAACCAGATCTCGTTGATCTCCGCCTCGCCGTCGAGCATCCTGATGGGGCGCACCGTGACGCCGGGCGTCTTCATGTCGATCAGCAGGAACGAGATGCCTTCCTGCGGGCGTCCCTCGCTCGCCGTGCGGACCAGGCAGAAGATCCAGTCGGCCCATTGGCCCAGCGTGTTCCACGTCTTCTGCCCGTTCACGACGTAGTGGTCGCCCTGGCGCTCGGCGCGCGTTTTCAGCGACGCCAGGTCCGAGCCCGAGCCCGGCTCCGAGTATCCCTGGCACCACCAGTGCTCGCCGGAGAGGATCTTCGGCAGGAAGTGCCGCTTCTGCTCCTCGCTCCCGAATCTCTGGATCACGGGGGCGACCATCCGCACCCCGAAGGGCAGCACGATGGGCGCGCCCGCCGCGGAGCATTCCTCGTCGAAGATGTGCTGCTGCACCGCGCTCCAGCCGGGGCCGCCGTATTCCTTCGGCCAGCCGGGCGCGACCCAGCCCTTGCCTGCGAGGATCCGGTGCCACTTCACGAAATCGTCGCGCGTGAGGCGCTTGCCTTCGTGCACCTTGGCGGCGAGGTCCCTGGGCAGCGACGCGGCCAGGAATGCGCGGACTTCCTCGCGGAAGGCGAGTTCGTCGGGGGAGTAGTCGAGGTTCACTGTCGTTCCTTGGGCTGGGTTCCCGCCTTCGCGGGAATGACGCGGATTCCGCGATGCGGAATATTGTTCTGCATCGAATTGCGGAGCATATTATCCGGCGATACACTCGCGCAACCTGATTCGCAGTTTTTCCGCAGGGCCACTACAACAGTTCGGAGGAGACCATGATCGTCCGCAGCCCCTTGCGCGCGGCTTGCTGCGCGCTCGCCGTGCTATTCGCCTCGGCCGCGTCGGCCGACATCAAGATCGCCTACATCGACCCGCTCTCGGGCCTCATGGCCGCCACGGGCGAGCACGGGCTGCGCGAGCTGGAGTTCGCCGCGGAGCAGGTGAACGCCAAGGGCGGGGTCCTCGGGCAGAAGCTCGTGATCGTCCCGCTCGACAACAAGCTCTCCACCCAGGAGAGCCAGATCCAGCTGCAGGCCGCCATCGACCAGGGCGTGCGCTACGTCGTGCAGGGCAACGGCTCGAGCGTGGCCGGCGTCCTCATCGACGCCATCAACAAGAACAACGAGCGCAATCCCGACAAGACCGTGGTGTTCCTCAACTACGCGGCGGTCGATCCCGACTTCACCAACGACAAGTGCAGCTTCTGGCACTTCCGCTTCGACGCCAACAGCGACATGAAGATGGAAGCGCTCACCTCGTACATGAAGGACCAGAAGAACATCCAGAAGGTGTACCTGCTGAACCAGGACTACTCCTTCGGCCACCAGGTGGCGCGCGCCGCGAGGGAGATGCTCACGGCCAAGCGCCCCGACGTGAAGATCGTGGGCGACGAGCTGCATCCGCTCGCCAAGGTGAAGGACTTCGCCCCCTACGTGGCGAAGATCCAGGCCTCGGGCGCCGACACGGTCATCACCGGCAACTGGGGCAGCGACCTGCAGCTGCTCGTGAAGGCCGCGAAGGACGCGAACCTCAAGGCCGACTTCTACACGTACTACGCCGGCGTGGTGGGCGCGCCGCCCGCGCTGGGAGACTCCGGCGTCGACCGCGTGAAGGTGGTCACCTACTGGAATCCCAACTCGCTCGCCACCGGGCAGACGAGCTACATCGACGCGTACAAGAAGAAGTACGGCGCCACGAGCGACCCGTACACGGGCTCCATGCACATGGCGCTGGACTACCTCACCCAGGCGATGGCCAGGGCGGGCACCACGGACCCGGCGAAGGTCGCGCGGGCCATGGAGGGCATGAACATCGAGGGGCCCTTCGGGCCGACCGAGATGCGCGCGTCCGACCACCAGCTGATCCAGCCGCTGTTCGTGATGACCTTCGTGAAGAACGACGGCAAGGCGCGTTATACGGCCGACGGCACCAACGACTACACCTTCAAGCAGGAGATCCGGTTCGAGGGCCCGGCCACGGCGCGGCCCACGAGCTGCAAGATGCAGCGCCCGTCGTAAGACAGCGCCGCCTTGGAACTCGTCCTCACATCACTCCTGAACGGAGTGACCTACGGGCTGCTGCTCTTCATGCTGTCGTCGGGGCTCACGCTCATCTTCAGCATGATGGGGGTGCTGAATTTCGCGCACGCGAGCTTTTACATGCTCGGCGCGTACTTCGGCTACGCCATCAGCACCAAGGTCGGGTTCTATCCGGCGCTCGTCGTCGCGCCGCTCGCGGTGGGCGCGATCGGCGCGGCGGTCGAGCGCTATGGCCTTCGCCGCGCGCACACCTCGGGGCACGTGTCGGAGCTGCTCTTCACGTTCGGGCTCGCGTTCGTGATCGCGGAAGCGGTGCGCCTCGTGTGGGGATCGACGCCGGTGCCGTACAAGGTGCCGGCCTCGCTCGACGGCCCGCTCTTCACGCTCTACGAGTCCACGTTTCCCACCTACAAGGCCTTCATGATGCTGGTGTCGGTGGGAATGCTCGCGGCGCTCTACGCGGGGCTTACGAAGACGCGCGTGGGCCTCGTGATCCGCGCGGCGCTCACGCGCCCCGACATGGCGGAAGCGCTCGGGCATGACGTGCCGCGCGTCTTCATGCTGGTCTTCGGCGGCGGCGCGGCGCTGGCGGGCCTCGCGGGCGTGATCGGAGGCAACGCGTTCGTCACCGACCCGGGCATGGCCGAATCCCTCGGCACGATCGTGTTCGTCGTGGTCGTGGTGGGCGGGCTGGGATCGCTCACGGGCGCCTTCGTGGCCTCGCTCTTCATCGGCATCGTGCAGACCTTCGCCGTCGCCATGGACTACTCGTGGCACGGCATGAGCCTTTCGCGCGTGGCGCCGGTGCTGCCCTACCTGATCATGGTGGCGATGCTGATCGTGCGCCCGCGCGGACTCATGGGGACGCGCGAGACGTGAGCCCGCAGGCGCGGCGCAGGCTCCTCGTCTGGGGCGGCTACGCCGCCGTGCTCGTGGCCGCGCCGCTCGTGTTCCACAAGGGCTTCTCGCTGTCGCTGCTGTGCCAGATGGGAATCATCATCGTCTTCTCCCTCTCGTACAACATGCTGCTCGGGCAGACGGGGCTGCTGTCCTTCGGGCACGCGGTGTACTACGGCATGGGCGCGCTCATCACGATCCATGCGCTCAACCTCGTGCAGCACGGATGGAAGTTCCCCGTGACGCTGATGCCGCTCGTGGGCGGCGCGGCTGGACTTTTCTTCGGCGTGGTCTTCGGATACATCACCACGCGCCGCGCGGGCACCACGTTCGCGATGATCTCGCTCGGCATCGGCGAGATGATGGCGGCCTGCTCGCTCATGTTCCCGGGGTTCTTCGGGGGCGAGGCAGGCATCTCCGGCAACCGTTCCTCGGGCGGAGCGTTCCTCGGCATCACCTACGGGCCGCAGATCCAGATGTACTACCTCGTGGCGGCGTGGCTGCTTCTTTCCACGGCGGCCATGTACGCGCTCTCGCGCACGCCGCTCGGCCGCATGGCCAACGCCGTGCGCGACAATCCCGAGCGCGCGCAGTTCGTGGGCTACGATCCGCAGCACGTGCGCTTCATGATGGTGGCGCTCTCGGGATTCTTCGCCGGCATCGCGGGCGGGCTCGCGGCGTTGAACTACGAGATCGTGACGGCCGAATCGCTCTCGGCTTCCACGTCGGGGATGGTGCTCCTCGCGACCTACCTGGGCGGCATCGGATTCTTCGCCGGCCCCATCGCGGGCGCCATCGTGGTCACGCTCATGCAGACCGCGTTGGGCTCGATCACCAACGCGTGGCCGTTCTACTTCGGCGCGATGTTCCTCGCCACCGTGCTCTTCGTGCCCGGCGGGATCGCGAGCGTCGCGGTGCTGCACAAGCGCTTCTGGGACGCGAAGCTGCTGAGGCGCGTGATTGCCGTGTACGCCGCGCTCGCGGTTCCGGTGGCCCTCGCGCTCGGCTTCTCGGTGCTGCTCGTGGAAATGGCCTACAACGCCTCCGACGAATCGCGCCCGGCGTTTCGCGTGCTGGGATACGTGATCGACACCACCGCGACGGCCACGTGGGTCGCCGCGATCTCGTCCACGCTCGCCGCGATCGCCGCCTGCGGGTTCACCTGGCGCGCCGTGTCGGCGCGCTGGGCCGAGGTCGGCGCCGCCCTCGCCGGCGAGCGCAAGCCATGACCGCCGCGCTCGAGCTCTCGGGCGTGCAGAAGCGCTTCGGCGCCACCGAGATCGTGCGGGGCGTGGACCTTCGCGTGGAGCAGGGCGAGCGCCACGCCCTGATCGGGCCCAACGGCGCGGGCAAGTCCGTGCTCTTCCATCTCATCAGCGCACGCTACCCCATCAGCGCCGGGCGCATCGCGCTGAACGGCGAGACAATCACGGGAAGGAAGCCCCACGAGATCAATCGCCGCGGGCTTTCGCGAAGCTTCCAGGTCACGAACCTCTTCCACCGCATGACGGTGTTCGAGAACGTGCGCTGCGCGGTGCTCTGGTCGCTGGGCTACAAGTACTCGTTCTGGCGCCGCGTGGAGAACCTTGCCGACGCAAACGATCGCGCCCGCGAGATCGTGGAGCGGATCGGCCTTGCCGCGCGCGCCGACGTCCCCGCGGGGATCCTCTCGTACGCCGAGCAGCGCGCGCTCGAGATCGGCATCACGATCGCGGGCGGCGCCAACGTGATCCTGCTGGACGAGCCCACGGCGGGCATGAGCCGCACGGAGACCGAGGCCGCGGTGGCGCTGATCCGGCGCGTGACGGAGGGACGCACGCTGCTCATCGTCGAGCACGACATGAGCGTGGTCTTCGGGCTGGCCGACCGCATTTCGGTGCTCGTCTATGGACGGATCATCGCCACGGGAACGCCCGAGCAGATCCGCGCCGACACGAAGGTGCGCGAGGCATACCTCGGGGCGGAGGCCGCCGATGCTTGAGGTGCGCGACCTCCATGCCTACTACGGCAAGAGCCACGTGCTGCACGGGGTCACCCTCGACGTGCGCGAAGGCGAGATCGTGAGCCTGCTGGGACGCAACGGCGTGGGCCGCTCGACCACGGTGAAGGCGATCATGGGGCAGGTGGCCGCGCGCGGAACGGTGAAATTCCGCGGCGAGGACATCGCGGGCCTGAAGCCCCACCAGGTCGCGCGCCGCGGCGTGGGCTACGTGCCCGAGGATCGCGCGGTGTTCGCCGACCTCACGGTGCGCGAGAACCTCGAGCTCGGCCGCAAGGGCGAGGGCGGCGCCGGCGCCTTCACCCTCGACGACACGTATTCGCTATTCCCGCAATTGAAGGCGCGCGCCGATACACCGGCGGGCGTGCTCTCGGGCGGCGAGCAGCAGATGCTCACCCTGTGCCGCACGTTGATGGGCAATCCGAAGCTCGTGATGATCGACGAGCCCACCGAGGGGCTCGCGCCGATGATCGTGGAGCTGGTGGCGCAATTCCTCGAGAGGGTGCGCGAGCGGGGCATTCCGATCCTGCTCGTCGAGCAGAAGCTCGCCATCGCGCTGGACATCTCGGCGCGGGTGTACGTTCTCGGCCATGGGCGCGTGGTGTTCGAGGGAACGCCCGCCGAGCTTCGCGCCGCCGCGGCGGTGCGCCGGGAGTGGCTCGAAGTCTGAATCGAAACCAAGGAGACGTCGTGGAAAAGGCAACGGGCACGGCCCGCTACGAAACGAGAGGCGAAGTCGCCCTCATCACGCTGGACAATCCGCCGGTGAACGGCATGAGCCACGCCGTGCGCCTGGCCGCGCTCGAGGGCCTGGACCGCGCGCTCGCCGACGCGAACGTGAAGGCGATCGTGCTCACGGGCGCCGGCAAGGCGTTCTCGGGCGGCGCCGACATCCGCGAATTCAACACGCCGAAGATGCTGGCCGAGCCCACGCTTCGCACGCTGATCACCGCGTTCGAGCAAAGCCCCAAGCCTGTCGTCGCCGCGATGCATACGGTGGCGATGGGCGGCGGGCTCGAGCTGCCGCTCGCCTGCCACTTCCGCGTGGCCGCGCCGGGAACGCAGGTGGCGCTGCCGGAAGTGAAGCTGGGACTGCTCCCGGGCGCGGGCGGCACGCAGCGCCTGCCGCGCGCCATCGGCCTGGAGGCGGCGCTCAACATGATCGTCTCGGGCGCGAGCGTGCCGTCGGAGCAATTGGCGGCGCTCGGATTGTTCGCCGAGATCATCGAGGGCGATTTCGTCGAAGGCGCGGTGGCGTTCGCGAAGAAGGTCGTCGCCGAGAAGCGCCCCCTCGAGCTCCTGCGCGACAGGAAGGTGAAGCACGACAACCCGGAAGCGTTCCTGCAGTTCGCGCGCAACACCGTGGGTGCGATGTCGAAGAACTTCCCCGCGCCCTTGAAGTGCATCGATTGCGTCGCGGCCTCCGTGGACAAGCCCTTCGAGGAAGGCCTTCGCATCGAGCGCGAGGGCTTCACCGACCTGCTGATGGGTCCCGAATCGCGCGCCCTCCGCCACGCGTTCTTCGGCGAGCGCGCCGCAGGCAAGATCGCCGACGTGCCCGAGGACACGCCGAGGCGCAAGATCTCGAAGGTCGCCGTGATCGGCGCGGGCACGATGGGCGGCGGCATCGCGATGAACTTCCTCAACGCGGGCATCCCCGTGACGATCCTCGAGATGAAGCAGGAAGCGCTCGACCGGGGCGTGGCCACGATCCGCAAGAACTACGAGGGCACGGTGAAGAAGGGGCGGCTCACGGAGGCCAGGATGGCCGAGCGCATGGCGTTGCTCAGGCCCTCGCTCGACTTCAAGGACATGGGCGACGCGGATCTCGTGATCGAGGCGGTGTTCGAGGAGATGGGCGTCAAGGAGACCGTCTTCAGGCAGATCGACGCGCTCGCCAGGCCGGGCGCGATCCTCGCGACCAACACGTCCACGCTGGACGTGAACCACATCGCCGACGTCACGAAGCGGCCGCAGGACGTCCTGGGGATGCACTTCTTCAGCCCGGCCAACGTGATGAAGCTCCTGGAGGTGGTGCGGGGAGAGAAGACGGCGAAGGACGTGCTCGCGACGGTCATGGACCTCGCGAAGAAGATCCGCAAGACCGCGGTGGTCTCGGGCGTGTGCGACGGCTTCATCGGCAACCGCATGCTCAAGTACTACGCGGGCGAGGCCAACGCGCTGCTGGAGGAAGGCGCCTCGATCCAGCAGATCGACAAGGCCATGGAGAAGTTCGGCATGGTGATGGGGCCCTTCCGCGTGGGCGACCTCGCCGGCAACGACATCAGCTGGTCGATCCGCAAGCGCCAGTACGCGGAAGACCCGAAACGGCAGAAGCTCGTGATCGCCGA
>DATJVS010000020.1:0-10995 GCA_035501715.1 Usitatibacter sp.
CGCCATGAGGAAGTCGGAGGCCGTGCGCACGCCGCGCACGAGGCCGTTGGGCATGTCGAGCACGGTGGGCTTGCCGGCGCCCGCGGCGAGCGCGATGTGGTCGAAGCCCATGGCGAAGGCGCCTTCGGCCGTGAGCGTTCCACCGAAGCGCACGCCGCCGAACATGGCGAACTGCGCGCGGCGCTCGACCAGCAATCGCGCGACCTTGAGGAAATTCTTGTCCCAGCGCACGGTGATGCCGTATTCCGCGACGCCGCCGAAGCCGGCCATCACGCGCTTGTCGAGCGGCTCCTGCAGCTCGGCGATATCGCGGACGGGGCGGAACGCCACGCGTTCGCCGTTGGGCTTCACGCCCGAGACCGAGGCTTCGAGCGGCTCGATCTTCAATCCGTCGATGCCCACCACCGTGTGCCCATCGTTCATGAGGTGATGCGCCACCGTGAAGCCCGCCGGTCCCATGCCCACCACGAGCACGCGCTTGCCGGTCTCGGGGCGCGGCAGCGGCCGGCGCAGGTTCAGTGGATTCCAGCGCGTGAGCAGCGAATAGATCTCGAATCCCCACGGCAGCCCCAGCACGTCCTTCAGCGTGCGCGTCTCTGCCTGCGGAATGTCCACCGGGTCCTGGCGCTGGTAGATGCACGCCTTCATGCAGTCGTTGCAGATGCGATGGCCCGTGGCGCACACCGTGGGGTTGTCCACGACGATCATCGCGAGCGCGCCCACGGCCCAGCCCTCGGTCTTCAGCTTGTGGAATTCCGAGATGCGCTCTTCGAGCGGGCAACCCGCCAGTGGCACGTTGAAGGGGCTCTTCCTGAATTCCCCGCTCTTTTCCTTCAATCCCTTGGAGCACGAGTCCTTGCCCTGCTCGTGGCACCAGATGCAGTAGTTGGCTTCGTCGAGGGCGCCGGCGAGGTTGGTGCCCGGGTCCGTAAGGGCGAAGCCTTCGCGGCGACGGATGTGGTGCAGCGTGTGGACGGAATATCCGCGAGAAACGTCTGTTTGCAGGGGAACGAGATGCATCGGATCGACGCGCTGGGGAGGCTTGAACAACACGCCGCTGCGGTAACGCCAGCGGCCATCCTCCGTGTGCGCCGCCCAGGCGGCGAAGCGCTCGGCCACGCCGAGGTCCTCGCCGTGCGCGGGCTCGTCGGCCATCCAGCGAAGAATGTGTTCGGCGAAAGGAAGCTCTTCGAATTGCCCGCCGATCCTCCGAGCCACGTCCGCCTCGAGCGCCGATCCGTCGAACGTCGCGGCCACATCGGCCTTGTACTTGAGCATCGCGCGGCGCTGCACGAACTTGCGCTTCACGCGGAAGAGTGGCGCCAGGCGATGGTGGCTCTCCACCAGGTCCTGCCATTCGTCCTCGATCGCGAAGAGCTTCGCGATGAAGCGGTCGAGATGCGGCGCGATCGCGATGAGCAGTTCCGCCTCGTCCCTGGTGGCGAGCTTCGCGGGGTCCGCGCGAGCGGCCTCGAAGCGATCGCGCAGGGCGCAATCGGCGGCGGCGAGCGCGGCCATGAACTCCGCATCCAACCTTTCCAGGCCGGAACGGGAATAAAGGTCCTCGAAGGCGAGTCCGAAGGCGAGGGCGAGCGAAGGGTGCGCAGCGGGCATCGCCGTAATTTTACGGGATGAATCCATGTCCCTCCGCCACGCGTACCGCGCTATCATGGATGCATCCCCTTTACCCCTCTAGAAACCGACAGGAGCCGCGTCATGGATCGCCGTGATTTCCTTCGCTATTCGGGACTTGCTTCCGCGGGTGTGGTCCTTCCCGCCGCCGTCGGCCGGGCCTTCGCCGACGCCACCGCTTTCGACGGATGGCGGATCTTCGAGGTCACCGCGCGAATCGAGGTGCTGCACCCCGAAGGGCCGACGCTCGCGTGGCTGCCCACGCCGCTTGCGTGGGACACGCGTTTCCAGAAGAGCCTCGGCAACAGCTTCACCGCCGAGGGCGGATCGTGCGGCATCTCGACGGACTGGTCGTCGGGCACGCGCCTCGTGTGGGCGCAGTGGCCGGCGGGTGTGGCGCCGGTGCTCGTGCACACGCAGCACTTCGCCACCGCCGACATCGCGGTGGACCTTTCCAAGCCGGGACACGTGCCGCCGGAAAATCCCGCGATGCTCGCGCGCTACACGACGGCTTCGGAGCACGTCCCCACCGAGGGCCTGGTGAAGCAGATGTCCTCGGACATCGTGAAGGGCGCGGGCAACGACATCGAGAAGGCGCGCGCGATCTACGAATGGATCTGCGACAACACCTATCGGGATCCGAAGACGCGAGGCTGCGGCAAGGGCGACATCAACTTCATGCTCGAGACCAAGACGTGGGGCGGCAAGTGCGCGGACCTCAATGCGCTCTTCGTGGCGTTCGCGCGTTCGCAGGGCATCCCGGCGCGCGACGTGTACGGCGTGCGCGTGGCCAATTCGAAGCTGGGCTACAAGAGCCTGGGCAAGGCGGGCGACATCACCAAGGCGCAGCACTGCCGCGCCGAGTTCTACAGCGCGGGGTACGGCTGGATCCCCGTCGATCCGGCCGACGTGCGCAAGGTGATCCTCGAGGAAGACGGCGGCAAGAAGCCCGACGACCCCATGGTGCTCGCCGCGAGGAAGCGGCTCTTCGGCTCGTGGGAGATGAACTGGCTCGCGTACAACACCGGCAACGACATCACGCTGCCCGGCTCCAGTCGCGGCTCGCTTCCGTTCCTCATGTATCCGCAGGCCGAGACCGCCGCGGGGCGCCTCGACTCGCTCGACTCCGACGGCTTCAAGTACACGATCACGTCGAAGGAGCTCGCCTGAGCTACGCCGCTCGCGCCGCCGCGGCGCTCGTGTTCGCGGCGGCCGCGGTCGCCCTCGCCGACGAGGATCCGATCCGCCCGTGGGGCGACCGTCCCACGCCCGTGCTCACGACGAAATCGCTGGAGGGCAAGAGCGTGGACCTGCGCGACCTCCAGGGGCGCGTCGTGCTCGTGAATTTCTGGGCGACGTGGTGCGGGCCGTGCAAGGAAGAGCTGCCCGCGCTCGCGAAGCTGCCGAAGGCGTTCGCCGGCAAGCCCTTCGAGCTCGTCACCGTGAACGACGGCGAATCGCCCGAGACAATCAGCCGGTATCTCAAGCGCGCCAAGCTCGATATTCCCGTGTGGCTCGGTCCCGAGAACACCGCCGCCAGCGGTTGGCGCGTGCAGGGGCTGCCCATGACCTTCCTCGTCGATTCG
Source organism: Usitatibacter sp. (assembly GCA_035501715.1). Lineage (GTDB taxonomy): Bacteria > Pseudomonadota > Gammaproteobacteria > Burkholderiales > Usitatibacteraceae > Usitatibacter. Next base: position 3,219 of record DATJVS010000020.1, read on the forward strand.
AAGGGGCACGTGCGCTATTGGGTCTATGGCGAGCGCAACTGGGGCGAGGGCGAATCGTTCAAGCTGATCGAGTCGCTGCTCGCCGAAGCGGGACATGCCTGACGCGAAGCCGGTGCAGTACCGCATCGTCGATCGCCTGGAGACCGTGGCGAGCGACGAGCGCGCGCGAGTGATCGAGGGCCTCGCCGCGAATCCCGCGCGCATCGAGCCCAAGTACTTCTACGACGAGCTGGGCTGCGCGCTCTACGGCGCCATCTGCCGGCTGCCCGAGTACTACCCCACGCGCACCGAGACCGCGCTCTTCCGCGAGCATCGCAGCGACATCGCCGATGCGATCGGCAAGGGCCGGCAGTTCGTGGACCTGGGCGCGGGCGATTGCTGCAAGGCCGAAGGGTGGCTGTCCTACGTGGCGCCCGCGCGCTACGTGGCCGTGGACATCGCCGCGGCCGAGATCGAATCCGCCCTTGCACGCATCGCGCCCGATTTCCCCGAGGTGGAGATGATCGGCGTGGTCGCGGACTTCACGCGCGGCCTTCCCCTCGAAGGCATCCTCGATTCACGCCCGTGCACGTTCTTCTATCCGGGATCGAGCATCGGCAACTTCACGCCCGACGAGGCGAAGGGGTTCCTCGCCAAGGTGCGCTCGCAGTGCGCGGCGCGCGCGGGCAGCGGCCTGTTGATCGGCGTGGACGGCAAGAAGGACAAGGCGCGCCTCGATGCGGCCTACGACGATGCGCTGGGCGTGACCGCCGCATTCAACCGCAACGCGCTGGTGCACCTGAATCGCCGCTTCGGTTTCGACTTTCCGCTCGACGCCTTCGTGCATCGCGGCTTCTACAGCGAGTCGCGCGGGCGCATCGAGATGCACCTGGAGGCCGTGCGCGATGTCGTGGTGCGCCTGGGCGATGCGCAACGCCGCTTCGCCGCGGGCGAGCGCATCCACACCGAAAATTCCTACAAGTACCTGCCCGACGAATTCGCCGCGCTCCTCTCCGCCGCGGGCTTCGCCTCCGTGCGCCACTGGGAAAGCGCGGACGGCGGCTACTTCGTCTTCTACGCGTCCTAGCGCGCGCGAACGCGCCCCGTGGCGACGTAGTGCTGGGTGAAGGGCCCGCCCACGAGGCGGAAATCGGTGAGGCGCGAAGCCAGCCCGGCCCACGGGGCGCCGAGGGATTCGAAATCCGTGATGTATCCCCGGTGCCGCATCTTCACGAACCAGTTCGCGGGAAACAGCCATGGCGCGTAGAGCTTCGTGCCGGCGGCGGCCACGCGCGTTCCGGGCTTCGCCTGTCCCAGCACGTTGTCGAGCGCGCCGCCCGAGCACACGAGATCGTGAGTGAAGCTGAAGAGGATCGCATCGGGCGCCGCGGGCAGCGTCACCGTCTGCGCGGGCGATTCGATGAGGATCGCTCGGCTCGCGGCGCCGTCCAGGCGCGAGCGCGCGAGCGCGAGCATCTCGCGCGACGGATCGAACGCGATGACGCGCCCCGTGGTCCCCACGCGCTCCATCAGCCGCGGCAGGCACCAGCCCGTCCCGCATCCGGCATCGATCACCGTGTCTCCGGGGCGAAGCTCGAGCGCGTCGATGGCACGCCGGCGCACCACGTCGATCCGATGGGTCCGTGCGTCGTATTGCGGCGCCAGCGCGCGGTAGGACGCGATGGCGCGCCCGAGGTCGGCTCCGTGCACTACGCGTCGCGCGCGAGGCGCACCCCCGAGAACTGCCAGCGCGCATCGGCAGGAAAGAAATTGCGATAGGTTGCGCGGATGTGCGACGCGGGTGTGGCGCACGAGCCGCCGCGCAGCACGTACTGGTTCACCATGAACTTGCCGTTGTACTCGCCCACCGCGCCTTCGGCGATGCGAAAGCCCGGGTAGGGCGCGTAGTCGCTGCGGGTCCACTCCCAGACGTCGCCGAACATCTGCGCGATCTCGCCGGCCGCGGGCGCTTCGCGCAACGCGAGCGGGTGCAGCGCGCCGCTTTCCTGGAAATTGCCCTCGGGGCTCGCGCGTTGCGACGCCACTTCCCACTCCGCTTCCGTGGGCAGGCGCGCGCCGGCCCAGCGGGCGAAGGCGTCGGCCTCGAAGAAGCTCACGTGGCAGACGGGCGTGTTGCGCTCCACGGGCACCATGCCGTGCAGCGTGAAGGTGTGCCACTCGCCGTCGCGCTTTTCCCAGTAAAGGGGTGCTTCCCAGGCGCGCGCGTTCACCGTGTCCCAGCCCATGGACAGCCAGAGCTCCGGGCGCCGATAGCCGCCGTCCTCGATGAAGTCGATGAAGTCGCCGTGGGTCACGGGGCGCGAGGCGATTTCGAAACCGTCCACCCATACGCGGTGGCGCGGCGTTTCGTTGTCGAACGAGAAGCCTGCGCCCTCGTGGCCGATGCGCTTTTCGCCGCCCGCGACGCGGATCCACGCGGCCGGCATCGTCTGGATCGACGTGAGCGGCCAGGTCTTGCGATACACGGGCTTCAGCGGATTGCACGAGAGCATGTGCTTGAGATCCGTGAGGATCAGCTCCTGGTGCTGCTGCTCGTGCTGGATGCCCAGCTCCACGAGGCGAAGCATCGCGGCATCGAGGCGGTTCGCGGCGATGAGCTCGAGGAGCGCATCTTCCACATGAGCGCGATAGGCGAGGACCTCGTCGAGCGACGGGCGCGAGAGAAGCCCGCGCTGCGGGCGCGGGTGCTTCTCGCCCACCGCGTTGTAGTACGAATTGAAGAGCACACGGAAGGCCGGATGGAAAGGCGCGCGCTCGGGAGCTGCCTTGGAGACGATGAAGGTCTCGAAGAACCAAGTGGTGTGCGCGAGGTGCCACTTGACGGGGCTCGCGTCCGGCATCGACTGGATCGCGCAGTCCTCGGCCGACAGGGGCTCGGCGAGGTTCCGCGTGACGTCGCGCACCGCGCGCAAGCGCTCGGCGAGCGGCGTGCCCCGCGCCGCGACTTCAGCCCACACGGACGTGCCCTTGCCCTTCGACGATCTCTCCGACGATCGCTGCATGGTCGAATCCCTCCGCGCGGAATACCTGCATCACTTCGTCCACGGACGACGGCGCGCACGCCACGAGCAGCCCGCCGCTCGTCTGCGGGTCGGTGAGCAGGATCCTCTCCGCCTCCCCGATGGTCCCGCCCAGCGTGATGCGCTCTCCGTATCCCGTCCAGTTGCGTCCCGACGCGCCCGTGGCGATGCCTTCGCGCGCGAAATCGTACGCGCCGGGCAGCAGCGGAATCGAGGGCCAGTCGAGCTTGGCCGACGCGTTCGAGCCCTTCGCCATCTCGAGCAGGTGCCCCAGGATCCCGAAGCCCGTCACGTCGGTGAGCGCGTGGACGCCCTCGAGCTTGCCCAGCTTCGTGCCGGGCGTGTTGAGCTTCGTGGTGGCGTCGATCATCGCCTTGTAGCCCGCGTCGTCCAGGCGGCCCTTCTTCAACGCCGCCGAGAGCACGCCCACGCCGATGGGCTTGCCCAGCACGAGCTTGTCGCCGATGCGCGCGCCCGAGTTGCGCTTGAGATTCCTCGGGTCCACGAGCCCGATGGCGACCAGGCCATAGATGGGCTCGACGGAATCGATGGTGTGCCCGCCCGCGATGGGAATGCCGGCGCGCGCGCAGACCGACTCGCCGCCTTCGAGGATCTTGCGGATCACCTCGAGCGGGATCTGGTTCACGGGCATGCCGACCAGCGCCAGCGCGAACAGTGGGATGCCGCCCATCGCATACACGTCGGAGATCGCGTTGGTCGCGGCGATGGCGCCGAAGTCGAACGGATCGTCCACGATGGGCATGAAGAAATCCGTCGTGGCCACGATCGCCTGGCTGTCGTTGATCCGATACACCGCGGCGTCGTCGCTGGTCTCGATGCCCACCAGCAGGTCCCTGGGCAAGATCCCCGGGGCGCTCTTGGAGAGAATCTGCTCCAGGACACCGGGGGCGATCTTGCAGCCGCACCCGCCGCCGTGGCTGAACTGCGTGAGCTTCACCTGCATGTCCATGGGGATCCCGGGCCTTTCCTACGGGTTAGTCGCAATTCTACCGCCGCCCTTACGCGAGCAGGCCGGACAGAAGGTTGCGTAACGATCGCCGCTCCGCCGCCGGGGAAAGCGCCGCCCGGTGCTCTGCGCAGGCCTTTTCCAGGCGCATCCGGTAGCGTCCGTCCTTGCACGCTTGTACGAGGCGGGCGGCCAATCCGGATGCATCGCCGGGCTCGAAGTAGCCGGGATAGCCGCGCCCCAGCAATCCCACGTTTCCCTCGATGCGGCTCGCCAGGACCGCGGTGCCCGACGCGATCGCTTCCGAGATCACGTTGGCGCCGCCTTCCATCACCGACGGATGCACGAGCAGGTGCGCCGAGTGGATCGCGGCGCGCGCGAGGCCGTGGGGCAGGGCGCCGGAATAGCGGTAGCGCGAGTCTTCCTTCGCAAGCGCACGCGCCTCGCGGGCGAGCGCGGGATCCAGGGGCGCGCCGATGTGGCGCAACGTGACGGGCAACTCCCTGGGCACGAGGCGCATCGCGGCAAAGAGCGTGCGCGGATCCTTCTCGCTTCTCAGGTGCCCCACGGCGACGCAGTGCAGCGCTCCGCGAGACTTGCGGCGGGGGCGAAGGAGAGTCGCCGACTGGAAGATCACGCCGGCCTTGCGCCGCCAGCGGGCCTCGAGCGAATGAAGCGCCTGCCGCTGCAGCACCACGACGCGGCCGGCGGCATCGAGCGAGCGGCCCACCTCGGCGTTTCCCGCCGGAAGGTCCTTGTAGAGGTCGGTGCCGGTGAGCACTACGGCGAGGCGGCGCGAACCGTTCGCGTCGTGGAACCGCGCGATGGAATCGGCGCTTCGCCGGGCGTGCAGGGCGAGCAGCGCATCGCAGCGCGCGCCGTCCCACTCGCTCTGTACAATGACCCGGTAGCGATCGCGCAGCATCGTGGCCCACCGCGCGGCGGTGCGCCAGTTGCCGTTGTTCGCGCTCCTCGTACCCGGCGTGACGATGATGACGACAGCCTTGGCGACCGAGACCATCCGTGGATTATACGAAGGCGAGCGGCTGGACCAGGCGCTCGTGGATGCCCGTGCCCGCACGCTCGCCATCTACGGCCATCTCGACCTGGATCGCCTCCGTGTCGAGCGCATCCCCATCGTGAACCTGCCGCTCTGGGAATTGGCGCACGTCGCGTGGTTCCAGGAGTACTGGTGCCTGCGCGGCGGCGACGATTCGAGTCCGACGCTCCTTCCCGACGCCGACGGCATGTTCAATTCGAGCACCGTCCCGCACGCCACGCGCTGGGCGCTCGACCTGCCCGACGCCCAGGGGGTGCGCACGTACCTCTCCGATACGCTCGATGCCGCTCGCGAAGCGCTGGCCACGGCGTCCGAAGAGGAGCGTTACTTCTTCAAGCTCGCGGTGGTGCACGAGGACATGCACGGCGAGGCGCTGCTCATGACCTTGCAGACGCTGGGGCTGCCGGCGCCGCCGCGCATGCAGCTGCGGGCGCGGGCGTTCGCCCCCGAGGCGCCGGTGCGCGAGATCGCGCTCGCGGGCGGTGAGTTCGCGCAGGGAACGGCCCGCGGCGATTTCGTCTTCGACAACGAGGCGCCGCCGAAGGTTGTGCAGCTCGCACCCTTCACCATCGCCTCGCATCCGGCGACGCAGGGCGAGTACGCGCGCTACGTGGATGAGACGCAAACTGCCGCTCCGCGCTACTGGCGCAAGATCGACGGCGCGTGGCAGCGGCGGCGCTTCGATCGCTGGATCCCCATCGAGGCGGGCGAGCCCATGGTCCACGTCTCGCTGGCGGAAGCGCAGGCCTATTGCGATTGGGCGGGGCGGCGGTTACCCACGGAAAGCGAGTGGGAATTCGCGGCGCGTGCCCTGGGCGACGATTTCTCGTGGGGCGAGGTGTGGGAGTGGACTTCGACGCCGTTCGAGCCGCATCCGGGCTTCGCGCCGGGCCCTTATCGCGACTATTCGCAGCCATGGTTCCACGATCACTACGTGCTGCGCGGCGCGAGCTTCGTCACGCGAAGCCGCATCGCCAACCCGCGCTACCGCAACTTCTACCTGCCCCACCGGGGCGACATGTTCGCGGGCTTTCGGACCTGCGCGAAATGACGTCGCGGGCCTGTATAATTGTCTCCGGCGGGCCTCCCCGCATTGAAGAGCGATGAACCTGGTCAGGTCGGGAACGAAGCAGCCATAGTCGATTCCTTCAAGTGCCGGGGGTCAGGCTCGCCTCTCCCCCCTTCCAACCGCTGATGACCTACCAAGTCCTCGCGCGCAAGTGGCGTCCCCGCGTCTTCGAGGAGATCGTGGGGCAGCCCCACGTGGTCACGGCGCTCGCCAACGCGCTCGAATCCAAGCGCCTGCACCACGCCTATCTCTTCACCGGCACCCGCGGCGTGGGCAAGACAACGCTCGCGCGCATCCTCGCCAAGGCGATCAACTGCGAGACCAACGGCATCAGCGCGCATCCGTGCGGCAAGTGCCGCGCGTGCACCGAGATCGACGCGGGCCGCTTCGTGGACCTCATGGAAGTGGACGCCGCCACCAACACCAAGGTGGACGAGATGCGCGAGCTGCTCGATACCGCCGCGTACATGCCGGTGGTGGGGCGCTTCAAGGTGTACCTCATCGACGAGGTGCACATGCTCTCGCGCCACGCCTTCAACTCGATGCTGAAGACGCTCGAGGAGCCGCCCGAGCACGTGAAGTTCATCCTCGCGACCACGGACCCGCAGCGCCTTCCGGTCACGATCCTGTCGCGCTGCCTGCAATTCAATCTCAAGCCGCTCACGCCGCAGCTGATCGCGGGGCACCTGAAGCGCGTCCTCACGGAAGAGAAGATTCCCTTCGAGGAAGCCGCGCTGCCGCTGCTCGCCAAGGCCGCGGCGGGAAGCATCCGCGACAGCCTGAGCCTCCTCGACCAGGCGATCGCCCACGGCGGGGGCAAGGTGGGCGCGGCACAGGTCTCCGACATGCTCGGATCGCTCGGCGGCGACCTCCTGTGGCCGCTCCTCGAGCGGGTGGCCGACGGCGATGGGCCAGGCACCTTGCGCGAGGCCGAGCGCATCGCCTCGCGCAGCATCTCCCTCGATGCGGCGCTCGAGGAGATCGCGGCGATGCTGCATCGCATCGCGCTCGCGCAGGCGGGGATCGCGCCGGACTCCGACGATGCCGATGCGACGCGAGTCTCGGCGCTCGCCCGGCGGCTCGATGCGGGCCAGGTCCAGGTGATGTACCAGATCGCATTGCTCGCGCGGCGCGACCTTTCGCTCGCGCCGGACGAGTTCGCGGGCTTCAGCATGGCGCTCCTGCGGATGCTCTCGTTCGCCGTGCCGCCCGGGGAGATCGCGCGCGCCGGAGGCGAGGCGCCCATCGCGAAGCAGCCCGCGGCAAAGATCGCGCGTGCCTCCGTGCCGCCGGCTACGGCTGCGCCGGTCGTGGCGACCCGATCCGATGCGAGCTCCCCGGCCGTGGCATCGCCCGGAATCGCGGCGCCTGCATTCGATGGCGACTGGGCGGCCTACGTGGAGAAGCTGGGCCTCACCGGGATGGCGGGAATGGTCGCTCGCCACGGCGAGCTCGTGTCGTTCGGGAACGGGCACCTCGAGCTCGTCGTGCCCGAAACGCATCGCATGTATGCGGAACGGGCGTACCAGGACAAGCTCAAGGCGGCGCTCGCGCCGCACCTCGGGGCGAACCTGCGCCTCACGGTGCGCGTCGGAGGAACGACGGGCAACAGCGTCGCCGCCAGGAAGTCGCAGGAGACGGCGGAACGCCAGGCGGACGCG